>NZ_JBDIVE010000012.1:0-84767 GCF_039631295.1 Uliginosibacterium sediminicola | reverse complement strand
CCGCGCGAAAGTAGGTCATCGTCAGACTACCCCACAACACAAAGCCCCTCTCACATCTACCGTGAGCGGGGCTTTGTTACTTCTACACCGCCATCAACAACTCCTTCAATCCCGCAGATCCAGCACGATCAGCTCATCCACCGCAGGATGCACCGCCGAGTCGGCGAAGCTAGGCTTGCCGATCACCTTGGGATTGCGACTGAGTGCATAGGGCTCTTGCGGGATCATGCCGAGGAAGCGGTTCATGCGGCCGTCGCCGTTCTTGTCCTGATAGACCATCAGCGCGTACTCCTTGCTTTCGGGGACGTCCAGCTTGAGCTTGACGCTGGCTTCATGTGGGCCGTTTTGCACATGGTGCAGGCTGGCACTGGCTTCGGCGGGGAAGCCGCTGGGAGCGGTGAACACGAAGACATGCAGGGCGCCGTTGCGATCGGCGATCTTGTTGATCTGCAACTGGAGTTCTGCAGCACTCGCTGCGCTGGCCAGCCCG
The DNA here is from genome assembly GCF_039631295.1 of Uliginosibacterium sediminicola. Lineage (NCBI taxonomy): Bacteria > Pseudomonadati > Pseudomonadota > Betaproteobacteria > Rhodocyclales > Zoogloeaceae > Uliginosibacterium > Uliginosibacterium sediminicola. Next base: position 84,277 of record NZ_JBDIVE010000012.1, on the reverse strand, counting down.
CACAGGCTGAGGGCGATCAACGCGCCTGGCAAGCGAGAGAATAGGTGTGGGATCACGGACGAGCTCCTTGTCGTTTGAGGGATTCGCCGCAGATGCTAACGCAGGGTAGATCTTGTTCATTGCATGCGCGCAATGACGGGTACTATCTGCCTTCGAAATCGAGAGAAAACCGTCCGGAATGCCAAGAGAAGTCAAAGATAAGCCCCTGCGCGCCATTGTTGCCGCCGTTCAATTACCCAGCGTCAGCGATGTGGAGTTCGCCGCCTCCTTGATGGAGTTGCGCGAGCTGGCCAAGACCCTGGGTTTCGAGGTCGTCGAGACGTTCACGCAGAAGCGCAGCAGCTTTGACACCACCGCCTATCTGGGCGTGGGCAAGCGCGAGGAGTTGCGCGCCTATGTCAGTGGCGAATTGTCGATGCCGGGCGCCGAGTCGGTCGAAGAGATCGATGCCATCCTGGTCGATCATGAGATTTCCCCGTCGCAGGCACGCAATCTGGAGATTGAGGTCGGTTGCGAGGTGATGGATCGCACCATGGTGATTCTCGAAATCTTCCATCGCAATGCGCGCACGCCGGCGGCGCGAGCGCAGGTGGAGATTGCGCGTCTGGGCTATATGGCGCCGCGTCTGCGTGAGGCGGCCAAGCTGGCGGGCCCGCAAGGACGGCAGCGCAGTGGTACCGGCGGTCGTGGGGCCGGCGAATCGCATACCGAGCTGGACCGGCGCAAGATTCGCGACCGCATTGCGGCGCTGGAGCTTGAAATCCTCGCCATGAATGCGGCACGCGAGACGCAGCGCTCGCGCCGCATCGGCCGCCAGAATATCGCCAACGTGGCCCTGGTCGGTTACACCAATGCCGGCAAGTCGACCCTGATGCGTGCGCTGACCGGCAGCGAAGTGCTGGTCGCCAACAAGCTGTTTGCGACGCTGGACACCACCGTGCGTGCGCTCTACCCGGAGAGTGTGCCGCGCGTGCTGGTCAGCGACACCGTGGGCTTCATCAAGAATCTGCCGCATGGTCTGGTGGCTTCGTTCAAATCCACGCTCGATGAGGCGCTGGACGCCTCGCTGCTGCTGCACGTGATCGACGCCAGCGATCCGGGTTTTGAGCGCCAGCGCGAAGTGACTGACAAGGTGCTCGAAGAGATCGATGCCCAAGCGCTGCCGCGCATCCGCGTTTTCAACAAGATCGATTTTGTCGGCGCGGGTTTGCCGCCGGACGAAGCGTTGGCTGCGCAACAGGCTTGCACGCAGCAGCTGCGCGAGCAGTATCCGGATTGCGTGGTGATGAGTGCGCGCAATCCGCAGGATGTGGCGCGCCTGCATGCGCAAATCGTGGCCTTCTTCCAGCGCGATCTGGTTGAAGATAGCTTGTTCCTGCCCTGGTCGGCCCAGCAGCTGCGCAAGGATATTTACGAGCGCTGCGAAGTGCTCGACGAGCAAGCCGACGAAGCCGGCGCGCATTTCCGCGTGCGCGGCGAAGCGGCCGAGCTGGAGCGCCTGCACGCCTTGCTGGCGCCAGCGGGCGATGCCGCAGGGGACGGCCAGGCTGCCGATTGACGCAGACAGCCGGCCAGGGGGCTGCAGTCTCTTCGTGCTAGGGTAAACCCTAGTTTGCCTGTCATGACTCAGGAGAGAGAACCGCATGCTATCCAAGCCCCTCGTGCTCAGCGTGATGCTGGCCGTATTCCCGTCCGTGCTGCTTGCCCAGTCTGCCGCGCCAGCCGTACCCGCGCCGCCCTCGGGCAGCTCACCGAGCCGTAGCGACGGCGTACTCAAGACGGTTTCGCTGATCATCGGTGAGCCGAATTATTCGATCGATGGCGCGTATCAGGAGCTGGAAGAGGGCTTCTACACCCAGCCTGAACTGCTGCCGGGTGAGCGCATCTTTGCGCCGATTAGCGAGTTGATGCTCAACCTGGGGGGCGAAGTGCAGCTCGATGCTGCGCAGCAAAGTGCCAGCTACAGCATTGGCGGGCGAAGCTTGCGCGTCAAGGCGGGCCAGCTGGAGGCCACGCTCAATGGCCAGAACGTGCGTGCCGATGTCGCGCCGCAGTGGCGTAACGGCAATATGTGGGTGTCGGTGTTCTGGGTCTTCGATCAGCTCGGCGCCTACAGCAAATGGGACAAGGCACGCCAGCGCTACAGTGCCTCATTCATCGAGCCTTTGAGCAAGAAGACGATTGGTCTTGCCCGCGGCGGTGCGGTGGTGGAAGCCAATCTGACCGAGCAGAAGCCGGAGTTCTGGGCGACGCCCGAGGGGATCGCGGTGGCCGAGGTGATCCTGGGCTATCAGAACGAAGACGGTGGCTGGCCCAAGCTCGAGCGCGATGTCAGCCTCAGCAAACCGATCAATCGTGCGGCGCTCAGTGGCTTCAAGGCCAAGTCCACCATCGACAATGATTCGACGACCAAGCAGCTGATTGCGCTCGCGCGTGCGTTCAAGGCGACCGGGCAGGCGCGCTTCCGGGAGTCTGTGGAGCGCGGTCTGGACTACCTGCTGGCGGCCCAGCTGGCGAATGGCGGCTGGCAGCAATACTGGCCGAACCCGCAAGGTTACAAGGCGCGCATCACCTTCAATGACGACGCGATCGCCAATGTGCTGGAAATCATGCGGGACGTGGCGGCGCTGCGCGGTGATTTCAGCTTCGTCACGCCGCTGCACGCCAAGCGCGCTCGCCTGGCTTACGACAGCGGTCTGGCGCTGATCCTCAAGACGCAGATGGTGGTCGGCGGCAAGAAGACCGGCTGGTGCGCGCAGTACGACGAGAATTCGCTGGCGCCGGCGATGGGCCGCGCCTTCGAGCTGCCCTCGATCAGCGGCAGCGAGAGCGTGAACGTGGTGCGTTTCCTGATGGGCATCGAGCAGCCTTCTGCCGAAGTGGTGCGTGCGGTGCAGGACGCCGTGGCCTGGTTCGACCAGGCCAAGCTCAGCGGACTCAAGCGCGTTCGACGTGAGGACCGCACCCTGGAGTACGGCTTTGATTTCGTGCTCGAGGCGGATCCGCATGCCGGGCCGATGTGGGCGCGCTTCTATGATCCGCAGACGGGCAAGCCGCTGTTCTCGGCGCGCGACAGCAAGCCGCGGACGAGTTTCGATCAGGTCTCCTACGAGCGGCGCGTGAAATACAACTGGTACACCACGGAAGCGGCTGAGCTGCTCAGCCGTGATTATCCTGCCTGGCTCAAGCGTCTGGGTCTCAAGCCGGCCAAGGGCCTGCACGGCTGAGTCGTCCTGCGGCTGTGCAGGCGCTGCACAGCCGCAGCCGCTCTCAAGGGATAATGCGGCGATGTCCCGGGAACTCACTCCGCCGCCGCGCGCCTGCATCATCCTCAGCACGCTCAACGCCAAGTACATTCACGCCTCGCTGGGGCTGCGCTACCTGCTTGCCAATATGGCCCGCCACGGCGGCGAGGATCTGCGCGCCTGCAGCCTGCTGCGCGAATTCACCATTGCGCGACCGCCGCAGGAGATTGCCGCGGCGCTGCTGGCCGAGCTGCCGGCAGGCGAGGGGCGGCAGATCATCGGCTTTGGCGTTTATATCTGGAATCTTGCGCAGACCACGGCGGTGGTGCGCCTGCTCAAAGCAGCGCGGCCGACGCTGAAAATCGTGCTGGGCGGGCCGGAGCTGAGCCACGAGTGGCAGCAGCAGGAGATCGTGCAGCTGGCCGACCACCTGATCACCGGCTGGGGCGATGTGAGCTTCCCCAAGCTGTGCCGTGCGCTGATCCACGGTCCGCAGCCGCTGCAGAAAGTGATTGCCGGCGAACAGCCGCCGCTCGATGAAATCGAGCTGCCTTACGCCGAATTCAGCGCTGAGGATCTGGCGCATCGCCTGCTCTATGTCGAAGCTTCGCGTGGTTGCCCGTTCAAGTGCGAGTTCTGCCTCAGCGCGCTGGACAAGACCGCCTGGGCTTTCGATCTCGATTTCTTTCTGGGCGAGCTGGACCGGCTCTATGCGCGTGGCGCGCGGCACTTCAAGTTTGTCGACCGTACCTTCAATCTGAAGATCGAAGCCTCGCTGCGCGTGCTGCAGTTCTTCCTGGAGCGTCTCGACGAAGGCCTGTTCCTGCATTTCGAGCTGGTGCCTGATCACTTGCCGGAGCGCCTCAAGGCGATGATCGCGCGCTTCCCGCCGGGCGTGCTGCAGTTCGAGATCGGCATCCAGAGCTTCAACCCCGAGGTGCAGCAAACTATCTCGCGCCGCCAGGATACGGCGAGGACGCTGGCCAATCTGCAATGGCTGCTACAGGAGAGCCATGCCCATCTGCACACCGACCTGATCTTCGGCTTGCCGGGCGAGAGCCTGGAGAGCTTCGCCGCGGGCTTCGACCAGCTCTATGCGATCGGCCCGCATGAGATCCAGCTCGGTGTGCTCAAACGGCTGCGCGGCACGCCGATTGCACGCCATACCGCGGCTTTCGGCATGCTCTATGAAGAGACGCCGCCCTATACCGTGCTGCAGACTGCGGCGGTGGACGCGGCGACCATGCAGCGCTTCAAGCGCCTGGCGCGCTACTGGGATCTGCTGGCCAATTCGGGGCGCTTCAAGCGGGCGATGGCCATGCTCTGCCAGGGACCGTCGGCGTTTGGCGCTTTCCTGGCGTTTGCGGATTGGCTATGGCAATGGCACCCGGACACCGCCGGCAAAACCAGCGGGCTGAGGCCGGAAGTGCTGCTCGATGCCTTGTTTGATTATTTCACCACGCAGCGTGGCGAAGAGCGCGAACACGTCCGGCAACTGCTGCGGGCGGATTACCTCGACAGCGGTGCGCGTTCGAATCCGCGCTGCCTGAGTGGTTTGCTGGGTGACCGTGCGGCACCCCAGCCGATGGCGACCAAGCGCTTGCGCCAGGCGCGGCATGTTGCGGATTGAGGCGCTCGGCAGCGCTCAGCTGTTCGGCTTGGCGCCGTAAGCGGCCAGGAACGCGCCCAGTGCGCGGGCGACGATCGCCTTGATCTCTGCTGCGCTGAAGGGCGCACGTGCGCCGAACAGCAGCGGTTCATGCACTTCCGATTTAAGCAGGGCGATCAAGTGTTCGGCGGCGACGGCGCTATCGGCGCGCTGCAACTTGCCCAGATCCATGCAGGCCTGCAAATAGGCGACGACTTGGCGCTTGCCCTCTTGTGGGCCGCTGGCCAGGAACAGGCGGCCAACCTCGCTTTTTCCCGATTCAGCCATGATGTTGCGGTAGGCATGGATGATTTCCGGCAGGCAGATCGCGCCGAGCATGCGCTCTCCGAACCTTTGCAAGCTGCTCTGCAGGTCCTGCTGGGGATCGAGTCCGCTGAAGATCGTTTGCATGTGGCTTTCGCCAATCTGGCGAACCACGGCCACGAATAATTCTTCTTTTGACGCGAAGTAGCTGTACAGCGTGCCTTTCGATCCACCCAGGCGGGCGGCGATGCCGGACATGGAGGTTGCCTCGAAACCCGCTTCGTCAAAGGCTTGGCGCGCCACATTGATGATGGCTTGTCGTTTTGTTTCCGTTTTGATGCGCATGCTGCGCTTCCTTTTTTGAACTCACTCGTACAGTTTTGCTTGACAAGCGCAAAATGTCAATTAAGATATAACCATACAGTACGGTTCAGTTAAGGAGTGTTAAACAATGAGCACGCATTCCCCGATCAGATTGCCTGTCCTGCGCCCTCTGGCGCTGGTGGCGAGCTTGCTGTTGGGCGCTTGTGCCCAGCTGCCCGAACTTGCGGCGGGTCCGCAGATCAAGCCGGCGGAAGCCTGGGCGAGCAGCCAGAGTCTGGCCGCGCCGGTGCAGGACTGGCCGGTTGAAACCTGGTGGCAGTCGTATGGCGACAGCCAGCTCAACAGCCTGATCCTCGAAGCGGTGGACGGCGCGCCGAGCATGCGCGTGGCGCTGGCGCGCTTGCGCCGTGCCGAGGCGGCCGTGCAGACGGCGAATGCCGCCAATGGTCCGCAGCTCAATGGCAATCTGTCGATCACCGAGGAAAAGCAGAGCTACAACTACCTGACGCCGCGTAGTTCGCTGCCGCAAGGCTGGAACGACTACGGCCGGGCGACGCTGGATCTGAGCTGGGAGCTGGATTTCTGGGGCCGCAACCATGCCGCGCTGGCAGCCGCGTCATCGGAGCGCGAAGCGCAGCGCGCCGAAGCGGCGCAGGCCCGCCTGGTGCTCAGCGCTTCGATCAGCTCGGCCTATGCCGAACTGGCCAGACAGTTTGCCGCCCATGACACTACGGTGGCCGCGCTGGAAGTGCGCAGCAAGACAGCGAAGCTGATGCGCGAGCGTTTCGATAACGGCATGGAAACCCTGGGTGCCGTGCGCCAGGCTGAAGCCCGCCAGGCCTCCGCGCGGGGTGACGTGCTGGCGCTGGAAGAGCAGATCGCCCTGCAGCGCAACCAGCTGGCGGCACTGATGGGCGCCGGCCCGGATCGCGGCCTGAGCATCCAGCGTCCGAGTATCGAACTCAATCGCACCCCGGGTTTGCCGCCGCAACTGGCGCTCAATCTTCTGGGGCGTCGCCCGGACGTGGTGGCGGCGCGCTTGCGTGCCGAGGCGGCGGCCAGCCGTATTGACGGGGCCAAGGCCGAGTTCTACCCGAATGTGAATCTGACCGCCTTCATCGGCGTGCAGTCGCTGGGGCTGGACAAGCTGGGCAAGTCGGGTTCGGACACCGGTAGCGTGGGGCCGGCGATTTCCTTGCCGATCTTCAGCAGTGGGCGCCTGCAAGCCAATTACCGCAGCCGCCATGCTGACTACGACGAAGCAGTTGCCAACTATGACTCCACGGTGACCCAGGCCCTGCATGACGTCGCCGATGCGGCCACCAGCCAGCGCGCCCTGGGCGCCCAGCTGGCCAGCGCCAACCAGGCGGTGGAAGCAGCACGCCAGGCCTGGCAGATCGCCCGCAATCGCTACGAGGGCGGCTTGTCGACCTATCTCGACGTGCTCAGCGCCGAAGACAGCTTGCTGAGCAATCTGCGCAGCCTGACCGACATGCAATCGCGCGCCTTCAGCCTCGATGTTGCCCTGATCCGCGCGCTGGGCGGCGGTTACCGCCTCAGCTGATGCACGCCCACCCCGAACAGTCTGAATATCTGAATCCAAGGAACTCATCATGTCCAAGATCGAACCCGCAGAACACCTCATCGCTCCCCAGTCGCCCGCGCCGGCGCAAGCCACCAATACCGGCCGTCGCCGCGTCATGTTTGCCCTGCTGGCCGGCGTTGTGGCCCTGGCCGGCATTGGTTATGGCACCTACTGGGGGACGTATGCCCGCTACATCGTGAGCACCGACAATGCCTATGCGGCCGCCGAGATCGCCCAGGTGACGCCGGCGGTCGGTGGTACGGTGCGCCAGGTGGCGGTCAACGATACGCAAGCGGTCAAGCGCGGCGATGTGCTGGTGGTGATCGATGACACCGATGCACGCCTCAAGCTGGCCGAGGCCGAGGCCGAATACGGCCGTGCAGTGCGCAAGGTGCGCGGCTTTGAAGCCAATGACACCGGCTTGCGCGCGCAGATCGCCGCCCGCGATGCCGAGGCGCAGCGCGCGCAGGGGCAGCTGGAGGTCGCGCAGTCCGATTTTGACCGCGCACGTATCGACTTGCAGCGTCGCTCGGCCTTGTCGGCCTCCGGCTCGGTCTCGGGTGACGAGCTGACGCGTGCACAGAACGCCTTCACCACTGCCAAGGCAAATCTGGAAGTGGCGCGCGCCAGCGTCGAGCAGGCGCGTGCCAATCGTGAAAGCGCAGTCGGTTCGCGTAGCGCCAATACGGTGCTGATCGACAACGCCACGCTGGAGAGCAATCCGGAAGTGGCGCTGGCACGGGCACGTCGTGACCAGGCGCGCGTCGATCTGGAGCGTACCGTGGTGCGTGCGCCGGTCGATGGCGTGATCGCTCGCCGCCAGGTGCAGGTGGGGCAGCGCGTGCAGGCGGGTGCGACCTTGCTGAGTGTGGTGCCGGTCGCTCAGATCCACGTTGATGCCAACTACAAGGAAGTGCAGCTCAAGCAGGTGCGCGCCGGCCAGCGCGTTGAACTGCGCGCCGATCTGTACGGTGACGATGTGGTCTATCACGGCACGGTTGCAGGTTTTGCCGGTGGCACCGGTGCGGCCTTTGCGGCAATTCCGGCACAGAACGCCAGCGGTAACTGGATCAAGGTTGTGCAGCGCTTGCCGGTGCGTATCGAGATCGATCCGCAGGATCTGGTGAGCCACCCGCTGCAGGTTGGACTGTCGATGCACGCGAATATCGATACCCGTAGCAACACCCTTGTGCGTAACTGAGGCCCACCATGCCCACGCAATCGCTTCTTCCCAATGGCGAACAGCCGCTGCGCGGCGGCATGCTGTTCATCGCCGCCCTGGTGCTGGCGCTGGCGAACTTCATTGCCGTGCTGGACATGACCATCGCCAATGTCTCGGTCGCCACCATCGCTGGCGCGCTGGGGGTGACCAGTAGCCAGGGCACCTGGGTCATCACCTCCTACGCGGTGGCCGAAGCCATCACCGTGCCGCTCACTGGCTGGCTGGCCGGGCGTTACGGTGCGGTGCGCGTGTTCGTCTCGTCGATGGCCTTGTTCGGCATCTCCTCGATGCTCTGCGGGCTGTCCAATTCGCTGGGCGTGCTGGTGGCTGGGCGGGTGCTGCAAGGTCTTTCCGGAGGCCCGCTGATGCCACTGTCGCAGACCTTGTTGCTGCGTATCTTCCCCAAGGACAAAGCCGCTCTGGCAACCGCTTTGTGGGCGATGACGACCCTGGTGGCACCGGTGCTCGGCCCGATTGTGGGCGGCGTCATCTGTGATCAGGCGCACTGGTCGTGGATCTTCTTCATCAATGTGCCGATTGCGCTGATCTGCGCCTGGTTTGCCTGGGGCCTGCTCAAGCGCTACGAGTCGGCGCTGGAGAAGACGCCGATCGACACCGTGGGCCTGGGCTTGCTGGTGATCTGGGTGGGCGCGCTGCAGATCATGCTCGATGAAGGCAAGAATCTGGACTGGTTCTCCTCGCCGATCATCATTGCGCTGTCGATCATCGCGGCCATTGGTTTTGTGGCCTTCATGATCTGGGAGCTGACCGAGGAGCATCCCATCGTCGATCTGCGCGTGTTCCGCCACGCAGGCTACTCCACCGGCGTGTTCACCCTGGTGCTGGCGTTTGGCGCCTTCTTCGGTCTGAACGTGCTGACGCCGATGTGGCTACAGCAGTACATGGGCTATACCGCCACCTGGGCCGGCATGACCACGGCCTGGAGCGGCGTGCTGGCGGTGCTCTGCGCGCCTTTTGCGGCGATTCTGTCGACCAAGATCGATTCGCGCGCCTTGGTCTTTGCCGGTGTGTCGTGGTTGGCGGGTGTCAGTTTGTGGCGCGCTTTTGGCACCAGCGACATGACCTACTGGCAGATTGCGCTGCCCTTGCTGGTGATGGGGGTCGGGCTGCCGTTCTTCTTCGTGCCGCTGACCGGTCAGGCGCTGGGTAGCGTGGAGGAGCGCGAAACCGCCTCGGCCGCCGGGCTGATGAACTTCCTGCGGACCCTGGCCGGCGCATTTGCGACCTCGCTGGCGACGGCCTCCTGGGAAGACCGCATCCAGAGCAATCATGCCGACATCGTGACTGCCATGAATCCGCTCAATCAGGTCGATATCGTCGGCATGGGCAATGCGAGTCTGGCCCAGCTCAGTTCGCTGGATCAGTTGGCGACCGGGCAGAGCGTGATGCTGGCGACCAACCAGATCTTCATGATCATCGCGGTGATCTTGTTCGTGGCGGCCTGCAGCATCTGGATCGGCCCGCGCGCCACCCGTGCGGTGGATGCCTCGGCGGCGCACTGAGCGCCGCCGGGTTCAGCGCTCACTGGCGGCGGAAGCCGTCAGGCGGGCGCGGCTTTTCCAGCCCAGATGCGATTGCCAGCTGGCAATCGCCGCCACGCAGCCGACGCCGATGAACACCGGCACGGCACCGAACAAGCCGGCGACGGCGCCATACACCGAGGGCGCCGTCATGCCGACCGTATTCCCCATCATCGAACGCAGGCCGGCGCCTTCGCCAGCCTTGTCGGGCATGGCCCGGTAGATCAGGCTGAGAATATTGGGCTGACCGGCACCCGCCGCAAAGCCGAACACGAAGCCCAGTGCGCCTTGCAGATAGCCGCTGTAGGCCAGTGGCAGCAACATGAACACGGCGGCCGTGGTGCCGAAGGCAATCGTCATCATCCGCCATTCCGTCAGATGACGTGACAGCCAGGGCAGCAGTGCGCCCATGCAGAAGGTGCCGGCCGCGAAGCAGGACATGATCATGCCGATGGTCGTCGCTGAAAAGCCGCGCTCCTCGCCCAGCACCGGGGTCATGAAGGCAAAGCCGTCGTACCCCATCGACACCACCATCGCCAGCAGGTAGATGCGCAGCAGACGCGGATTGGAGAACACATCGCGCACCACGCTGCTGCCACCCTTGCCGGGCGCCTTGACCATGCCACCCACGCCGCCCGGTACATCGACACAGAAGGACAGCAGCAGACTGGCGCCAACAATCACCGCCATCGCTGCATAGGCCGCCGCAAAGCCGCCACGGTCGATCGCGAAGCCGACCACCATCGGCCCGAAAGCGCCAGCGGCCGAGCCGCCCATGGCCAGCCAGCCGAGCATGCCGACGCGCTCACCCGGATGCGCGAAGGGCATCATGCTTACCGCCACATTGGCCGCCAGCAGGTAGCCGGCAAAGCCGAAACCGCACACCAGGGCGCACAGGAACACCGTGCTGATGCTTGGCAACAGGGCCGGGGCGAGCAGGCCGATGATCATCGCCGCCTGACTGCTGCGCATCACGCGGCGCGGGCCGACATGATCGATCCAGCGCCCGATCAGCAGTGACAGGATCGCCGGGATCAGGCTGTAAGTGCTGTAGGCAATGCCCGCCAGCGCCGCCGAACCGCCATGCCGGAGTACAAAAAGGGACGCCGCGACCCGGCCACCACTCAGGGTGATATTGGCAAGGATGGAAACCGCGATGAGGGAGAGGGTTTGAATCTGGTTGCGTGAGAGCTGCATCGGCCCATTGTACCGGGCGGCTCTGCCGGCAAGGCGGCGATTGCGTCTGCCTGGCTGAGTTTGCTCAATAGCCGCAATGCAGATCGTATTTGCGTTGCGTGGCCTGGCGCCGGCGTTCGGTCCAGAAGTCGCCCTCCTGCGGGCCGTGCAGGCGGCGCAGGTTCGCATCGATCTGCACGATCGCCAGATCCAGGCTTTGGCATTCATCGCGTGACGTGGGTCCGGGCTGGGCGATTGCTCCGCCGCGGCGTGGCGTGTCGGTCTCGGGCGTGTGGCTCGGCCGCTCGGCCAGCTGCTCCTGATAGCTGCGCTGCGGGCGCAGCCCGGCGGAATCAGGGAGCGGGGCGACGGGGCGCGCCACTTCCTTGGCCTTGCAGGCCTGGTCGGTATAGGACACCTGGCCATTGGCGGCGATGCATTTGTGAAGGCTGCCCGGCGTCTCGGTCAGCGGCGCCGGGCGGGCTTCCGGCTTGGCCTCGGGCAATGGCGCAGGCGGCGCCTGGGGCATCGGCGGCACACGCTCGGCCTGCACCGGCGCCGGCTTGTCGATGTACAACACAAAACGGATGGCGAGGCCCGCGCCCAGCATCGTGAGGATGGCCAGCAGCAGGGAGAGCAGGCGTTGGTTGATCATGCAACGAAGCTTGAGGGCAGATGACGCGAGTATATCGCCAGCCTCGGGCGCTCACCTTGGGCCAAGGCGCCGCGCCCCGTTCACGATCACCTGCTGATTACGCAGCGCGTGCCTTACTGCGCCGCCGCCAGCACCTTCTGCACGGCGGGCAAGGCGGCCATGCGCTTGCGGTGATCGAGGACGCGCGGATAGCGCGCCATGTCCAGGCCATCGCCTTCCATCCATTGCGCCACGGTGAACAGGTAGGCGTCGCCAATGCTCAGCGGCTCGCCCAGCACCCAGGGGCCGCGCAGCAGGTCTTGTTCGATCAGGTCGAAGGCCGCGCCCACGGTTTCCGGCACTTTCTGGCGCATGGCCTCGATGGCGGCAGGATCGTCGGCCCAGCGGCTGCCACGGAATTTGTGCGCGTGCGCCACGTGCAGGGTCGAGCAGATATAGCTGTTGAAGGATTGCAGCTGGGCCAGCGCAAAGGCGTCGTCCAGCGGCGCCAGCCGGGCTGCGGGAAAGCTTTGGGCGATGTAGAACAGGATCGCCGGTGTTTCGCTGATCACCCCTTGCGGCGTGCGCAGGGCCGGCACGCGGCCCTTGGGGTTGATGGCCAGAAAGGCCTCGCTGCGCTGCTCGTTCTGCGAGAAATCGATGCGCTGCGCGGCGTAGTCGGCGCCGGCCATTTCCAGTGCGATGTGCGAGGCGAGCGAGCAGGTGCCAGGGGCGTAGAACAGGGTAAGCATGGGCGGACTCTCGTAGGCGGAGGCCACAGTATAGTGGTGCTAGGGCGTGTTCACATTCACGCGACGGTTGCGCGGGTACTGAATTGGACGCAGAACAAGGCGCAGCGACGCTGTCAGGGTGGCCCCCTGAGGAGGAGCTGCAACGCTGTGCTGCGGCCAATTCAGTACCCGCCCGGAGGGTTGAAGTACAGGGCTCGCCATACTGCGTTGCGCTCCTTGTGCAGGGGGCCACCCTGCACTGTGTCGCACGCCTTGTCTGGCAAGCTCTGCACTTCAACGCAATCCGCCGGATGAGTGTGAACACGCCCTAGAATCCGGAGCATTTGAAGCCCAAAAACATCCCGAATTCCGCTTAGCTGCATCCGCGCCACAAGGTGCAGGGGGCTGCCCTAGCCCCTAGCCCCTAGCTCCTCAGCTAACCCACACAGCGCTCGGCATCGCTGGCGCCAGCGCGGATCGCCGGCAGCGGCGGCAGACCATGGGCGGCGCGGGCGCGGGTGCAGGCTTCGTTGGGGGAGCCGTCCAGTTCCCAGGCAGCAAAGTCGTGGCAGGGCGACGGGCGCTGGGCGTAGATGCTGCAGCGCACTTCGCGCCCCAGCTCACCTTCCAGCGCAACGCAGCGCACGGCATGCGGATGGGTGCCGCACATGGCGCGCAAGTGCGGCGTGACCTGGGTGGTGAGGGCGGCCGGCACGCAGCCGCCGGGGGCGTCGTCCGCCTCGCCCCAGTAGAACGAGACGCGGAAGTGGCTGCAGCAGGCGCCGCAGCGGATGCATGGATTGTCGAAGTCCTCGCTGCTCATGGGGCGGCATTTTATGAATGCGCGTCGCGAGTGCAAGCCCCTTGTGGGCAGGGCCGGCTGGAATCAGGGCGCGCTGCGCGGCGCTTCCAGCACCTGCTTGGCCAGCGGCGTGTCGAGGCCGCGAATGGCTTGCGCGACCAGCTGTGCAATCTCCTTGGCGCCGGCCGGCGTGAAGTGCGTGTCGTCCTTGCCGTCAATCGAGGCGATGAACAGCTTGATCGTCGCGCTGCGGCCGATTTTCTCGAAGTGCGCGGCACTCAGTGCGGTGAGGTCGATGCTCAGCACACCGCGCTTGCTGGCCAGTTCAAGCATTGCTTCCGGATAGCGGCCGTGCGAGCCGGGGCCGCTGTTCTTCTTCATGCCGCCGCGTTCGACCGGCGTCACCAGGACCGGAATGCCGCCGGCCTTGAGGGTGTCGTCGATGTAGCGCGACAGGTATTCCTGGTAACCGGCAAACGGATCGGTGCCGCGCTCGGCGTCGCGCTTTTCATCGTTGTGACCGAACTGGATGAACACATAGTCGCCGGGCTGGATGGCGGCCGCCACCGGCGCCCAGGCACCTTCGTTGAAGAAGCTCTTCGAGCTGCGCCCGGACAGTGCGAAGTTGCGCAGCGTGACCTCCGGCGTGAAATACGGCGCGATGACCTGGCCCCAGCCATTGCGCGGGTCAGGCGGCGAGAAGTTGGCGACGGTGGAGTCGCCGATCAGGAATACGGTCTCGGCCAACACAGGTTGGGCAAAGAGGCTCAGCACCAGCAGCAGGTGGCGGAATTTCATGGGGTGACTCCGGCATTGGGGGGCGGTTTGCCGGTCTGTGCGCAAACCTCTGGCCGCAGCGTAGCAGCAGGTGTGACACGCAGCCTGATCTGCATTGCTCTTTGCTGATTGAGCACAAGCGAGCCGATATACAGGAATGGGTATGGTTGTTGCCGCCCGCGCGTGGCAAGCTGCGCCCTCGGCCGCCGCCTCTTACGGTGGCGGCGTTCAGGAGCGGATTCATGGCAACACCAGGCAAGCCTGCGCAGGTGCAGGGCAATCACCGTAGCGCGCTGATTGCGCTGACCTCGCTGTTCTTCATGTGGGGGCTGATCACTTCTCTCAATGACATTCTCATCCCGCACCTCAAGGCCTTGTTCACGCTGAGCTATCTGCAGGCCATGCTGGTGCAGTTCTGCTTCTTCATGGCCTATTTCGTGATGTCTTTCCCGGCCGGCTTCGTCGTCGAGAAGCTCGGCTACAAGGGCGGCATCCTGCTCGGCTTGTTGATCGCCACGGCCGGCTGTCTGCTGTTCTACCCGGCGGCGGGGTATCAATCTTATCCCTTGTTCCTGGCGGCGCTCTTCGTGCTCGCCAGCGGCATCACCTTCCTGCAGGTGGCGGCCAATCCCTTCGTCACTGCGCTGGGCTCGCCGGAGACGGCTTCCAGCCGCCTCAATCTGACCCAGGCCTTCAACTCGCTGGGCACCACGCTCGGCCCGGCGCTGGGCGCCACCTTCATCCTGGCCGTGGCGGTGAAGTCAGCACCCGAGCTGCAGGCGCTCGCGCCGCAGGATCTGGCGCTCTACGCGCAGGCGCAGATCAACGCGGTGCAGCATCCCTATCTGCTGCTGGCGGCCGTGCTGGCAGCGATTGCCGTGTTCATCGCCGTGTTCCGTCTGCCGCGTGTCGAGGCTGAAGCCGGTGAGGCCGGCCATGACGCGCTGCCGGCGCGTGCCGGGGTCTGGCATTACCCGCATCTGGTGCTCGGCGCGCTGGGCATCTTTGCCTATGTCGGTGCCGAGGTATCGATTGGCAGCCTGCTGGTCAGTGTGATGGGCTTGCCCACGGTGGCGGGTTTGTCCGCCGATGTGGCCGGGCGCTATCTGTCGGTGTATTGGGGCTGCGCGATGATCGGCCGCTTCGTCGGTAGCGCCTTGATGCAGAAGATCGCGCCAAGCCGCCTGCTGGCCTGCAATGCGCTGATCAACATCCTGCTGCTGGGCCTGGCGGTGCTGGTGCAGGGACACTTTGCGATGTGGGCGATGCTCTCCATCGGGCTGTTCAACTCGATCATGTTCCCGACCATTTTCTCGCTCGCGCTGGCCAAGCTCGGCAAATTCACCAGCGAAGGTTCGGGCCTGCTATGCATGGCGATTGTGGGCGGCGCCATCATGCCGGTGCTGCAGGGCTGGGGGGCCGACAACCTGGGTCTGCTACCTTCATTTGTCATTCCCGCCGTGTGTTTCCTCTACATCGCCTGGTACGGTCTGGCCGGTTCGCGGCCGCGCTGAGCGTGAAAGTGTGGGCTGCGTCACGAAACCGTGGCGCAGCCGCTGAGCGGTGATGACGGCGGTGATAGCATCGGGTCCGTCAGCAGGCGCCTGTTCTGCGACGCAGGAACAGCATGCAGCGCATTCCCACGTGCTGCAGCACACAAAAAAACACAAGGAGACAAGATGATCAACAAGCTATGCATCGGCGGCTTGGCCGCCGTGATGTGCGTTGCCACGGCCCAGGCGGCACCCACGATCAGTGGTTGTGGTACCGAGACCAGCAATCTCAGCGCATCCAAGGTTTATTACGTCACACCTTCGGGCAGCGATAGCGGCGCCGGCACCAGCTTTTCGGCACCGATGAGCTTCAGCGCTGCGCTGTCCAAAGTGGCGGCCGGCCAGATGGTTCTGCTGCAGCCGGGCACCTACAACATCAAGTACACCGCAGGTGCCAAAAACACCATCGTGCTGAGCAAGTCGGGTACCTCCAGCGCCAACATCTATCTGGTGGCGGCCAACTGCGGCACCGCCAAGATCGACTTCCAGTTTCCCACCGGGACCTGGCTGCAGGATTCCTTCGGCTTCTCCTTGACCGGCAGCTACTGGTACTTCAAGGGCATCGAGGTGACGCGTGCCGGCTATCACGGCATCTACATCACCGGTTCGCACAACACCATCGAGAAGTCCTCGTTCCATGACAACCGCAATACGGGGCTGGAGATCAACAAGGGCGGTGCCTATAACAGCATCATCAACGTCGACTCCTATCACAACTACGACCCGAAGAAACATGGCGGCATGGCGGACGGCTTCGCGTCCAAGCAAGAACAGGGGGCCGGTAATTATTTTTACGGCTGCCGCGCCTGGGAAAATTCCGATGATGGCTGGGATACTTTCGGTAGCAAGGAGCCGATCACCATCGAGCAAAGCTGGGCCTTCAACAACGGCAAGAACCTGTGGAACGACAGCGCCTTTGTCGGCAATGGCAATGGCTTCAAGCTCGGTGGCCTGGACCCGGCGACCGACAAGCCGGCGCTGGAGCGCAACATCGTCAAGCAGTCGATTGCCTTCGGCAACGCCCTCAAGGGTTTTGACCAGAACAGCAATGTCGGCGGCAATACGCTGTACAACAACATCGGCTACAAGAACAAGATCAACTTCGGTTTTGGTCAAGCGGTGAGCTCGGGCGAGAAGCACGTGTTCAAGAACAACATCTCCTTGTCGGGAACAAGCGCAGACAGCATCGCCAACGCGACAGCGAGCAACAACAGCTGGAACACCGGCCTGGCAGCCAGCAGTTCCGATTTCGCCAGTCTTGACACCAGTCTGGCAACGGCTGCACGCAATGCCGATGGTTCGCTGCCGACGACCAATCTGTTCCGTCTCTCCTCGTCCAGCAAGATGGTCGACAAGGGCGTGAATGTCGGGATCGCCTACAAGGGTTCCGCGCCGGATCTGGGCCCCTTCGAGCTGAAGTAAGCCGCGCAGCGCGCCCGGCAGCGGGTGCCGCACGCCAAACCGACGCACGCCCTGATCCGGCGTGCGTTTTTCTTTTTGTCAGCGCCTTGCCTGCACACAGGCTCTGTTTTACCTGCGCCTGCTAAGCTCGGCGCTGCAATGTGTTCGAGGAGTTGTGATGGTGGGCAGGTGGTGGGTCGTTCTGATGCTGGTCTTGCTGGGATCGGCGCGTGCGATGGCAGAGAGTGCCGCGTGTGACAGTGAAACCAGCGTAGTCAGCGCCAGCAAGGTCTATTACGTCACGCCGGCAGCGCCAGCCGGCGGCGATGGCCGCAGTTTTGCCGCACCGATGCCCTTGCGCGATGCGCTGGAGCGGGTCGGGGCGGGCGAGATGATCCTGCTGCAGCCGGGCACCTACAGCGTGCCCTACACCGCTGGCGCGCGGAACACCATCGTGCTGGCCAAGTCCGGTCGTGCCGATGCGCCGATCTACATGGTGGCGGCGCAGTGCGGGCGCGCGGTGATCGACTTCTCCTTCCCCGAGCAAGCCTGGGTGCAGGACTCCTTCGGCTTCCTGCTCAGCGGCAGTTACTGGTATTTCAAGGGCATCGGCATTACGCGCGCCGGCTATCAGGGCGTGTATGTCACTGGGGCGCACAATACCTTCGAGAACTGCGCGTTTTACGAGAACCGCAACAGCGGTCTGGAGATCAACAAGGGTGGCGCTTACACGCGGGTGATCAATTCCGACGCCTATCGAAACTACGACCCGAAGAAAAACGGCAGCATGGCCGACGGTTTTGCCTCCAAGCAGGCGCAGGGGCCGGGCAATTACTTCTATGGCTGCCGCGCCTGGGAGAACTCCGACGACGGCTGGGACACCTACGACAGTGCCGAAGCGGTAGTCATCGAGCACAGCTGGAGCTTTCGCAACGGCATCGATTACTGGCAGCGCGGCGGCTTTGCCGGCAATGGCAATGGCTTCAAGCTCGGTGGCAACTACAAGCTGGAGCGCAACCGGATCAGTAACTCCATCGCCTTCGGCAATGCACACAAGGGTTTTGACCAGAACAATAACGTTGGCGGCGTCAGCCTGATCAACAACACGGCCTTCCGCAACGGCATCAACTACGGCTTCGGCACCTCACTGTCGGCCGGCGAGCGCCACTTCTTCCGCAACAATATCTCGCTGGCGGGCGAGGAGCCGGACAGCATCGCCAATGCGGATGCGCGCGCCAATTCCTGGGATGCAGGCCTGTCGCTCAGCGCGGCCGATTTCCTCAGCCTCGATCTGCGCCAGGCGACGCGCCCACGTCTGCCCGACGGCAGCCTGCCGGCGCTGGAGCTGTTCCGCCTCGCGCCGAGCAGCCGGCTGATCAATGCCGGCGTGCCGGCAGGGCTGCCGTACCGTGGCAGTGCGCCGGATCTCGGGGCCTTCGAGCGCGAATAGGCGCTGTCGCTGGTCCATAACGGTGCAGCGTTTGTCCGGCGACAAGCTTTTTGCTAAAGATCGAACATAGTGGCTATTTGTTTCTCAAGCAGTTCGTTGTCTAGTCGTAAACCCGAACTATCACTCTTGAGTTGCCGGAATCATGAAAACCACTATCGCCTTTCGTCTGATCCTGATCATCGTGCTCTCTGCAGTGGTGGCTTTAAGCGTCGGCCTGGTCGGCATCTACGCCACCCATACCATGGCCGGCGAAATGCGCAAGGCGCAGACCGTCAGCGTGCAGCAGGTCAATTCCCTGCACCGGGTCATCGGTCAGTCGCTGCGCGTCCGCGTGCACATCCTCAATCACGCCCTGGCCGGCTCCTTTGCGAGCATGGACAAGATCGAGACCGCAATGGCCAAGAGCATGAAGGTGCTGTGGGAAGAGGTGGCCAAGTACGAAGCGCTGACCACAGACCCGCAGGATCTGGCCATGCTGCAGGCTGATAAGGAATCGATCAAGCTGTTCGAAGCAAGCCTGGCCCCCGCCGTCGAGCAGAACCGGCAGAACATTCCCGATGACCCCGAAGCGCAGAAGCGGATCAGCAACGTGATCAAGGCCTCCAGCGATCTGGGCACCCTGCTCAACAAGCATTACGACTACCTGATCGCCAGCCTCGATGCGACCCGCGTGGAGGCAGAAGGCGATGCGCGCCGTGCCTACATCATTTCGCTGTCGGTGATCATCATCGGCATTGCCGCCATCGCCGGTTTCGGCGGCATGCTGGTCCTGCAGATCCGCCGCACCCTCAGTGGGGTGCAGGACGCGGTGCAGCGCGTCGAACGGGATCGCGATTTCCGCGTGCGGGTGCCGGTCAGTGGCCATGACGAGCTGAGCCTGATGGGGCAGAGCCTCAATCGCCTGATCGAGAGCATGCACACGGCGCTGCGCCAGATCGGCCAGAGCGCCACCGAGGTCGCCGCGAAATCGCGCCAGATGGCCGATACCGCGCATGAAGTGGCCCATGCCTCGGGCCTGCAGAGTGAATCCGCTTCGGGCATGGCCGCTGCCATCGAAGAGATGACGGTGAGCATCAGCCATATCGGCGACCGCGCGGCCGAGGCCGATCAGCTCTCGCAGCGCTCGGGCCAGCTGGCCCACGACGGCAGCCAGATCATTGGCGAGACGGTCAAGGACATCAACGAGATTGCCAGCACGGTGCACAGCACCAGCGAGCGCATTCACGATGTGGAGGCCGAGAGCGACAAGATTTCGGCGGTGGTTGCGGTGATCCGCGAAGTGGCCGATCAGACCAATCTGCTGGCGCTCAATGCCGCCATCGAAGCGGCACGTGCCGGCGAGCAAGGTCGCGGCTTCGCCGTGGTGGCTGACGAGGTTCGCAAGCTGGCTGAACGTACCTCCAACTCCACGCGCCAGATCACCGGCATCATCGAGGGGGTGCGCAATGGCGCCAAGGAAGCGGTGCGCAGCATGGATGTGGCGGTCGATCGCGTGACCGAAGGTGTGTCGCGCGCTGAAGACGCCAGCCGCGCCATCGACAGCATCAGCGGTACCAGCGGCAAGGCGGTGAGCATGGTTGGCGAGATTACCGCCGCCATCCGCGAACAGAGCGCAGCCAGCAACAGCATTGCCCAGCAGGTCGAGCGCATTGCGCAGATGGCCGAGGTGAGTAATCACGCGGCCAGCAATAGTGCCGTCACCGCACGCGAGCTCGATGCTCTGGCGGCTTCGATGCAGAAGATCGTGCACACCTACCAGCTCTGAGCGATTGCGCAGGTACCCAGCAAACGGGCCGCGATGCTTGCATCGCGGCCCGTTTTTCATCTGCGGCTCACAGTGCCAGGGTGGCGGTCAGGTCGGCTGGCGGCGGCGTGCCGCGTGCCTTGCAGGCCGCATTGCGTTCGGCGAGGCCTTCGAGCAAGGGCAGACCGTGCAGGCGGGTGATGAAGCGCAGGATCGAGGTGGTGTCGTAGAAGGTGTGATCCACATGAGCCTTGCGCGCATACGGCGAGACGACGATGGCCGGGATGCGCGAGCCCGGACCCCAGCGGTCGCCCGGCGGCGGTGCGACGTGATCCCACCAGCCACCGTTCTCGTCGAAGGTGATGAACACCACGGTGTCCTTCCACTGCGGGCTCTTCTGCAAGTGGGCGAGGATATTGGCCACGTGCTGGTCGCCCGAGGAAACGTCGGAATACCCGGCGTGCATATTGAGGTTGCCTTGGGGCTTGTAGAAAGTCACCGCCGGCAGCTTGCCGGCGATGATGTCGGCGATGAAATAATTGGAGATCGGCCCGTCGCCCAGACCGCCATCGCGCAGATGCTCGGCACGCGCGGCGCTGCCCGGCGCAAACTGCTTGAAGTAGTTGAAGGGCTGGTGGTGATACTGGAAGTTGGGCGAGCCTGCGCCACCACGCCCATCCAGCGCAGCCTGCCAGCCACCACCGTACCAGGCC
Organism: Uliginosibacterium sediminicola; assembly: GCF_039631295.1. Classification (NCBI taxonomy): domain Bacteria; kingdom Pseudomonadati; phylum Pseudomonadota; class Betaproteobacteria; order Rhodocyclales; family Zoogloeaceae; genus Uliginosibacterium; species Uliginosibacterium sediminicola. The sequence continues at coordinate 63,467 of NZ_JBDIVE010000012.1, read as the reverse complement.
CAGGAGACCTTCTTGGCCGACAGCAGATCGCCGATGGTGGCGTAATCCTGCGGCGGCAGCACCGAGGGATCGCTCGGGTCGGCCAGACGTTTGTCGCCGTCCAGCGGCGGGCGCACGAAGCTCGGTTGATAGGGCGGCGCCATGGTGTTGACGGCAAAGTTGTCGGGCGTGATCGCGCCGGCATTGACGAACTTCGGCGGGCCATCCAGCGCTGAAGCAGGCGAATCCGGCGCCACGGCCAGGGTCGTGCCCTGCGGCCCGTCGCTCAGCACGGCGATCTTGCGTTTGGCAACGCTATTGGCCGCATCCGGATAGACCGGTGTGCGCCCGGCGATCAGGAACTGGTGGTTGAGCCAGGAGCCGCCGAAAGCCGCCATGAAGAAGTTGTCGCACAGCGTGTATTGCTGGGCGATCTGCCAGAGGTTCAGGTTCTTGCGCGTCTCCGCGTAGTAGCCCATCACCAGCGCGCCGGAGTCGCCCCAGGCGACGAAGCCATCGTTCTTGCCGCCATTGATCTGCATCTGGTTCTGGTAGAAGGCGTGCACCAGATCGCGGGTAATCACCGTCTCCGGCAGGAGTTCGCCCTCGGCATCCTTGAGGGCAAACGGCGCATTGGGCAGGCCGCTGATCTTCGCCTCGCCGATCTGGTAAGTCTTGCCGCCGAGGGTCTGGGAACTGGGCACCAGCCCGGCCCAGATCTTCGGCAGGGTGGCCAGCGGCTGACCGTTGCGGTCGAGCTGGCCGTATTGCAGCGTCGACAGCTGTGACATCGGGCGCTGCACACCGGGGAAATCGGCAAACAGATTGTTGAAGCTGCGGTTTTCCAGGTAGATGACGACGACATGCTTGATGCGGGCGCGCAGGCGCTCGTCCAGCGTGCCGCCCTTGGCGGCGTGGCCCGGCTGGCTGGCCGCTTCGCTCAGCGTGGGAAGTGATCCCGCCACGCCCAGCGCAGCGAGATTGCCGAACAGGCGGCGGCGCGAGGGTTGGCTGGGTTCGTCAGTGGCGGTTTGATCGGGCTGTTCGGGCTTGGGGTCTTGAGTCATGGTTCTTCGCTCTCGTTACAAGATAAGGTCAGGCGGTGCTGCAAGGTGTTGGGTGGGGCTGAGTACGGCTGGGCACTCAATGTAAAGCATGAGCCGCTAAAACGATGCTTGTGTGACATGGGGGGCGGATTTACGTGAGTTCCTGATCAGGGGTGAAAGCGTCGCGTTTTGAGTCCGTCGCACAAGTGCTGCGGCCATCTGCGCCGACCTTATCGACATGACCGGATACAGCGCGCTGCGCAGGATCAAGCTCCATGGTGCGGCAGGCACAGGCAAAGAAAAAGCCCGGATCACGTTTTACCGTGATCCGGGCTTTTCAGCGTTCAGCGTGTCTGAGTTGCGATGAACTCAGAGGGCCAAATTACAGCACCAGGCTCTTGACGTAAGCGGTGATCGCTTCGTCTTGGCTGTTGGCGAAGAAGTATTCCTGGAACTTCGCACCGGCGATGGCGCCCTTGACCAGGTCTTGATCCAGACCCTTGAGGCCGCTGACCAGATCCTTGGTCGTCGAAGCCTTCACATCCTTCAGGATGCCGCGGTTCTTGGCCATGATGGCAGCGCGTTCCTTCGGGTAGCCCAGGCCACGCTCGCCGTCGAACAGCTTGCGGTACACGTCTTGCAGGTTCAGTTCAGCAGCCCAGCCGAAACCCTTGGCGTAGGGCATCGAGATGGCGTTGCCGTCGTTGATCTGGCCGAACAGGAAAGCGTCGGTCGGGTCGATGATCAGACCGCAGAACACGCCCGGGAAGGAGTTCAGCGCCAGCATGGCGCCCATGCCCGTGCCGCAGCCGGTGACGACGAAGTCAGCCGCCTTGGAGTTCAGCAGGATGGCGGCCAGGATGCCGTTTTGCACGTAGGTCAGCGATGCCGGATCTTCAGCGCCAAACATGCCGTAGTTGAACACGGTGTGGCCCAGGGGCTCGGCAACGGTCTTCAGCGCGTTGAAGATGATTTCGTTCTTGGCCGCTTGGCTGTTCTCATTGATGAGAGCGATTTTCATGGGAGCTTCCTTTTCAAATCGACGCGAGGCGTCGGTTGTGGGTGAATGGCCTTGCTGTGTCGTGCGTCGCAGACCCGGCATGTGGGCGGGCGACGCTGACGCGTACGGCGGGAACTCGCGAGGGTAAACCCCGGCTGACACAAATGCAAATGCCTTGTGCTGCCGTTCGCCTTTGCCTTGCGGCGAATCAAGCCGCAGCCGGCGCTCAGAGCGGTGCGCTGGGGCTGGCGGGCGGCGCCACGGCGGGGGCGGGCAACACCGCCGAGGCTTGCGCGGGTGGTCGCGCCGCCAGTGGCGCGCTGCCGCTCGCCGCCGGGCTGCTGCTGGCCGCTGGTGGGGAGGCCGCCGGCAGCGGGGCAGAGGTGGCAGGGAAGATCGCGACCGGCATCGACTCCTGCACCTCTGCGGCTTCGCTCGCCGCCGCTGGCACACTCGCCGCGACCGGTGCACTCTGCGGGCGAGGCGGCGCGGGCACCGCCACCGGCGCGGATGCGGCATCGTCACCGAAGAATGACAACAGGCGTGCGCGCAGGCGGTCGATCAGGCTCTCGCCTTCGGCCTTGGCAAAGCGCTGCGCCGGGTCGATCAGGTGCGCACGCTGGGCGCGCACGAAGAAATCGCCGACCACCGGCAGCGCGCTGTGCGCGCCCTGGCCCCAGTAATCGCTGCGCAGGGTAATGCGCGCATCGTTGAAGCCCGCCCAGGCGCCCGCCACCAGCTGCGGATGCATGAGGATGAACCAGCCATCGGTATTGTCCTGCGTGGTGCCGGTCTTGCCGGCGTAGTCGCCGCGCAGCCCGAAGCGGTAGCGGATGGCGCTGCCGGTGCCGCGGTCGATTACCCCGCGCATGGCGTCGAGCAGGGTATCGGCAGCGCGCGGCGACAGGGCCTCTTGCTCGCTGGCTGGGCGGAATTCTTCGAGCAGCTTGCCGTGACGATCCTCGATGCGCGCCACCATGGCCGGCGCGATGTAGCGGCCACCGTTGGCAATGCTGGCGTAGGCGCTGACCATCTCGTAGAGCGTTACCGGGCTGGTGCCCAGGGCCAGCGAGGGGACTTCCTCCAGCTTGCTCTCGCGCACGCCCATCGCCCGCGCCAGCCGCGCCACGCGCGCCGGCCCGACTTGCTGCATGACTTGCGCGGTGATGCGGTTGCGCGACAGCGCCAGCCCGGCGCTGAGCGTCATCGGCTCCATGCTCGGCGGCGTCGCATCGTTGGGGCGCCAGATTTCACCGCCGCCAAGGGGGATTTCCACCGGCGCGTCGATGAAGGTGTCGTCCGCCTTGGCGCCTTGCTCAAAGGCGGCACCATAGACGAAGGGTTTGAAGGTCGAGCCGGGCTGGCGCCGCGCCTGGCGCACATGGTCGTAGGCGTCGCTGGCAAAGTCGCGACTGCCGACCCAGGCGCGGATCGCGCCGCTGCGCGGGTCGATGGCGAGGAAGCCGAGCTGTTGGCGGATCTTGTTCTCGCGCAGGCGGCGCATGAAGGCCGGATCGCGCAACAGCTGCTTGATCGCCGCTGCCGGGCTCTGGCCGGCGGCGGTGGCCGCTGCGTATTCCGGGCTCTCGCGCAACAGCGCTTCGACGACGCGATTGCCGGCCCGCCACTGGCCCGCCCAGGCGCCTTCGGCAATGGCCTGCAACTGGCGTCCCTGCTGTTCGACCGCATGCACGGCAAAACTCTGCAGGCGCGAGTCGAGCGTGGTGCGCACCACCAGGCCGTCGGTGTAGATGTCATAGTCATTGCGGTCGGCCCACTCGATCAGCCAGTGCTTGAGCTGCTGCGTGAAGTGCGGTGCCGGGCCGGTCTCGGCGCTCTGGCGTTCGAAGTCCAGCTGCAGCGGGCGCTGGGCGAGCGCCCGGTAGCGCGCCGGCGTCAGCTGGCCCTGCTGCGCCATCAGTGCGAGCACAACGTTGCGCCGCGCACGTGCGCGTTCCGGATTGAGCACCGGGTTGTAATAGCTGGTGCCCTTGAGCATGCCGATCAGGGTTGCGCTCTCCAGCTGATCGAGCGAGCGTGCCGGCTTGCCGAAATAGGTGCGTGCCGCCATGTCGATGCCATAGGCATTGTAGAGAAAGGGCACGGTATTGAGGTAGGCCTCGAGGATCTGCTGCTTGGAGTAGAGCGCCTCGATCTTCAGTGCGGTGATCGCCTCCTTGATCTTGCGCGAGATGTTCTGCTCGCGGCCGATCTCCTCGGGGAACAGATTGCGCGCCAGCTGCTGGGTGATGGTCGAGCCGCCCTGGGTATTGCCGCGTGCGGTGGCCAGCGCGGCGCCGGCCATGCGCCAGAAGTCGATGCCGTGGTGCGCGTAGAAGCGCCGGTCTTCGGTGGCGATCAGGGCCTCGATGACGCGTGGCGAGATGTCTTCGAGCTTGATCCAGTCGCGGTTGCCGCGCTTGAAGCTGGCGATGAGCTGGCCGTCGCTGGAGAGTACCTGGGCCGGCGTTTCTTCGTGCGCCTTGCGGATGTCCGAAATACCCGGCGTGAAAGGGATCAGCAGCAACACCCAGAGCAGCAGCAGGGCCGGCGGGACGGCCAGCAGCGCCCACCACTTTTGCCGGCCGGGGCGCTGCAGGAAGCTGCGGGCGCGATCCGCCAGCGGGCGCAAGGAGAAGCGAGGCTCAGACACGCGAGGGCAGGCTGGAGATGAACGGATCGCCATTGAACATGAAAAAGCCCGCCTTGTGGGCTAACGCCGTTCAGTGAAGACATATTCAGTTTTGGGGCGATGAATTTTCGACGCAAAGGACGCAAAGAAAGACAGAAGGTCCACAAAGGAAACCCCAAAATCGTTTTCCTTGTGGACCTTTGCTTTTCCTTTGCGTCCTTTGTGTCAAAAGCCAGCGCATCAACATGCACATAGCCTAACTGAACGGTGTTGCGCCGTGTGGGCGGGCGGTGTCAGGGGCCTGCTGCGCGGCGCACGCAGCAGGCGGCGCTGACCTATAAGGCGGCGCTGAAGATCGCGCAGACTTCCTCGAAATTCGGCTGCACCGGATTGGTCAGGCCGCAGGCGTCCTTCATCGCGTTGCGCGCCAGCACCGGTATGTCTTCGGCCTTGGCACCCAGCTGCGCAACGCCGCCGGGAATACCGACATCGCGCGACAGATTGCGGATCGCCTGCAAGGCCCGCTCGGCCGCCTGGGCGGGCGCCAGAGCGCTGACTTCCTCGCCCATCGCCTGCGCTACATCGCCCAAGCGCGCAGCGGCCACGCGGGCGTTGAAGGCTTGTACGTGCGGCAGCAGGATGGCATTGCAGACACCGTGCGGCAGATCGTAAAAGCCGCCAAGCTGGTGCGCCATCGCATGGACATAACCGAGCGAAGCGTTGTTGAACGCCATGCCGGCGAGAAACTGCGCATAAGCCATCTGTTCGCGCGCCTGCATGTCCTGGCCGTTGTGCACGGCGCTGCGCAGGTAGCGGCTGATCAGGCGCATCGCCTGCAGGGCGCAGGCATCGGTGATCGGCGTGGCGGCAGTCGACACATAGGCTTCGACGGCGTGGGTCAGCGCATCCATGCCGGTGGCGGCAGTCAATGCGGCCGGCATGCCGGCCATCAGCGCGGCGTCGTTGACCGAGAGGATCGGCGTCACATGCTTGTCGACGATGGCCATTTTCACGTGGCGCGTGTCGTCGGTGATGATGCAGAAGCGCGTCATCTCGCTGGCGGTGCCGGCGGTGGTGTTGATGGCGACCAGCGGCAGCTGCGGCTTGGCCGATTTGTCGAGGCCTTCGTAATCGCTGATCTCGCCGCCATTGGTGGCGACCAGGGCAATGCCCTTGGCGCAGTCGTGCGGCGAGCCGCCGCCGAGCGAGATTACGCAGTCGCAGGCCGATTGCTGCAGCAGGGCGAGGCCGGCGCGCACATTGGCGACATTCGGATTGGGTTTGACTTCATCGAAGACGACCGCGCTGACGCCGTGCTCGCCCAGCATTTCCACAATGCGGCCGACCATGCCGGTGCGCACCAGAGGTGCGTCGGTGACGATCAGGGCCTTGCGCCAGCCGTAGGCAGCGATCTGACTGACTGCATCCTGCAGGCAGCCCTGGCCCATGAGGTTGACGCTGGGAATGAAAAACGTATTGCTGCTCATCTCGGGACTCCTTTCACGTGCTGTACTTCCAATCTAGATGCGGCATTGCCGCAAACTTTGATTCAGCGCATGGAGCCTTGCTTTGCCGCCCACGCCCGGGCACGTGGGCGGCCTTGTGTCAGAGATTGGCCTTGTCGTCGGCGGCTTTGCCTGCCTTCTTGAGAGGCGCGCCCAGTACCTCGCGGTACCAGAGCACGACGCGCTCGATGATAGGTTTCTGGAACCAGCTCAGATCGCCGTGGTTGGCGCCTTCCACCAGCACATAGCTGGCCTGGTTGCCACCGGCGATCAGCCCGGCGTAGAGCTGCGCGCTTTGCACTGGCGAGACATGCGTGTCAGCGCTGCCGTGGAAGATCAGGAAGGGCGGCTTCTTGCCCTGCAGATGCCCCATCGAGCTGGCATCCAGTGCCTTCTCAGGTGCCGACTGCACCGAGGCACCGGCAAAGCTGGCGAAGGCTGGGCCGTTGAGTAGCAGGGCTTCGGTGACGGCGGGGGATTCATGCACCTTCTGCAGGCGTTCGGGCAGGCCGGCGCCGATGTTGCGCAGATCCGAGATGCCGTAGAGCGTTACCACCGCTTGCACGGCAGAAGATTTGTCGAGGAAGCTGCCCTTGTCGAAGCGCCGCTCTTCGCCCGTGGTGCCCAGCAGCTGGGCGACGTAGCCGCCGGCCGAATCGCCCAGTGCGCCGATGCGTTGCGGGTCGATGCCGTATTCCTGCGCATGCTCGCGCAGGTAGCGCACGGCGGCCTTGGCGTCTTGCAGCGGTGCCGGGAAGGTGTTGGGCACCGTGCGGTATTCGCAGGCGGCCACCACGAAGCCCGCTTGTGCCAGCGCCATGCGCATCTCGATGTATTTGTCGTGCTCGGCGCTGGTGAAGCCGCCGCCCGGGAAGTACACGATGGCAGGCTTCAGGTCGTTGGTGCGCGGCACCAGCAGGGACATCTGCATCTGGCGTACCGAGCGGGTGCTTTTCCACTGCGCGTAGATCACGCCATTGAGCACATCGACCTGGCCCGTCTCGACCGGCACGCGAATCACCTGTGCGCCCTCGGTGTAGCCCATCAGCGAGCGGGGATCACTGGCCGCCCAACCGGTTTGCAAGGCCGCCATACCCAGGCTGGCCACCAACAGCTTTCGCAACATATGCAAGACTTTCCTCATGAAACCACGACAGTGCGCTGTGTGATGCGGGCGATCCGCTTTGGTTCCCGGCGCAGCTGCAGATCCTCGCACTGTTTGGTGGCGCGGGCTTGGCTTTGCGTCAAGGCGAGCGGCTCACAGATGTTCCTCGGCGTAGCGGCGGGCCGTCGCGTAACCCATCGTGTACAGGCGTTCAAGATTACTGCGCGACCAGTCAAAGACATCGGGGAGGAACTGTTCCGGCACCGATTCCACCAGCGGCACCTTGAACAGCGGTTTGAGCTGCGGGTAGTTGGGCATGTGCACCTGCTCGAACAGTTTGACGTCGTCGCGCGCGATCTCCACCAGCGGGGTGAGGATAGACATCACCCAGGCATCATAAAGATCACGCGGTGCGCGCAGCAGGCGCTCTGCGCCAAGCAGATCGAACACCACGATCTCCTCCAGCTCAGGGTGGTTTTCCATCAGGCCCTTGAAGTTGAGGCAGTCCAGCGCCGCCCCTTCGATGTAGAGGTCCTCGCCGATCTGCGTCGGCGGATAGAGGAAGGGGAAGGACAGCGCCGCCTGCAGGTGCTGCGTATTCAGCGCGTGTTTGTCGAAGTTCTCCATCCGCCGCTGGCTGAGGTTGTAGGCATTGAGATAGAGCGCCGGACTGACGTGGGCGATCTGCGCGAAGTCGATGATCTCCTCGGCAAAGGGCACGTGCGCGCAGAGCCCGGTCGAACTCGGCGTGAGGCTGCTCGGGCACCAGCTGGCCAGCCACAGCGACAAGCCGTCCTTGGCCAGCTGGCTCAGCGGGTCTTGCGCCGGCTGCGCCATCACCCGCTGCAGCAAGGGATTGCCGGCAAGCATCTGGCGATAGACGTCTGCCAGCTCACCGGGCTTGTTGAACACCTTGTAATTGACCGGAAAACGCTCATAGATCGCGTCGGCAATGCCCAGCTCGGTCAGGCCGCGCAGGGTTGCGATGGGCTCGCCATTGCGTGGTGCCAGATACATCAGCCCGAGCAGCGCACCCGCGCCGGACATGCTCACCACATCGAACTCCAGGCCCAGTTCGGCGAAGGCCTCCAGCGCGCCCCCCACCAAGGTTGCGTTGGGCGCACCACCGCTGATCACCAATGCCCTGCGTGCCATGTTCAGTCTCCTGTCTGCGTCGCTCCGGCGGAGCGTGTCGCAGCCAGCCTGACACGCCGCTGTGTGCTTGGCCACTGCCCGCCCGGGCAAGGCCGGTGGCTATTTCTCCGCCGCTTCGCTGCTGACGAAAGATTCCGCCCGGCCCAGCAGCGAGGGAAGGATCTTCTCGCTCCAGCCCGAAGCAATGCACAGGAAGGCATGCGCCGCGTTGGCGATGCTGGGCGTGCTGCTCAGCGCGCCTTTGAGGATGATCTCGGCCTCGAAGGCCAGATGCACCAGGATGCCGGCACCCACGCCGATCAGCAGGCGGCTGACCGCCTCCATGCGCAAGCCGCGCTTGCCCGACTCCGGCTCCAGGCGCAGCGATCGCGTGCGCGTCGTCACCGACAGCAAGGCGCCAAACGCGCCCGCCAGCGCCGCCTGCAACCACGGCGAGATGCCCGTCAGCGCTGGGCAGACGCTGTCCAGCCAGTGGCTGGCGAGACTGGCCAGACCGAGCAGGCACAGCACATAGATGAACCACCAGAAGAAAACCGGGCGACACAGCTGGTCCTTGGCGATGAGGATCTGATCCTCGGCCATCGCCTGCACCTTCTCGCACTCGGCGCGGCTCACGCCGTTGAGCACCATCGCCATCGACTCAGCGATCAGCATGCGGATGCGCCGCGCGCTGTCGCGTGCGCGTGCAACGCTGGCCGTCTGCTGCGCCTCGTTCATGCGCCGGAACCAGGGCAGCCAGCGCAGCAACACGCGCAGCTTGGGGAAGGGCGCCTTGAGCAGCTCGCTCTGCGCATCGAGCAGGAAATTGCTGGCGCAGCTCAGGCGCATGATGTTGGCCTGGATCACGCTCATCCCCTCCTCGCTGGAGAGGCGCTGCGTCCACCACCACTGGATCTCCAGCTTGTCATCGAGATAGACGATGTAGCGGCTGCTCTTGCGGATCAGGATCTCGACCCGCTGCCCCATCCACGGATCGACATCCCCTTCCTGCAGCGACGACAGGCGAACCATCACGATGCGCCGCTTCTCCATGATCTCGGCCGGCTCCGCCTCGATCTTCTTGTCCGGATGCGTATTGCGCCACAACGACAAGGCCACCATGGCCTCGAAAAAATCCTTGTCCGCCGCTTCGCTCATGCGTATTCCCCGCTGGTGTTATGCGACAGGCGCGTGTTGGGCCCCGCAATGTCGATGATCTTGTTATCCGGACTCAGCCTGAACGCTTGTCCTTCGCCGCAAAGTATAAAACTGGGCGAAATAAGGCGCGGGTGGCCAATCGGGCGATGCCTTGGCACGCACTCATTCCGCGTACAGACCGGGGCACGCCACGCAAGGTGCAATTATCGACTCAGTTGATCAACGGGCTCAGGGCTTCAGAGAAGGCTGCTTTGCCGAAGTACCGCTCGGCCTGGTCGCGGCCCTCATCAAGATGCGCGGAATCGCTTTTCAGGCGCGTCACGCTCGCGAAGCCCTCAGCGAATGAGGCTGCATCTGTCGCATCGAACAAGACGACACTGGGGATGAGTTCTTGCAACTCCTGATGCGCAGGGATGCTGCTTAACAGCACGGGATGACCCACCAGAATGGATTCAATCGCGGCGAGATTCTGGGTTTCATTGATGGCTGCGCTGATCAAACCACATGAGCCGGCAATAATGCGCTTTGCCTCAAGCGCAGAAACCTGGCCAAAGTAATGATGCTGGGCGCAGGGGATACTCGGCGGCTTGCCTGTGCCAATGAAATTGAGCTTTATATCCAGGCCGGCGCTGTCGATCAGCTTTAACAGGCCCGCCTGGTTTTTTCTCGGTTCCCAGGCGCCACTGACAGCGAAAAAGTCGGCGAAGGAGTTGCTGCGCTGAATACCGGTCATCGACACCTGATTGCGCAACTGGCGTAACTCGCAATCAGGCATCAGCGTCCGGTATTCCTCGATCTGGAATTTCGAAGGGAATAGCGCACGCTTCAGGCGCGAGAGCCCGTATTGGGTTTCGTCACGACCGTACAGGCGGAAAAAGGCCCGCGACTCATGGATCCAGGCAAGGATCTTGTCCTCGCTCGGTGCCAGTTCAAGCGCTAGCGGGACCATGAGAAAGGTATTGGCAAAGTACAGATCGTATTGGGCCAGATTGGAGTCCGTCGCCTGTACTCCGCACTTTACGAATTCGATACCCAAGGGGCCGTCTTGCTTGGAAAGCAGCGAAACGCGATGCCCCTGCCCGATCAAAGCCTCGGCCAGCCGGAGGAGGGCAATCGGCGCGCCTGAGTAATCGAGTTGATGACTGAGAAGGAGTACGTTCATTATCGCTCAACAAGCTCGTCTGTCTTGATTCGCTGAATTACGACGCCTGACTGATTTAGTCCTTTGGCATTGTGCCTGCATGAATTCCGGCGGGCAATACTGAGCGCCGCATGTTATGGCCTCATTTCATGGGCGTTTGCATTGTGCATTGTCTGCGCGGCGAGTCGGGCATCGTTGCGGATGGAATTGTGTGCAGCGCTTGAAATGGCGGCCTCCCGGCACAAACTTCACCTGTACATGTGCCCCTGCGCACCGCCCGACCGGAGTCTCCATGCTCATCGTCTGCACCCACTGCCAAACCACCAACCGCGTCCCGCCCGACCGTGCCGGCAGCGATCCGGTCTGCGCGCAGTGCAAAACACCGCTGCTCGATGGTCATCCCGTGGAGCTGACGGACAGCAATTTCGAGCGCGTCATCAGCCGCACCGAATTGCCCATCGTCATCGACTTCTGGGCCGCCTGGTGCGGCCCCTGCAAGATGATGGCGCCGCACTTCGAAGCCGCCGCCGCGCGCTTCAAGGGCCGCGCCCTGTTCGCCAAGATCAACAGCGACAACAACCCGCAAGCCGCCGCCCGCTACGCCATCCGCAGCCTGCCGACCTTGCTCCTGCTGCGCGGTGGCCAGGAGATCAAGCGCCAGCCGGGGGCGGTGCAGTCCGCGCAGATTGTGGCTTGGGTGGAGGCGGGGGTTTGAGGGTGGTGGGGTTCGGCGCGTCGCGACAAGCCAGCGGGATCGCCACGAGAACCTGGCTTACGCGTTATTGCAGCCTTGGGACCCCGTTGTGTATCGCTCTCAGTGGGCTTTGTTTAGCGAAAGGGGCACGCCCCTCTCGCTCGAACGACACTGTTTCGCGCTCCCCAGGTATCACTTCATAGGCGATAGCAGTTTGACATTGCGGACCAGGTTTCGGACGCCGTGAGCATGATCTTCCTTGAAGACGTTCTCGCCACACCACTTGGCAAGCGATTCGGCACTGACTTTCAGAACGCGGGGGCGAACACTCCAGGAGACTTGCAGGGGCGACCCCTTTTCATTGTATGCAGGCCCCGTTGTTGAGCCCGCATACTGGATCGGTTTTCCCGTGGCTTTGGGAATATGGAGGGCCTGATAAAAGCCATTGACTTGGCCAACCGCTGCCAGTTTGTTGAAGTCGACGGCCTTGGGGTTATTGACCAGAACCAGGACTTGCGCCTCCACCCTGAGCTGTGGATTGCTGTCCGCCTCACTGAGGCAGGAGTTCAGCGTCGGGCCTGGCGTGACCATGGCTGAACTATGTACGTAGTGAAGCTCAATGGTGTCTCCTGCTTGCAAACCCCCGTGCTCGCTTTTGCAGACCTCCTCGGCGAGGGGCTTGGATTCTGCGGCACTGAGTTTTCCGTTGTAGCGATAACCCGTATGGGAGCCATGGCCATCGCCGTATCCTGCAAACGTGGTGAAGTCGCCGCCTTTGTGCTCTGCGTTCGTATGGAAATGAATATTGCACAGGTTCATATTCTGGTATGCCGGTGCGGGCGAGAAATATCGCTTGTTTTCCCCCTTCTTTTTCGCCAGATCACGTGGTGACTGCGGCCCGAAACCCTTGTCAGCGGTATTCCGTTCTAACGCCAGCTCCTGAGCTGCTATCGCGGCGGCGGCCGAGTCAGGCGACTCGGTGCTGGATTGGGCGGTTCCGGTGAAGGCCGACAGTAGCACAAGGAAGCTTAGGCTTTTTTTCATGAGATTCTCCTGTTGAACGGCGCGCGATCAATTTCGCGACCATCACGCTGTTAGTCAATGCGTCGACGGATAGCAAAAACCTTGTATTGCGCAGATTAATGTAGGTCCAGAAAGCGGGGCTTGCTACCCTAAAGTAGCCCCTAATCGCTCCGCTATTCATGCGTACATAGAGACCCGTATCTGTTCGCCGGACTATAGGGTTCAATAGCCGAATGGCATTGCACCGAATTCCCGCAGCAGTTTGATGGGGCGCCAGCGTTCTGGGGTGTCCGTATCACCGGGCGGAAGATTGGTCTCAAGAGTCGAGTGATCCGGCATCACCACCCATGCGACGATCTCGAAGGCGCGCGCAGCGCGCACCTGTCGGACCACGTCACGCAGCAAGGCGACATGCCGCACCAGCAGATCGCGTGAGCGTTCAAGATAATTCACCGTGAAGAAAAAAATGCCAACGGGCAGGAAGTAGCGACGACGTGGGTCACCAGCAAGCCAAACGGATATCGGCTGTATGCCAACGGTGAATCGCTCGGCCCTCAGGGATACACGCATGAAGAATCTCCGGCGACAGAGGTTTGAGCGAATGCCTATTGTCGCCCGGCCTTGCGTAGAGTGGGTTCGCTCTTGCTGTGCCGATAAATCATCGCGAACTACGTACTAAAGGGCATAACTCGCCTAATCTGACCCAAGTCGCAGGCCGCTCCACGCCAGCAGCATAGAATCCCCAGCATCCAGCCAAGGTTTGCTGAAAGGGGAGAAGGGTAGATGAGCAGTGCTGCGGATGCGCCGCATCAGGCCGAGCCTCAGGCCGCCGCGTCCTCCTTCTCCTGGGACGCCTTGCTCAAGTGGAGCGCCTTCCTCATCACCATCGGCGGCCTGGCCCTGCACGTGGCCGGCTCCCGCTATCACGAAGCACGCATCGCCGCCTGGGGGCTGGAAGCCGATCTCTTTCCCAAGCCTGTTGAGTGGGTCTTGATGACGGGGTACGACGTCATCGTCGGCGCCATCATAAGCATATACCTCTACCTCAAAACCAACTGGTGGATGTTGGCGCTTTGGGGAATCGTCGGTTTCGTTGCCGTGATGCTCGTGTTGCACAACAAAGAAGATGTGCCCAAGCGCATATTGCGCACCTGGCTGAAGCGTTTGCCACGTTGGTTGCTGACGTTTGGCTTCGGCTCCTCTTATGTCTCGCTCATTTGCGTATTTGTTCTGTATAGCCCCTTGCTGTTTGCTGCTTTGCTGTACCTGCCCGCGCAACTAGGTAAAGAGGCAGGGGACAAGACCGGTAATACCGAAGTTACGCAGTACAGCAAAGGCTGCGAAATCAGCGCGCTCAAACAGCGTTGCATTGTCTTCCGGCGCGATGGACAGCCTGAGTTGAAAGGTTTTTTGATCGAGAGTTCGGACAGTCAGCTGGCGATTTATTTGCCGGAGCAGAAACAGGTACAAGTGATGAGGCGAGATAGTATGGGGTTGGTAATTTTAAGTTACTCAGACGACACGGAGTGAGTGAATGCAAGGTATGCCAGATGATGCTGAGCCGATCTACGTAAATCGTGTTGCGAGATCGTGGGGATAAAGTCTATTTGATGTGCGGAGATAGGTTGTGCATAGGTAGAGATTGTATTGCTGCGATCAAGAACAATAGTCATGATTTTCATCTTGAATAGTAGAGTGGCGATGAGTTATTCGAGTTTTAAATGAGATGGTTTTGTCGGGCGCTTCGTTAATGAAAGTGTGCGCCTTAGTGATGGGGGCTTCTTGGTTTGTTGTCGTGGTGACACCCGTGGTTAATTTAAATTGTGAATTGGATTTCATATGAACAGTCTAATTAAATCAATAAAATCTGGGCAGTGTATGCTATTGCTTGGAGCTGGTACATCGTTTGGGTCGAAAGACTTTCACGGGCGAGACGTTCTTTCTGGGGAGGGCTTGGCTAAGCTGCTATGCGAAGAAGTTGATGTCGTCTATGAAGAGGGCTGTCTTTCTAAAGTATATGCAATTGCTAAACATCAGATGGGGCCTAGGCTGATTTCTCTGCTGGAAGATAGGTTTATGAGTTTGATGCCGTCTGCAGAGCTGGAAAGCTTGGCTAAACATGTTTGGCCGCGTGTTTATTCCCTGAATATAGATGATGCCGCAGATATTGCTTTTTCTAGAAACTCAAAACAGAAGGTTGTGGTTAGGCATGGGAAAGATTCTTGGGCTGATTTGGATGGTCTGTATGGGCGCCTTGATTTAATTAAGCTGAATGGTTGTATCTCTAGATCCAAGGGGAGTCTTATATTCTCTCCGTCAGAATACGCCTCGGCGGCTAGCAATCCTCCTGAGTGGTATAAGCAGTTGGGTAGGGATTATCTTAATAACGTATTTGTTTTTATTGGAACGAGACTGAATGAGCCGTTGTTTTTCCAGCAGATCGAATACTATAAAAGCTGTTGGCCGGATGGAAGAGGTTTGCCTGGAAGGTCGTATGTGATCCTTCCTGAGATTAGTGATTTGGATCGAAAAATGCTCATGTCGGCAAATATTGAGTACATCAAAGGCTCTTTAAAGGACTTCATTTCGATTGTGGATTCGGCTGTTTCAAATAGTAGAAGACCTATTGATGTCGCTGTGCTGAAAAACCCCGAATTGGCGATATTGAGCGAAGGCGGAGATGTTGATGAAGATTTTTCAAAAGTTATAAAAATATCCGCATCAAGGAAGGTTGATGCGGATAAGTCTCTTGGAAAGACAAGAGAGTTTTACATGGGGTTTAAGCCTTCTTGGGATGAGATCTTTGAGGATGTTCCCGCGAGGCTTGATTTTTATGAAATATTAGAAGATAAGCTTGTGGATGGGAATAGACTGTATGTCGTGACAGGGCCCGCTGGGTCCGGGAAAAGCACTGCTTTAATGTGCGCAGCGGCTGCGCTGGCGAGGAAAAATGATCGCTCTGTTTATTATTTACAGCAGCCGGTTTCTAGGTTGGATTTTATTGTAAAAAAACTAGAAGAAGTTAATGATGGGCCGTATTATCTTTTTATAGACAGGGCTTCAAGTGTAATCGACGGAATTGTTAGTGTTTTGCGTGACATGGGGTTGAGTAAGGTTGTGTTTGTTTGCGGGGAAAGGTTGAATGTTTGGCGTCAAAGATCCGAGTGGATCTTAGGGGGGCATTCGCCTGTTCAGCTGAAGCTGACGGAGATTGGGGTGGCAGACGCAGAAAAAATACTAGCTAAGCTGGAGAAGTATGGCCCATGGTCGCGAGTTGCAAAACTAAGACCGCTTGATCGAAAGAGTCAGCTGCTTGAGAAGTCTAAGCGTCAATTGCTTATCGGTTTGATGGAGCTTACAACAGGCTATGGGTTTGAAAAAATTATTGCTGATGATTTTTTAAAGCTAGATTCCGATGACGCAAGGGTCTTTGTCGTTCTGGTTGGGCTAGCGACAATTCATGGTCTAGGCATTTCAAAGGATTTGTGTCTGGCAGCATTGTCAGGTGCTGAGGTAAGGACGCATATCAATGAACTTATAGCGGCTACGTATGGAATTGTGCATTTTGCGGACGGTAGTTATCGTGCCAGACACCCGGTTTATGTCGACAAGCTATTTGACGGTCACGCTGCCCTGGAATTGAAAGAACGTGCTATTCGGGGTTTGTTGTTGGCGTTTTCCAGGAATGAGAAGCCGATTTCTAAAAACATGTCTAGAAATCATGTTATGTTGTTTAAGTATGCTATTAATCATAATTTCTTAAATAATTTTTTTAATGGCAGGAAAGGTCCTATGGTTAGAATATATGAGGATTTTGAGAAATATTTCGAGATGGATGGTTTGTATTACTTGCAGTATGGGCTGGCTCTCCGGGATGTCGGCGAGCATGATAATGCGTTAAGTAAGCTGCACTCTGCTTCTGTTGCGTGGTCGATGAAGCAAACTGAGCACGCTTATGCGCAGCAGCTTTTGATTTGTGCGCTGAGAGGCTCACGTGATTATGCCTATAAAAATCTAGAAATTGCAAAGGAGGTTTTGCTCAAGTTAGATGCCAGACATTCTGAGGAAGATACAGACTACCCTATCGTCACCCTGGCGGAGTATCACGTTAGAATTGTCAGGGAATTCGAGGGTGTTGATGAGCTAAAGGATACGGCTAATCTGTATATGAGGGAGCTGTCCGCTAGGCAGAATCGCGGACGTCTTAATGCACGAATTGAAGAAGCAAAGCGCGATATTTTGAAAATAGCTTTTTCTCAAGGTGATAGTGTCCGCGCGAAAAAAAAATAAATACCACGTACGGTGGGGGCGCAAGCCCCGCCGGATGTTTCCCCCGTGCGTGACCGCCCGCCTTGTTCAGGGTGGCGAAGTTTGCACTCCGCTCTGTGGCGGTAGGTGGGCAGGCGGAGCCTGAGTTGCTGGAACTCCGTCCGCGCCTAGCAGGCATCAAATGCCGAGGTTTGCGGCGAAGTTTTCTAGCGTATTGGCTTGTGCGCGACTGGCGTTCCGCATCTCGTCGTCGATGCGGCTGTTGTTTGCAGCGATGTAAGCCCAGGCCTGGGCGATGGGCCGCATGCTTTGCCAAATCGCCAGTGCTGGCGGGCTGCGGTAGTGCAAGCCGGGGGGGGGGTTGTTCATTTCGCCTGAGGCGCGCGGGGCGAAGTGCATGGGCAGCATATCGTAGGCGGGGGCGAGTTGTAGTGGGCCGTCGGCGGCGGGCAGGAAGCTGAGGTTGCCGCGATGCATGTCGCTGTTGGCGATCATTAGGCCAAAAGCGTAGAGCTGTTCGATCTGGCACTGAGTGGCGGCGCTGAGGCGGCCTTGCGCGCAGAGGCTGGCGCTGATTACCGGCCAGGGCTGATCGGCGTGGCCGACGAAGGCGTCGTCGAGCGCGGCGAGCGAGACCATGGCGCGGCGGCCCAGGCGCGTGGGAGCGTCAGGTGTCTGCCCGTGCGCCAGGTTGCGCGGCAGGCGGTCAAAGCGTTCGAGCTGCAGAAAAGTTTGCCCGCCGGCTTCGATAAGCTCGCTGTGGCTGGCGGGTAGCCCGGCGGTGCGCAGGCTTTGCAGGGCGAGGTGCTCGGCGACAAGCAGGCTGGCCCAGCGGCGGCTGATCGGCTTGTGGCGAATCTGTTCAGACTGCCAGTTGTGGCGAATGCGTCATGTCGCCACGCCCTGCCAGCAATCCGGCGATGGAAATGTCTTCGTCTAGAGCATCCCAATGCAAGCCGCTGGGGCTCCGCTCAACAGCTGCGAGCTGGTCTGGTGTGGCGCGCAGCAGGCGCGGAAACCAGGCGAGCGGTACGCCGAGCACGCGCCCGTCAGCAAGTTCGACCCACATGCGGACTTCATCGAAGCGAATAGCGAGGGCGGTCTGTGTCATTTCGCCAGGGTTTTGTCAGGCTTGCGGGCGATATCGACGATCTTCCCGTCCTGCATCACGTAGCAGGGGGTGTTGGTGGCTTCAGCGATTTCAAGTGCGCGCTGCGCTGCGCGCTTGATGGCTTCGATGGAGCCGAGCAAATCCGGATCGGTGGGTAGCGGTTTGTTCGTGTTCATCGTTCACTCCAGTCAATCGGCCGTGGTACTTTTTCTTGATTGTCGTAGAGCATCCAGTCATCGACAAGGTTTTTATACGTGTCGTGGAAGTTGCGCAAACCTGCATTAAAACGTCTGCGGATAACTTCTTCAGGGATGTTGTGTCCGCCTTGTGATACCCGCGTGGCGACACGTGATATCGCCATTTCAACATCCGGCAGACTCAGGAAAAACAGCTTCACCTCGTAGCCCAGCGCTTGCCATTGTGGAATCTGCCGCGCGTAGCTGAGGCCGGAAAGTGTGGTTTCAAAGGCGAAGCTTTGGCCTGCTTGCAGTTTCTCGCCCATCTCGGCCAGCATGATGCGGCCAGCCTTGACCGCAACAGCCTCGGGAGCGAAAGGCGACAGCCCTGCGGCGATCAGGTCTGCGTTGATGAATATCGGGCAGTGCGCTTCTTGCGGCAGAAACTCGCGCGCAAATGTGGTTTTGCCAGCCCCGTTGGGGCCGGCAATGATCACGATTTTGCGGCCGGTTTCAGTCATAGATGAGCTGGCTTGCCCTCTCCCCCAGCCCCGCTCCGCGTCCCACGGTTGGCATTGCACTGCCAACCGGCTGCGCAAGCGAGTTGCATGCAACTCGAAATCCTTGCTGCGCCCCGCGAGCGGGAGAGGGGAGTGGCGGTGCTTAGCGGCTGATTGGCTTGTAACGAATCCGCTTCGGCTTAGCCGCTTCTTCACCCAGGCGCTTCTTCTTGTCCTCTTCGTACTCCGCGTAGTTGCCGGCGAAGAAGGTCCATTGCGAGTCGCCTTCGGCGGCGAGGATGTGGGTGGCGATGCGGTCGAGGAACCAGCGGTCGTGGGAGGTGACGAGGACGCAGCCGGAGAATTCCAGCAGGGCGTCTTCGAGCGCACGCAGGGTTTCGACGTCGAGGTCGTTTGAGGGCTCATCGAGCAGCAGGACGTTGCCGCCTTCGACCAGGGTTTTGGCCAGATGCAGGCGGCCGCGTTCGCCGCCGGAGAGCTTGCCGACGATCTTGGCCTGGTCGCCGCCCTTGAAGTTGAAGCGGCCGATGTAGGCGCGGCTGGGCATCTCGAACTTGCCGACGGTGAGGATGTCGGCGCCGCCGGCGACGGCGTCGAAGACGGTCTTGCTGTCGTCGAGGCCTTCGCGGGTCTGGTTGACGGCGGCGATCTTGACGGTGGGCCCAAGGACGATTTCGCCCGTGTCCGGTTTTTCGAGGCCCTGAATCATGCGGAACAGGGTCGATTTACCGGCGCCGTTGGGGCCGATCACGCCGACGATGGCGCCGGGCGGGATGATGAAGTCGAGCTTGTCGATCAGCAGGCGGTCGCCAAAGGCTTTAGAGACGCCGTTGAATTCGATGACCTTGTCGCCGAGACGCTCGCCCGGCGGGATGAAGATTTCGTGCGTCTCGTTGCGCTTCTGGTATTCGACGCTGGCCATTTCTTCGTAGCGCGCCAGACGTGCCTTGCTCTTGGACTGGCGAGCCTTGGCACCCTGGCGAACCCATTCGAGTTCCTGCTTCATGGCCTTGCGGTGGGCGTTTTCGCTCTTCTCTTCCTGCGCCAGGCGGGCTTCCTTCTGCTCCAGCCAGCTTGAGTAGTTGCCCTTCCAGGGGATGCCTTCGCCACGGTCGAGTTCGAGAATCCACTCGGCGGCGTTGTCGAGGAAGTAGCGGTCATGGGTGACGGCGACCACGGTGCCGGGGAAGCGCACCAGGAACTGCTCCAGCCATTCGACCGACTCGGCGTCGAGGTGGTTGGTCGGTTCGTCGAGCAGCAGCATGTCGGGCTTGGAGAGCAGCAGCTTGCACAGCGCGACGCGGCGCTTTTCACCGCCGGAGAGCGGGCCGATCTTGGCGTCCCAGGGCGGGATGCGCAGCGCGTCGGCGGCGATCTCGAGCTGGGTTTCGAGGTCGGCGCCGCTGGCCGAGATGATGTTCTCGTACTTGGCTTGCAGTTCAGCGAGCTTGTCGAAGTCGGCATCGGGCTCGGCGTAGGCGGCGTACACCTCTTCGAGCTTGGTCTTGGCTTCCATGACTTCGCCGAGTGCGGATTCGACTTCTTCGCGCACGGTCTTGTTCGGGTCGAGCTCGGGCTCCTGTGGCAGGTAGCCGATGCTCATGTTCGGCTGCCATTGCACTTCGCCGTCGTATTCCTTGTCGGCGCCGGCCATGATGCGCAGCACGGTGGACTTGCCCGAGCCGTTGAGGCCGAGCAGGCCGATCTTGGCGCCGGGGAAGAAGGAGAGGGAGATGTCCTTGATGATCTGACGCTTGGGCGGAACGATCTTGTTCACGCGAAGCATTGACATTACATATTGAGCCATGTGTCTTTTTGCGGACTCCCCAGAACCGCTTCCGGCGTTGTTGCGCCTCCTCGCTGTACCGTTCGTACTATCTTCGTCGGCGACGCCTAGCCGGAAGCGGTTCTGGGAAGTCCTGATCCGTTGTAAATGGGAAAGACGTAAGGATACCCGCCCGGACGCCACTCGGGGCGTCGGGCGGGCACTGCCGTGGGAAGCAGAGGGGTGCGGCGCAGCGTTCGCTGCGCGGCGAAGACTTACTGGACGATGAAACTGGTAAAGAAGACGTCGGTGATGCCGTCTTTGGGCTTGAGTTTGAGCACGGCGTTGAGGCGGTCGATGATGGCGTCGACCAGTTTGTCCTTGCCATTGGGCGCGCGCAGCTCGCTGACCGTGAATTTGCTGATGGTCTGGTAAATGTGGTGCGTCACCTTGGGCTTGTAGGTGTCCACTTCGTGCTGCGCTTCGGGCGAGCCGGTTTGCAGCACCATGGTGACTTGCAGCACACCGCCGCCTGTAGGGGTATCGGGGCCGTAGGGGCCGATATTGGCGGTGAAGGTCATCGGCGCGGGACCGCCGCCGCCTTCGCCCTTGCCGCTGGCGTATGCAGGCAGCGTACTGCACAGCAGACCGAGAGCCAGCAGGGGGGCGGCCAGGCGGGTGAGCAATGCCGACGCGTGTTTGGTGTTCATCTATCTTTCTCCGGGGCGTGTGGCCTGCCACCTATGCAGCTGCCTTATTCCTGCTAACGGTCTTGGCGCGGAGTTCTTGAGCGTGATCAAGCGTTCTGTCGCAAGTTCATGGCTGGACGCGGCCGGTGACGGCTGGCAGAGTGGGGCCCTGTCTGACTTTGAGGTGTGTGACGATGCAATCACGTAGCGGATCTGTGGCGCTGATCCTGGTCGGGGTGCTGTTCTTGCTGCACAACCTCGACATCCTGAGTTTTCGCCTGATCGGTGCGCTGCTGCGCACCTGGTGGCCGGTGATCCTGATCGCCGTCGGTGTGGCGGGGCTGATGGGGCGCAAGAAGTAGGGCCGCGGGTGGTGCTGCGGGCCGATCTGCCGCTTGCTGGCGCTTGGCTGGTTCAGCGGGCGGCGGGCTTCAAAAAGACGCCGGCGGTCGATTTGGACGGACAGCCGGCGCAAGCTTGGTGCAATTGACGGGTTTCAGCCCCAGGAGCGGGCGCCGAAAACGTACTGTACTTTCTCGGCGTGTGGGGCGCTGGCGGGGGCGGCTTGCGTCGCCGGGCTGGGGCTGACCAGGGGCTGGGCGATCCAGCCGAGCCGTTCGCGGATTTCCAGCGCCAGGCTGACCAGTGATTCGTCATCACTCTCTTCCGCACTATCAAGCACTTGGCTGGCGTAGGGGCGTTCGGCGAAAAATTTCTGGGTATTGACCGAAAAGCCGCGGTCCTGACGCAGACGAATCTTCAGACGCGCGACCAGTTGTATCAGTTGATTGTCCATCGACTTTTCTCCTGCTTGTTTGCGGTGCACAAGCAATGCGCGTGCCGTAGTTCTGTCCTGCGACATGCCGAGTGTGACAAATGGCGCAGCACGGCAGGCTGGCGGCGAATACGGCACAATGGCGGGCTTCGAATCTGATGGAATCCGCGCGCATGGACAGCACGCCCCAATCTTTCCCTCTGCCGCAAGACGCGCTGCTCGAACTGGCGCCGCGTGACGTGCAGCAGCAAGCTGCGCGGCTGGTGCAGGAATCGTTCGCCACGGCCTTCCGCCTCGGTGCCGAGGGCACGGCCAGCAGCGAGGCACGCCAGCAGGCGCTGGCCAAGCTGGCCGCCCACCTTGGCAGCTGGGCCGCGATGGCGACCCGCGAGGGCACGGCACTGCGCAAGGCGCTGCTGCTCAGCGGCCTCGATCAGTGGGGCCTGGCCTTCAGCCAGACTTTCGGCAATCTCAGCCTGGGCGGCATCAGCGAGCTGGTCGGTTACCTGCGTGACGAGATCGACGTTGAGGAAGAGGCGCACTGCCAGGCCTTCTTTGAACGCGTGCAGGAGGAAGAAGCCGCCGCCTTCGACTTCAAGGTGCTGTTGCGCCGCGAACTGCACCTGGCGCTGTGGCATGCCATGGTGGCGGCCGATGTGCGCGAGGAGGCCGATGAGATCCTGCAGCAGCTCGGCGGCATGATGCTGGCCCTGCTCGGCCAGATGCCGGTGCACGGCTGGCGGCTGATCGCCGATGCGCTGGCCTCGATCCAGATGCGCTGCCTCTCGCAAGGCATCGCCGTCGAAGGCATGGCGCTGGAGACCACGCAATCGCTGTTCGCTTCACTCGCTGCCGCGCTGCCGGAAGATCTGCGCACGCGCATCCTCAGCCAGTCTTCCGAAGCCGTGCGCGCCTGGCAACAGGCACGCCGCGCAACGGCCAACTAGGCGCAGGCGCTGATGCACACCGGCGCAGGCAGCGCGGAACAGGCCGCAGCGACCCAGCTGCGCGAAGCGCTGTTGCTGCATCAGGCTGGCGCGCTGAGTGAAGCGCTAGCGATTTACGAAGCGCTGCTGGCGACCAGCCCAGAACCGCATAGTCTGTTGCGCCTGGCGGGCATGGCGCAGTTTCAGAGCGGGGCGGTCGAGGCCGGCGTGCTGCGCCTGCGTCAGTCGCTCGCGCTGCGACCGGAGGACGCCGAGGCGCAGACCAATCTGGGCCTCGTGCTGTGGTCGCTGGGGCAGCGGGTGGAAGCGCAGGCCTGCTTCGATCAGGCGATTGCCGTGCAGCCCGACTACTGGCCAGCCCACCTGCAGCGCGCCAATGCGCGGAGCGAGCAGGGCGATTTCGCGGCTGCCTTACTGGATTACAGCGCCATCATCGCGGCGCCCGACGCGCTCGCCGAGCGCGCGGAGGCCTGCTACAAGCGCGCCCATGCCTTGCGCATGCTCGGTCGTTTCGACGAGGCGCTGCAGGATTGCCTGCAGGCGCTGGCTTTGCAGCCGGATAACGCCGATGCGCATCATCAGTATGCGCATGTACTGGACGATCTGCGCCAGCCGCAGGCGGCACTGGCCGCTTACGATGCCGCCCTGGCCCTGCAGCCGGACAGTGCTGTGCTGCACTACAGCCGTGGCAATGTGCTGGCCGATCTCGAACAGCTGGACGAAGCGCTGGCCAGCTATGACATGGCGATTGCGCTGCAACCGGACTTTGTTGCGGCCTGCAATAACCGTGGCGTGGTATTGCGCAGCCTGATGCGCCTGGACGAGGCGATGGCCAGCTACGAACAGGCGATTGCCTGGCGGCCCGAAGAGCCTGAAGCCTATTTCAACAAGGCGATGATCTGCCTGCTCAGCGGCCAGTACGCGGCGGGTTGGCGCCTCTACGAGCGGCGCTGGGACTGCAGTCTGCGCGCGGTGCGCCTGCTCACCGATCGGCCGCAGTGGCGCGGCGATTTTTCCCTGGTCGGGCGCAGCATCCTGCTGCATGCCGAGCAGGGTTTTGGCGATACCCTGCAGTTCTGCCGCTACGCGGTGTTTCTCGCCGCCCAGGGTGCCCGTGTGATCCTGCGTGCGCCACAGCCCTTGCTGCGCGTGCTGGCCACGCTGGATGGCGTGAGCGAGCTGCTTGATGAGGCTGCCGCGCTGCCCGCGCACGATTGTCATTGCCCGCTGCTGAGCCTGCCGATGGCGCTGGGCACGACGCTGGCCAGCGTACCGGCGGCGCCGGCATATCTGCGCAGCGACCCGGCCCTGGCCGCCACCTGGGCGCAGCGTCTGGGTGAGCGCAACGCCTTGCGCGTCGGCCTGGTGTGGGCCGGTGGTGAGCGACCGGGCCAGCCGGATGTGTGGCGCGCAGGTCTGCGCCGCAATATTCCGCTGCAGGCGCTTGCGCCGCTCAAGCTGGCCGGCGCGAGTTTCTACAGCCTGCAAAAAGGCGCGGCGGCCGAGGCCGAACTGGCCGCGCTGCAGGCGGCAGGCTGGGCGGGGCCGCAGATCATCGATCACAGCGCAGCGCTGGAGGACTTTGCCGATACTGCCGCGCTGATCGAACAGCTGGATCTGGTGATTGCGGTCGATACAGCGGTGGCGCATCTGGCCGCTGCGCTGGGCAAGGAAGTGTGGCTGCTCAATCGCTTCGACGGCTGCTGGCGCTGGCTGCTCGAACGCGAGGACAGCCCCTGGTATCCGAGCCTGAGCGTGTTCCGCCAGCAAGCGCCGGGCGATTGGTCCGGCGTCGTCGACGCAGTCCGCCAGCGCCTGCTCGCACGCCTGGGCTGAGTCGCGCTCAAGCTGGCTTGGCCTCGTCCCTGGCCAGCCATTCCTGCAGGAAGTTGGCAAAGCCGCGCACCTTGGCCGAGAGATGGCGGCGGCTGGGGTAAATCACGTAGATATTGATCATGTTGGCGGTCCAGTCCGGCAGCAGCTCGACCAGCTCGCCGCGATCGACCGCGCTTTGCAGGATGAAGTCCGGCGCGCGCACGATGCCCAGATCCTGACAGGCCAGTTCGCGCAGCAGCATGCTGTTGTTGCCGTGGTGGGTGCCCTTGATGCGTACCTCGGCCTTGCGCCCGTCCAGGTGCTGGAAGCGCCACATATGGCTGTCCGGCGTGTAGGCATAGGTGAAACAGTTGTGCTGCGCCATGTCTTCCGGCGTTTGCGGTGTGCCGTGCTGCGCCAGATAGCCGGCCGAGGCGCACATCAGGATGCGCGTGCGACCAATGGTGCGCGCCACCACGTTTTGCGAACCGAGCTGGCCGATGCGGATGCCCATGTCGAGGCCGGCTTCGACCAGGTCGACCTGGTTGTCGGACAGCGAAGTATCGATTTTCAGTGCCGGATTGCGCCGCGAGAACTCGGCCAGCGCGCCGGCCATCGGGCCGATGCCAAAGCCGATCGAGGCGGTCAGGCGCAGGGTGCCGCGCAGCGCGCTACCCGTGTGGGCGACCAGTTCTTCGGCCTCTTCGAGGTCGGCAATCAGTTGCAGGCAGCGCTCGTAATAGGCGCGGCCGTCATCGGTGAGGCTGGTGCGCCGCGTGGTGCGATTGAGCAGGCGTGCCTGCAGGTGGGCTTCGAGCTGGGCGACCAGACGCGAGACGGCCGAGGTGGAGATGTCCAGGCGTTCGGCGGCGGCGGCAAAGCTGCCTTGCTCGACGACCTTGCAAAAGGCCTGCATGGCTTCAAAGCGATCCATTCTTCACTCCTGCGAACGCGTATGCCAATCATTATCCCCGAAAAAGAAACAATGAATTGCTGTCGATATTCTTTATCCCTCTGACGCAAGGGAGCAGAATGCAAAATCATCAGGTGCCCGCTATGGCACCGCCATCTGTACAGGAGCAAGCAATGATCGATCTGTATTACTGGACAACGCCGAACGGCCACAAGATCAGCTTGTTCCTCGAAGAGAGCGGCCTGCCGTATCGCATCCTGCCGATCAACATCGGCAAGGGCGAGCAGTTCGCGCCCGAGTTCCTCAAGATCGCGCCGAACAACCGCATTCCGGCGATTGTCGATCATGCGCCCGTCGACGGCGGCGAGCCCATCGCGATCTTCGAATCCGGCGCCATCCTGCTCTATCTGGCCGACAAGATCGGCCGCTTCATCCCGCAGGATCTGCGTGGCCGCAACGCCGCGCTGCAATGGCTGTTCTGGCAGATGGGCGGCCTCGGGCCGATGGCCGGGCAGAACCACCATTTCGTGCAGTACGCGCCGGAAAAGCTGCCCTACGCGATGGAGCGTTACATCAAGGAAACGGCGCGTCTCTACGCCGTGCTCGACAAGCATCTGGCGGGCCGCGATTTCATCGCGGGCGAAGGCGCGGGGGAATACTCGATTGCCGACATGGCGAGCTACCCGTGGATCGTGCCGCATGAGCGCCAGCAGCAGAATCTCGCCGATTTTCCCAACCTGAAGCGCTGGTTCGAGGCGATTGCCGCACGGCCGGCGACGCAGCGCGCTTATGCGCGGGCTGCGGAGGTCAATTCGGGCGCCAAGCCCTCGGTCAATGAAGAGTCGCGCAAGCTGCTGTTCGGCCAGGACGCGCAAACCATCAGACAGGCAGGGAGCTGACATGGAACTGTGGCCAAGCCTATACATATCGCATGGTTCGCCGATGCACGCCATCGAGAACACCGCTGCCGCGGCCAGCTGGCGCGCCCTGGCAGCCGAGCTGGGCAAGCCGCGCGCGATCCTGATGGTCTCGGCGCACTGGGAAACCAATGTGCCGATGCTCACCAGCGGTGCCGAGCTGCCGACGATTCACGATTTCGGTGGCTTCCCCGAAGCGCTGTACCGCATCCAGTATCCGGCGCCGGGCGCACCTGCACTGGCCGAGCGCGTGCAGACCCTGCTGCGCGAAGCCGATACCTGTTCGGGTCTGGATGCGCGACGCGGGCTCGATCATGGCGCATGGGTACCGCTCTTGCATATGTATCCGGATGCCGATGTGCCGGTGCTGCAGCTCTCCGTGCAGTCCGACCGTGGCGCACGCCATCTGCTGGCCGTCGGCCGTGCCTTGCAAACCTTGCGCAGCGAGGGCGTGCTGATCATTGGTTCGGGCAGCATGACGCATAACCTGCGCGATTTCTTCACCCAGCGCCTGCCCGGCAATGGCAACTATGCAGAAGAGTTTCGCGACTGGGTCGATGCGCGCCTGATTGCGGGCCGCGTCGACGAGTTGCTCGACTGGGAGACACAGGCGCCGCACGCGCTGCGCGCGCATCCCTCGCCGGAGCACTTCCTGCCCTTGTTTGCAGCGCTGGGCGCAGCGGGCGAGCCATACCAGGCGCGTAACACCTTCCGTGGTTTTGATGGTGGCGTATTGGCCATGGACGTCTATCGTTTTGATTGATGCCGTCGTCGTTTTCATTGTCGTCGTCGTGGCGGCCGTTTCTTTGTCTGCCTTGCCGTGCAAGGCGCTTATGCAGTAGCTAACAAGAAGGAGTGATTCATGAGCAAGATCGCGATTGTGTATTTCAGCGGCTACGGCCACACCAAGAAGCTGGCCGAAGCGGTTGAAGCCGGTGCTGCCGGCGTGGCCGGTGCCAGCGTCAGCCTGCTGGCTGTCGATGCCGAAGGCAATCTGCCCGAAGCAGGCTGGGCCGAGCTGCAGGCAGCGGATGCCATCATCTTCGGTGCGCCGACCTACATGGGCTCGGTGCCATGGCAGTTCAAGAAGTTCATCGATGCCACCAGCAAGCCCTGGTTCACCCAACAATGGAAGGACAAGATTGCAGCCGGTTTCACCAATTCGGCCTCGATGAATGGCGACAAGCTGTCGACCCTGCACTACCTCTTCACGCTCTCGCAGCAGCATTCGATGGTCTGGGTCGGTACCGGCCTGATGCCGTCCAACAGCAAGGCGGCGCAGCGCAATGACATCAACTACGTCGCCTCGTTCTCGGGCCTGATGGCGCAATCGCCGTCCGACTCCAGCCCCGAAGAAGGCCCGCTGCCGGGCGACCTCGAAACCGCCAAGCTGTTCGGCGCACGCGTCGCCAACACCGCCGCACGCTGGGTGCGTGGTGCCTGATTGAGGACAGAAAAGGCTACCCATTGCGTTAGTGCAGTGCACTGAAGGCGTATTCAGGTTTTAAGCGCTGGATATTTCGTCGCAAAGGCCGCAGATAAAGACAGAAGGTCCGCAAAGGGAAGCATGAATTGCTTTTCCTTTGCGGACCTTCGCTTTTTCTTCGTGCCCTTCGCGTCTACAGATCGGCGTACAAAAATGCAATGAGCCTAAACCTGCGGCATTCACGCAATGCGTGGTCTGTCAGGCGCCCGGCTTGGGATGGCTGCGAATGAACTTCACCAGCGCATCGAGCATGGCCGGTGGCGGCTGCATGCTTGCGTCGTGGTAGCTGCGGATGATGCTGTCGCGATTCGCTTCAGCCAGTTTCAGCGTGTGCGTCATGCCGGGCACGATCAGCAGCTCGGCGCCCGGCCGCGCTGCTTGCAGTGCGCGCGCTTCGCCGCGAGGCACGCGATCATCGAGCGTACCCTGGATGATCAGGCAGGGCACGTCGAGGCGGGCCAGCTCCTGAGCCGGTACGCGCTGGATCCACGACACCACGTAGCTATGCAGGCTGGGGTGGAACAGCGAAACCATGGATGCGGGCCATAGTTCGGGCGTACCGCCCGCTTCCAGCACGCTCAGTGCGGCATCGGCCTGCTTGAAGTCTTCAGCTGAGAGCTGCGGCTTGATCTGCAGGCGCAGGAGGTCCGAGGCGCGCTGCGCGGGGCCGGCGAGCGAGATGAAGCCCTCGACAGGCACCTGCTGGGCGGCCAGCATGCCGAGCAGTGAGCCCTCGCTATGGCCGGCGACAAACACTGCATTGAAGCGCCGGTCCTTGCGCAACTGGCGCAACCAGGCGGCGGCATCATTGGCCAGGTCGTCCAGGCGCAGCGTCGCCATGCTTGGGAGTGCCGCGCGACTCTGCGCGATGCCGCGTTTGTCATAGCGCAGGCTGGCGATGCCTTGGCTGGCGAGCGCTTCGGCAATCTGTTTGAGGCCGTCGTTGTGGCCGCTGAGCAGGGGCGAGTTGCCGTCGCGGTCGGTCGGGCCGGAGCCGGCAATGATCAGCACGACGGGGCCGGGCGCCGCCGTGTCGGGGCGCTGCAAGCTGCCATAGAGCACGCCGCTGCCGGTGTCGACTTGGCTCTCTTCCGTGTGGCTTTGCGCGCTGGCGCTCAGCGTGACGAACAATAGCAACAGACAGCTGATCAGCCATTTCATGTTCGTTCAGCGCTTGCCCGGATAGGGTTTGAAGTCGATCACGCTGCGGCCGTCGTCGAGCTTTTTCGGTGCCGCCTTCCAGGCATGTCCATAGACGATTTCGAAGGTGGCGGGCAGGCGGCCGTCGCGGCGCAGGCGCTCGTAGTGCGCACGCGCTTGCTGCCAGGACTGTTTGCCGGACAGGCCACGTGGTCGTGCGGTCGAGGCATTCTGGCCGCCGGCCTGGCGCAGATCGCGCAGCAGGTCGTCCAGCTCGGCATAGGTGAGGGTGATGCTTTCCATGTCCATCACCGGTTCGGCAAAGCCGGCCTTGAGCAGGCAATCGCCGAGGTCGTGCATGTCGATGAAGCGATGCACGCGCTCGCCCTGGCTGCTCGGCAAAGCGGCGCGCAGTTCGCGCAGGGTGTCCGGGCCGAGGGTGGAGAACATCAGCATGCCATCCACGGCCAGTACGCGATGCATTTCGCGCAAGGCCGGCAGCGGATCGTGCAGCCAGTTAAGCATCAGATTGCTCCACACCATCTGCGCGCAGGCGTTCTTCAGCGGCAGGGCGCTGGCGTCGGCGCAGGCGAGCTGGGTGGCGTCGTGGCGTTGCAGCAGCTTCTGGAAGAAATTGCGCTCCTGGCGCGCCAGCTTGAGCAAGGGCGGTGCAAGGTCGATGCCGAGTCGCGCCGCCTGCGGGTAGCGCTGCGCGAACATGCCCAGATCGCGCCCGCTGCCGCAGCCGATGTCGACAATGCGCTGCGGCTGGATGCGGATGTAGTCGAGGCGCTCGGCCATCCGCGCCGAGACTTCGCGGGCGAGGAAGTCATTGCTGTGGGCATGCGGCGCGCTGGCGGCAAAGCGCCGGCGCGCCAGCTGGAGGTCGATCTCGAAGTCCTGCGGGATGCTCATCAGCGCAGGGTTCAGTGGGCGACGCTTTGTTCGACCACCGCTTCAGTGCTCTTCACCTTGGGCGCGTGCGGATGCCAGCCCAGCAAGGCAAGCAGCACCAGGAAGCCGACGACATAACCGAGCGCGACGTGCCAGCCATGGCGTAGCCACAGGCCGACCGAGCGTGCCTCGGGGTACATGTTGGAGAGGGCAACGCCAGCCGAAGAACCGAACCAGATCATCGAGCCGCCAAAACCGACGGCGTAGGCCAGGACGCCCCAGTCGTAGCCCCCTTGCTTGAGGGCCAGCGCGGTGAGCGGGATGTTGTCGAACACGGCGGAGACAAAGCCCAGACCCAGCGCGGTCGGCCAGGAGGCGGCGGGCAGGCGTTCAACCGGCATCATCGAGGCGATCAGCACCAGGGAGAGCAGGAAGATCGAGCCCTTGAAGGTCTCGGGCATGATCTCCCAGTCGTGGCGGCGCACACCGACCGTGAGCAGGATGGCGATCCACACCGCGACGCCGATGAAGGGGAAGTGATCGGCAGCGGCGTTGAAGTAGAGGTTGACGACCACATTGGTGAGGATGGCGGCAACCAGGATGATGCCGACAATGCCGACGCGCGCCCAGTCGACGCGGGTGTGTGTATTGGCGTTCTTGAGGATGGGGCTGTAGGCGTGTTGCTGGCGGGCGGCGATGGTGCCGAAGATCAGCAGCGCCGAGCCTGAAGCGATGAAGGCGTGCAGCACGTCGAGCGGCGAGATGCCGCTGATCCACATCATGGTGGTGGTGGTGTCGCCCACCACGGACCCCGCACCGCCCGCATTCGAGGCGGCGACGATGGCGGCGAGGTAGCCGATATGCACTTTGGCGCGGAACAGCTGGTGCGCCATGGCGCCACCAATCATGGCGGCGGCGATGTTGTCGAGGAAGGCCGACAGCACGAAGACGAGGACCAGCAGCAGGAAGCCGCCCTTCCAGTCGTCCGGCAGGTACTTGGGCAGGATGACGGGCAGGTGGCTCTTTTCAAAATGGCGGGCGAGGATCGCGAAACCCATCAGCAGGCACAGCAGGTTGCTGAGGATCACCCACTCGTGCGCCAGGTGGCTGACCAGACCCGCGACGCCGCTGCCATGGGCAAAGCCGGTGACCGCGAGTTTGTAGAGGGTGACTGTGGCAAGGCCGCCGAGGGCGACGGGCAAGGTGTAGCTGTGGAACAGGGCGATGCCGAGCAGGGTGCAGGCGAAGAAAATGAATTCAACGGGAATGCCGGCCAGTTCGATGGAGCTCATTGCGGATTTTCCTGTGATTGCAGAGATGAAGGGCTTTGTTCAAGTGTCGCAAAGCAGACAAAGGCGGCGCATGCGGGCCCGCCCAGCTTCTTCGTAGCAAGCCCTAGACCGACTTGATGCCCAGCTTTTGCATCAGCGCCTCGTCGCCACTGACTTCCGGATTGCCGGTAGTGAGCAGCTTGTCGCCGTAGAAGATCGAGTTGGCGCCGGCGAGGAAGCACAGCGACTGCGCTTCGTCCGACATCTCGCGGCGACCGGCCGAGAGTCGCACATAGCTCTTGGGCATGGTGATGCGTGCGGCGGCGATGGTGCGGATGAATTCGAAGATGTCGATCGGCGGCACATCGGCCAGCGGCGTGCCTTCGACGCGCACCAGATTGTTGATCGGCACCGACTCGGGCGGCGGTTCCATGCTGGCCAGCTGGGCGATCAGCGCGGCACGCGAGCGGCGCGATTCGCCCATGCCGACGATGCCGCCGGCGCAGACATTGATGCCGGCATCGCGCACCTTGGCAATGGTGTCGAAGCGGTCAGCCTGCGAGTGGGTGGTGATGATCGAGTCGTACTCCTCGGCGGCAGTGTCGAGGTTGTGGTTGTAGTAGTCGAGGCCGGCTGCGGCGAGCTGCTGGGCCTGGCCTTCGCGCAGCATGCCCAGGGTAACGCAGGTCTCCAGGCCCAGCGCCTTGACCTGTTTGACCATCTCGATCACCGGTTCCAGATCGCGATCCTTGGGGCCGCGCCAGGCGGCGCCCATACAGAAGCGTGAGGCGCCGCTTTCCTTGGCGATGCGCGCCTTGGCCACGACTTCCTCAACGGGCATCAGCGCCTCGGCTTCGACGCCGGTCTGGTAACGTTTGGCTTGCGAACAGTAGCCGCAATCCTCCGAACAGCCGCCGGTCTTGATCGACAACAGGGTCGAGCGTTGCACGGCATTGGCATCGAAGTGTTCGCGATGCACTTGCTGGGCGCGGAACATCAGGTCGTTGAAGGGCAGCTCGAACAGCGCGACAACATCGTCGGTGGTCCAATCCGACTCCTCGGCCTTCTTGATGCGGGGCCGCAGTGTGAGTTTGATTTCCTGGGCTTGGCTGGTCGCGGGGCTGTGGCTGGCGCTCATGGGGTTCCTGAATGCAAAGAGGCAACCGTCAATGATCCGGGAAAGGTGAAGCCCTTGTCAAACCGCGTGTCCGTGCCATTTGCGCAGATCTTGTGGCGCCCGCTGCTGGCCGGGCTGGCGCGCAGCTGGCCACACAGCTGTTTTGTTTGCGGCGCGCGCTGCTCGCCGTTTGCCGTGTGCAGCGCCTGTGCGGACCGTTTGCCGCTGGCGCCGACTCAGGCCTGCCCGCAATGCGCCTTGCCCAGCCCGGATGGCGCGCTGTGCGGGCGTTGCCTGCAGCGCCCGCCGCATTTCGACGCCACGCGCGCGGCTTTCCTGTATGAGACGCCGCTGCGCGAGATGGTGCTGGCGCTCAAGGCCGGACATGGCTTTGCGCTGCTCGATTATTTCCACGAGATCCTGCTCTGCGCGGCCGAGGGCATCGAGGCCGATTGCGTGCTGCCGATGCCGCTGCACACGCGGCGCCTGGCCGAGCGCGGTTTCAACCAGTCGCTGGAGCTGGCGCGCGGGGTAGCCAGGGTCTTGCAGCGGCCGCTGCGCTATCGTGCGGTGCTGCGCGACATCGATACACCGCATTTGGCCGGCTTGCGCCAGCGTGCGCGACGACGTGCGGTGCGTGGCGCTTTCCGCTGCTGTGAGGACTTTTCCGGGCAGCGCGTGCTGGTGATCGATGACGTGATGACCAGCGGCGCAACGCTCGACGAGCTGGCGCGCACGCTCAAGCTGGCGGGCGCTGCAGCGGTGAGCAATCTGGTGCTGGCGCGTACCTTGCCGCTCAGGCGACAATAGCCGCCCGCCCTGGCTGCCCCGTACGCAGCCGCGCGCCTTGTGCGTCACTTTCCGCTTCACTTCCCGAGCCCCGGCATGTTCCACATCGTTCTGTTCCAGCCCGAGATCCCGCCCAATACCGGCAACATCATGCGCCTGTGCGCTAATACCGGCACCCGTCTGCATCTGGTGCGGCCGCTCGGTTTCGAACTCAGCGACAAGAACCTCACCCGCGCCGGTATGGACTATCGCGAGCGCATGGTGTTCACCGAGTACGAGGACTGGGACGCCTGCTGTGCGGCGCTGGCCGGGCAGCGCATGTTCATGCTCACCACCCATGCCAGCGTGCCGCATGTGACGCCCGAGTACCGTGCTGGAGATGTGTTCGTGTTCGGACCGGAGTCGCGCGGCTTGCCGCGCGAACTGCGTGAGAGCGTGCCGGCCGGGCAACGTCTGCGCATTCCGATGCTGCCTGACAGTCGCAGCCTCAACCTCGCCAACAGCGCCGCCGTGATGGTGTTTGAGGCCTGGCGTCAGCTCGGTTTTGCCGGGGCGGCAGAGCAGGGCTGAGCGCGGTTTCGGGCAAAAGCCCTGCGTGCGTCCGTGGTATTGAAATAAGAATCATTATCATCTAGAGTGCTTTCCATGCGCTGTCCGGATTCCCCGGCAGTGTCCAATACTCCATGGAGGCGCAGGCATGAACCCACGCGGCAAATCACTTGAAACAAGCTCGAAAGCAGTCAGCGGCAGCGATCGCGCCCTCGCCAATCTCTTGCACTTGCTCGGTCTTTACATGCGTGAAGGCAAATGCCCGGATTGCGAGCAGCGTGTCGCCGAGGCGGTCTGCGGGCAGTTGGCGCTGATCGCCAATTCGACCAAGGTGAGCCCGGTGCTGCGTGAAGCCTGTCTTGAAATGCTCGATCATTGGCTGGGCCAGGCTGCTGCGGACCCGCACTGCGGTAGCGGTGCAGGCAGCGCGCCTGCTTGAGGAACATGCGCTGAGGAAATGGGCGCGTCCGTCTTGTATCGATAATGATTCTCATTTATATTTGAGCAAATCGCCTGCGCTGGGCTTGAGCTGAATCAAGCATCGGTCGAATCAAGCCGAGCCGCGCAGCGCATCGTGTTTGTTCGTGGTTGTGTGCCAGCTAGCCCTCTCATGCCAGCCCGTGCTCCATTTTTGTTCAGGAGATCCGTGTGCCGTGCATGTTCCGCAATTCATCTTTCCTCAAATCCAGTCATGGGCTTCCACGCCGCAGTCCGCTTGCCCTCGCGTTGCTTCTGGCGTTCGGCATGTGTGCCGAAGCGAGTGCGCAGCAGGCGGCCGCGGCGCTCAAGCCTGAGGCCGAGCGGGAGCCTGCGGCGCGGCTCGATGAGGTGACGGTGACGTCCACGCGCACCGAGCGTCGCGTCGACAATGTGCCCAACACCGTCACGGTGACGTCGGCGGCGCGCATTCAGGAGCGTGGCGCACGCGACATCAAGGATGTCTTCCGTGACGAGCTGGATGTCTCGGTGCGTGCGCAGTCCACGCGCTTCACGGCTGCCGGCGCATCGACCGGTCGTGCCGGCAACGACTCGATCAATGTGCGCGGCCTTGAAGGCAATCAGGTGCTGATGCTGCTCGATGGCGTGCGCGTGCCCAACAGCTTCTCTTTTGGTGCTTTCGCATCGGGGCGTGGTG
Organism: Uliginosibacterium sediminicola; assembly: GCF_039631295.1. Classification (NCBI taxonomy): domain Bacteria; kingdom Pseudomonadati; phylum Pseudomonadota; class Betaproteobacteria; order Rhodocyclales; family Zoogloeaceae; genus Uliginosibacterium; species Uliginosibacterium sediminicola. Next base: position 28,771 of record NZ_JBDIVE010000012.1, on the reverse strand, counting down.
ATTACTTTGCGACCGATACCCTCAAGTCGGTCGAAGTGCTGCGCGGGCCGGCATCCACCCAGTACGGCAGCGATGGGCTGGCCGGCGCGGTGAGCCTGCGCACCCTGGACCCGGCGGATGTGCTGCGCAAGGGTTCGGATGTGGGTGGCTTTGTGCGCAGCAGCTATGCCAGCGTCGATGATTCCTGGAGTCACACCCTGGCCGCCGCCGGGCGCAGCGGCATGTGGGAAGGGCTGTTCCTGACCAATCAGCGCAATGGCCATGAAACCAAGACGCACGGCAGCGACGAGTCGGCCAATATCACGCGCACGGCGGCCAATCCGCTTGACTACGATAGCCAGTCCTACCTGGGCAAGGCCTATCTGACGCTCAATGCCCTGCATCGTTTCGGGCTGACGATTGAGCGCCACCAGCGCGACCAGACCACCGAGGTCTATTCGGCGCGCGCGGTGCCGCCGCTGGCCGCGTCGAGCACCCTGGATCTGGATGCGGATGACACGCTGACGCGCGACCGGGTGTCGCTGGAGCACCGCTATACCAATCTCAATGCCGACTGGATTCAACGCGCCGAGAGCCGGGTTTATTGGCAGGATGCCAAGGCCAAGCAATATGCGTTTGAAGACCGCAACACGTCGGCGGATCGCGTGCGTGATGGCCATTACAAGCAGGGGACGGTCGGTGCGGCGGTACTGCTGGAGAGCAATCTGACGGCCGGCGCGCCGCAGCGCCTCAGCTATGGCGTGGACTGGAGCCGCAGCGAGATCAGTGGCCTGCGCGACGGCACGGTGCCGCCGTTTGGCGAGACTTTCCCGAGCAAGCCATTCCCGGACACCACCTATACGCAGACCGGTGCTTTTGCGCAGGACGAAGTGGAGCTGGGCAAGCTCAGCGTGATCCCCGGTCTGCGCTATGACCACTACAAACTCGACCCTTCGGGCAGCGGCTACAGCGGCAACACCTATGCGCTCAGTGACAAGGCGATTACGCCGCGCCTGGGGCTTGTCTGGCGCGCCCTGCCGGCGCTGGCGCCCTATTTGCAGCTGGCGCGCGGCTTCCGTGCGCCGACGCCGGATCAGGTCAATAACGGATTCAGCAATCCTGCATCGGGCTACACCACCATCGGTAATCCCGACCTGCGTGCCGAGCGCGCCAATAGTGTCGAGCTGGGGCTGCGCGGCAAACTGGCTGCCTGGCGTTACTCGCTGGCGGCCTATGACAATCGTTATCGCGACTTCATCTCACAGCGTGCGGTCAGTGGCAGCGGCACGACGGCTGATCCGACCGTGTTCCAGTACATCAATCTGGCGCGGGCCCACATCTGGGGCGCTGAGCTGCGCGGTGAGTGGCAGGCGGCCACACGCTTGCTCGTCAATGGTGGCATCGCCTGGTCGCGTGGCAACAGTGAAAGCAATGGCGCCACGCTGCCGCTCGACACCATCCAGCCGATCCGCCTGGTGCTCGGCTCACGCTACGAACTGGGGGACTGGACTGCACGCGCCAATCTGACCCACGCCCGGCGCAAGAAGCAGAGCGATACCGATTCGAGCACGACGCTGCAGTTCGCGCCGCCTTCCTGGACCGTGCTCGATGTCGGGGCGTCCTGGAAAGCAAGTGATCGCTGGTCGCTGAACCTCAACGTCAACAATGTCTTCGATGCGCATTACTGGTTCTGGTCCGATGTTCGCGGACTGGCCGACAACAGCAGCGTCAAGGATGCCTATAGCGCGCCCGGACGCAATGTCCAGCTCTCCGCCCGTTACGATTTCTGAGGAGTCACCGTATGCATGCCCACACTCCGCCTTCTCCTGCCGACATCCGCAAGCGCTTCGCCGAGCAACGCGCTGCGGGCGGCGCACGCCATCGTGATATCGCCGACACATTGGGCATCAGCGAAGCGCAATTGATTGCTGCGCATAGTGTGGAGGCTGAGGTCTGGGTGGGTGACTGGCCTGGCCTGCGCGCCCGTCGCCTGCGCGCCGAGTGGCCGGCCATCATCGAATCGCTGGAGCCGCTTGGCGAGGTGATGGCCCTCACGCGCAATGCCTCCTGCGTGCACGAGAAGACCGGCGTCTACCGCAAGGCCTCGCATAACGCGCACGTTGGTCTGGTGCTCGGTGGCGAGATCGATCTGCGTGTGTTCTACCAGAAGTGGGAGAGCGGCTTTGCGGTGCAGGAGCGTACCGACAAGGGCTTGCAGCAGAGCCTGCAGTTCTTCGATGCGCAGGGCGTGGCGATCCACAAGATCTTTCTGCGCCCGGCCAGCTACGAGCTGGCCTGGCAGCAGCTGGTCAGCCGCTATGCCATCGACAAGGTCGAGGCTACGCTGCCGGTGGCGGCGCGGGCCGCCGCCGTTGTCGAAAAGCCCGATGGCGAGATCGACCTCGCCGGCTTCCGTGCGGCTTGGGCTGCGCTGCAGGACACGCATCACTTCTTCGGCCTGCTGCGCGAGTACGGCCTCACGCGCACCCAGGCCCTGCGTCTGGCCGAGCCACGCTTTGCGCAGCAGGTCGAACTGTCGGCCGCGCATGTCTTGCTCAGCGCTGCCGCGCGCAGCGCGGTGCCGATCATGGTTTTCGTCGGCAACCCCGGCATGATCCAGATTCATAGCGGTGTGGTGAAGCGCATCGCGGTGATGGGCGACTGGCTCAATGTGCTTGATGAAGGCTTCAACCTGCATCTGCGGCAGGACCACATTGCTCAGGCCTGGGTGGTCAAGAAGCCCACGGCCGATGGCGAAGTCAGCTCGCTGGAGCTGTTCGACGCCCAGGGCGAATCGATCGCCATGTTCTTCGGCGAGCGCAAACCGGGCCAGCCCGAGCTCGCCAGCTGGCGCGCGATTCTCGCCGACCTGAGCAGTGAGAGCGTGTCATGCGCCGCCTGAGCCTGAGCCCGAGCTTCAGCGCCGCGCGCCGCCGTGTTCTCGGCACGAGTGCCGCCTTGCTCGCTGGCGGCCTGCTGCCCGCTGCAGGCGCCGCCCAGCAGCGCATCGTCAGTGTCGGCGGCGCGCTCACCGAGATCGTCTACGCGCTGCAGGCCGAGCGCGATCTGGTCGGTGTCGATAGCACCTCGCTGTACCCGGCAATGGCGCAGCAGCTGCCCATCGTCGGCTATGCCAGAACATTATCGGCCGAAGGCGTGCTGGCACTCGCGCCGACGCAGCTCCTCGCCACCGAAGAGGCCGGCCCGCCGGCCGTCATACGGCAGATTGCCGCAGCCGGCGTGCCGGTCACCGTGTTGCCTGCCAAGCATCGTTTCGAAGGTCTGCTGGAGCGCGTGCAGCGCGTCGGCGCCATCACCGGTCGTGTTGCGGCCGCCAAGGTGCTGGCCGACAAGCTCAATGCGGATTGGGTGCGCACCCAGGCGGCCAGCCGCGTCCTGCAGAACAAGCGTGCCCAGCGCCCGCTGCGCGTGCTGTTCATCCTCGCGCACTCGCCCAGCCAGATCATGGTGGGGGGTGAGGGCACGGCGGCCGAGGCGATGATTGTTTACGCCGGCGCGCGCAATGCCGTGCAGGGTTTCGAGGGCTACAAACCGCTGACGCCCGAGGCGGCCATTGTCGCCGATCCGGATGTCATTCTGCTCACGCGCCAGGGCCTGGACGCCAATGGCGGCATCGAAGGCATACTGCGCCTGCCTGGCGTCGCGCAGACGGCGGCCGGCCGCGCGCGCCGCGTGGTGTCGCTGGAGGCCATGTACTTGCTGGGCTTCGGCCCGCGCCTGCCGCAAGCGGTGGGCGAGCTGGCCCAGCTGCTGGACAAGGCGGCCACATGAGCTTCGCGCTCGCCCTGAGTGCCCACCGTGGCCCGCGTCCGCTCCGTCTGCTGCCCGCGCTGTGTCTGCTCGCCGGCGTGCTGCTGGCGGCGCAGTTCGGTGCCGTGTCGCTGACGCTGGATGATTGGCTGGCGGTGCTTGGAAGGCTGGGCGGCGCAGGCGATCAGTCCCTGCGCGGCGCGGCACATGTGCTGTGGCAGATCCGCCTGCCGCGCGCGGTGTTTGCGGTACTGGTCGGCGCCGCGCTGGGCCTGGCCGGGGCGCTGTGTCAGGGCCTGTTCCGCAATCCGCTGGCCGACCCCGGTTTGCTGGGTGTCAGCAGTGGTGCGGCCTGCGCTGCGGCGCTGAGCATCGTGGTGTTCACCAGCTTCGCCGGAAGCTTGCCGGCGCCGCTGCGGGCCTGGTTGCTGCCGGCGGCGGCCTTCGCTGGCGCGCTGAGCGTGTGTTTTGGGCTCGACCGTCTGGCGCGCTGGCTGACGCCCGGTTCCATCACCGGCCTGCTGCTCACCGGCATCGCGCTCAATGCCCTGGCCATCGCCATCGTCGGTTTGTGCACCTATCTGGCCAATGATGAGCAGCTGCGCAGCCTGAGCTTCTGGACCCTGGGTTCGCTGGCCGGCGCCAGCTGGTTGCTGGTGGGCCTGTTCGCGGCCGTGCTGCTGTTCGCGCGCTGGCGCCTGCAGCGCCTGCTGCAGGCGATGAATACGCTGGCCATGGGCGAGGCGGTGGCGCGTCAGGTCGGCATCGATGTGTCGCGCATCCGCAGCGAGGTGCTGGTGCTGGTGGCCTTGCTCAGCGGGCTGGCGGCGGCCTGGTGCGGCATGATCGCCTTCGTCGGCCTGATCGCGCCGCAGCTGGTGCGCGTCGTCTGCGGGCCGGATCAGCGCCGCGTGCTGCCACTGTCGATGCTCTGCGGTGGCGCACTGGTGTTGTTGGCTGACACGCTGGCGCGCACCCTGGTCATTCCCGCCGAGCTGCCCATCGGCATTCTCACTGCCTTGCTTGGCGGGCCGTTCTTTCTGATCTTGCTGCGCGGTGCACGCGGGAGGCTGGCATGAGCCTGATTACGCTGGAAGCGGCCGGCGCGCAACTGGGCGCCTGCCAGTTCGGCCCCTTCAATCTGCAGCTGGCGGCCGGCGAGCGCGTTGCGATTCTCGGCCCCAGCGGTGCTGGCAAGTCCACGCTGCTGCGCCTGCTGGCGGGTGATCTGGCCGCATGCCGGGGACGTGTCTGTCTGGATGGCCGCAATCTTGCGCAATGGCGTGTGCATGAGCTTGCGCAGCGTCGCGCGGTGCTACCGCAATCGCATCATGTGGCCTTCGGCTTGCAGACGGACACCATCGTCGCGCTCGGTCGCGTTGCCCGCCCGCACGACCCGGCACTGCTGCAGATTGTGCGCGAGGCCCTGCATGCCGCGCGGGCGACGCATCTGGCCGGGCGGCGCTTCGATACCCTGTCCGGCGGCGAGCAGGCGCGTGTGCATCTGGCCCGCGTGTTTGCCCAGTTGTGGGATGTCGAATGCGGCCTGCTGCTGGTCGATGAACCGCTGGCTGCGCTCGACCCCGGCCTGCAGTTCGGTCTGCAGGAAGCGATGGAGCAATTCGCCGCCCAGCGCGGCCACGCCATGATCGCCGTGCTGCACGACATCAATCACGCGCTGAGTGCGTTCCGCCGCCTGTGGCTGATCCGAGATGGGCGCTTGCAGGCGGACCTGCCGGCCGACGTGCGTGCGCTGCCCGCGCTGGAGTCGCTGTACGGCGTGCGTCTGCGCTACATGCAGTTTGCCGACGGCTCGCTGGGCGTCAGCCCGGCACGCCAGGGGGCACAAGAAGGCGTCGCGGCATGAGTCTGCTGCCGCCCGCAGGGAGTCGCCTGTCGGTGCTGGCGCTTTGTGCGGCTTTGCATCTGCTGGCCGGCTGGGCGCTGATGCAGCTGATCATGCCCGAAGCGCATCGCCAGGCATGGCCACGCGAGCAGATCATCAGCGTGCGCTGGTTCGATCTGGCCAAAGCGGCCGCGCCGGCAGCGTCGACAGCGGCGATGCCGAGGCCTGCGGCGCCCAGACCGCCCGCTGCAGAACGGCCGCAGATGCATGCAGCAAGCCTGGTCAGCGGCGTGTCGAGCGAAGTGATGCAGGCTCGTGTGACGCAGCTTCCCGTCGAGCCTCCAGGCGCACGTGTCCAGCCGCCCCCCGAGCTGCCGCTTGGCAGCGCGCCCGCACCCGTCGCACGCGTGCCGCGCGAGATCGAAAGCCCGGCCAATCCCGCGCCCCTTGAAGCGGCACGCCCCGACCACGCCTGGAATCCGCCGCCCGACTATCCCTCCCTGCTGCGCGAGCAAGGTGTGGGCGGCACCGTGTGGCTGCGTGTTCAGGTGTTGCAGGACGGCAGCGCCGGACAGGTCGAACTGTGGCGCAGCAGCGGCTATCGCCTGCTCGACGAAGCGGCCCTGCGCGCAGCGCGCCAGTGGCGATTCAAACCTGCGCGCCGGGGCGATCAAACGCTCGCCAGCTGGGTCGAATTCCCGGTGCGCTTCACCCTCGATGGCTGAGCAGCCAGACTGGAGACTTCACCATGCAATCCCGACATCATGACCGCCGTTCCGGCAGCGCCACGGGCAGTGAGCAGGGCAGCGGCGCTGACAACGCCGTTGCCAATCTGCTGCGCTTGATTCAGCTGTATCTCGACGGAGCGCTGTGCGAGGATTGTCAGCAGCGCGTCTCCGCCGCCATCTGCGGCCAGCTGCAGCGCATTGCGCAGGCGCCGCACGTCGGCGCGGCGACACGCGAAGCCTGTTTCGACCTGCAGGAGCATTGGTTGCATCCGCGCCAGGGCTCGTCTCGCGCGTGTGAGAGCACAAGGCGCGCGGACGGATGGCAAGGCTGAGGCTGTGGCCGATTTTTCAAGTTACTCGTCGTACGCGCCATGCACAGAATTCTCGCGATCTTCATCTTGCTCATTGCCAGCGCCTGCAGCAGTACACCAGCGCTGCCACCGCGATGGCCGGAAGGCGCGACGCTGAGCCTGCTGGGTGAAGTGCACGACAATGCTGTGCTGCACGCGCAGCGCACAGCACTGTTGCGGCGCTGGGTCGAAGCGGGCGCGCGGCCGGCGATTCTCATGGAGCAGTTCGATCGCGAGCAGCAATCGCGCATCGACGCCCTGCGCCAGCGCGGCGTGAAAGATGCCGAGCTGCTGATTCGCGAAGCCGGGCAGGGCAGTTGGCAGTGGCCGTTTTACAAACCCGTGCTCGAACTCGCGCTGCAATACGATTTGCCCATCATCGCGGCCAATGTTTCGCGCAGCGACGCACGCCGGGTAATGGTCGAGGGGCTCGCTGCGGCGGGCTTTGATGCCGCGCTGCCGACGGACATCCTGAGCACCCAGGCGCGTCTTATCGAGCAGTCGCACTGCGGCGCTCTCGACACGGCAACGGCGCAACGCATGGCCTTAGCCCAGATCGCCCGCGACCAGTTCATGGCGCGCCAACTGAGCGCACAAGGCCAGCGCCCCGCCGTGCTGCTGGCCGGCAATGGGCATGTGCGGCGCGACATCGGCGTGCCGCGCTGGCTGGGCCCTGCGGCGCAATCGCAGTTGCGGGTGTTTGCCTGGGTGGAGGCGGGCGCTGAGGCCGACGCGCCAGCCGCTTACGACATCCGCATTCCGGTGCCGGCGCAGGCACGGCCTGATCCCTGCGAGGCGTTTCGCAAGCGCTGAGCCTGTTCAAGTGGGCTTGCAGGAGGGCTGGGCAAGAGATTCCAGCCGCAGCTGACCGCTGAAATCGGCTAGACCATTGTCGCGCAGGATGGCGCGGATCTTCTCGTGCAGCGCCATATCCTCAAAGTGGATACAGATGCCGCGATTGGCGCACAGCAGTCGCCAGCTATGCGGATTGTCTTCGGCGGGCGCGCTGCGGTAGAACACCTTGCCGTGCGGATCGTGTGCCCGCCGCAGCAGGCCGCTGGCTTCCAGTTGGTGAATCGTGCGGTAAACAGTGCCCATGCTGTAGCACCGCTCGCCGCGCAGCAAGAGCTGGAAGACGCGCTCGGCGCAGGCGCCCGCTGCGCCTTCGGCATTGATCAGGCGCAGGATGTCCAGGCGCACGGTGGTCGGGCGCAGGCCGGCGTTTTCAAGCCGAAGCTCGGGACTCTGTGTGGGATCCGTATGGGGCATGACACATTCTCCATTCCAGGGCAGCGCGTGCTCGTCAACAAATGGGTGGTGCAGCAGATTGCCAGTCCAGCTCCAGCGTTTCGGCGCGCAGGAAGCGGCGCACGTGGTCGTCGAGCACGTATTTCAGGCGGCCGATTTCGGCCTCATCGGCGCCTTCGATGAACACATGCACCGCATCGGCCTCGGCGCTCAGCACACAGCGTCCGGGCTGGAAGTCGACCTCGCCACGGCTGGCGTCGAAGACGGCCGGCACCTTGTGGCGGAAGTGCTTGCACAGTTTGAGGATCATCTTGCCCGGTTCGGCTGCGGCGAAGCGGGTTTGCAACTGGATCATGCAGTCTCTCCATGAAGGTGGGGCAGGGCGTGGTCGGCGATGACCATGGGTTTGCCCTGGGAGCAATGTTCGATGCGTCCGGCGATGCCGTAGGCCTGGCGCAGCACGGCCGGGGTCAGTGCGGTGGCGGGTGCGCCTTCCGCAATGACGTGCCCGCCATCGAGCACCACGACGCGGTCGCAGAAGCGCACCGCGAGGTTGAGGTCGTGCACCACCAGCAGGATCGTAGCCTCGCGCGCCAGCGCGTCTTCGCGAATCACATTGAGTACTTCGAGCTGCCAGCGCGGGTCGAGTGCGCTGGTCGGCTCATCGAGCAAGAGCAGCGGGGTCTGGCGCACCAGTGCCTGAGCGAGACCCAGCATCTGGCGTTGTCCGCCGGACAGCTCACCCATGCGCCGCAAGGCCAGCGCAGCGATGCCCAGTCGTGTGAACACGGCCTCGGTGAGCTGGTCGCGCGCGCGCGCCGACTTGCCCGGGTGGGCGGCGCTGCAGGCGGTGCTGACGGCTTCCCAGGCGAACAGTGCGCCAGCGGCCGGCAAGCTTTGGGGCAGATAAGCGATCAGGCGCCGCCGCGTGTGGGCGTCGAGGCGGATGAGCTCATGCTCGCCAAGGCGCAAGCTGCCACTCGTGGGGCGCAGCTGGCCAGCGAGTGTGCGCAGCAGGGTCGACTTGCCGGCCGCATTGGCGCCGAGCAGGGCGACGACGGTGCCGGGCTGGACCGGGGCGAGGCTCAGGTCTTTGAGCACCGGCCGCTTGCGGTAGCCGGCGTGCAGGGATTCGATTGTCAGCGCACTCACAGCGATCTCCGCTGCACGAGGATCAGCGCTATGAACAGCGGCACGCCCACCAGCGCGGTGACGATGCCGACCGGAATGACCAGGCCGGGCACGGCGTTCTTGCAGACGATGGAGGCCAGCGATAGCACCAGTGCGCCGGACAGCGCCGCACCCGGCAGGAAGTAGCGATGGTCTTCACCCAGCAGCAGACGCGCCACGTGGGGTGCGACGAGGCCGATGAAGCCGATGGCGCCAACGAAGGCGACAGCGACGGCCGCCAGCAGGCTGGCGCGCAGCAGGGTGACCAGGCGCAGCCGTTCGACCGCGATGCCCAGCGAGCGCGCCTGTTCTTCACCCGAGCACAGCGCCGTCATGGCCCAGGCGCTGCGCAGGGCCCAGGGCAGGCAGATGCCCAGCACGCCGCTGACGATGGCGAGCTTGGGCCAGTCCGCTCTCGACAGCGAACCCATGGACCAGAACACCACCTGCTGCAGCGAGCCCGCTTCGGCCACGAACTCGATGACCGACACCAGCGCGTTGATGGCGAATGACATGGCAATACCGAACAGCACGATGGCGCCCGAGCTGCCGCCCAGCATGCGCGCCAGGCCCTGCACGATCAGCGCACAGGCGGCGGCGCAGATGAAGGCGCCGAGGCTCACCGCCTGATTGGCGCCGATGTGGCTGGCGATAGCCGGGTCGAGCACCAGCACGACGGCGGCGCCCAGCGTGGCAGCGGCGCTGATGCCCAGGGTCATCGGGCTGGCGAGCGGGTTGCCGAGCGAGGTCTGCATCTCTGCGCCGGCAAGGCCCAGCGCTGCGCCGACGACAGCGGCCATCAGCGCCACGGGTAGACGCAGATCCCACAGGATGACCTGTGTCGCGGCGTCGAGCGATTGTTTGTCTGCGAGCCCGGCGATGACCTGCGACAGCGTGAGCCCGGCCGGGCCGCTGGCGACGTCGGCCAGCAGACTCAGTGCCAGCAGCAGGCCGAGCAGGCACAGCAGGGCGATGCGCCGATGGCGGATGCGGGCGTAAGCGCTGGCGAGGGAGGGCATCTGTGGCGGGGCGGTGGCAAGTGTCTGCATGGCTGGCGGGCGTGGCTGGCGGGCGGTGGATAGGAGCGCTTGGACCGCTCAGTCCAAGCAACGGCGGCTCAACGTGCCGAGGTCCAATAGACCCCGTCGAGCGGGATGGGCTGGAAGCGCTCATACAGCGTGCGCAGCGTGGCGTTGGGGTCCAGCGTGGCGAAGCGTTCCGGGTGTAGCCACTTGGCGAAGGCTTGCACGGCGACGACGTTCAGTGGCGAGTCGTAGAAGTGGTGCCACACGGCATGTGCGCGGCCAGTCTTCACGGCCGTGAGCGCTGCGATGGGCATGCGCTGCAGGCGGCGCATGAGTGACGCCTGTGCGTCGGCTGCGCTGATGCCGGCACCCATCTGGATGCGCTGTGGTCCGCTCTGCGTGGTGGTGCGATTGCCGATGGCGGTGGCGATGTAGACATCGGGCTGGTGGGTGAGCAGGTATTCCGCGCTGAGCTGACCGACCTCGCCCGGTATCAGATCGCGGGCAATGTTGTCGCCACCCGCTGCATCGAGGAAGCGGCCCATCATGCCGCGCACCATGGTCTCGCAGCACTCTTCGCGCAGGCCGACACGGCTCTCCAGAAACACCCGCGGTTTGCGCTGCAGGCCGCGCAGGCCGTCGGTAACGCGCGCCAGCTCGGTTTCGTAGAAGTGCAGATAGGCCTCGGCTTCGCGCTCACGGCCCAGTGCCTGTCCGAGCAGACGCATGCTGCGCGGTGCGTTGACCAGCGGATCGGTGCGGAAGTCGATGAACAGCACGGGCACGCCGGCCGCCTGCAGGCCCTTGAGCAGGGTTTCGTCCTTCGGTGACGGGCCGTGGCCGCTGAGGCCGAAGATGGCCAGCTGTGGTTTCAGTGAGAGCGTCTTCTCCAGGCTGAAGCTGTCAGCCGATGCCTGGCCTACGCGTGGTATCTGTGCCAGCTCGGGGAAGCGCTTGAGGTATTGCGCGTAGCCGTCGGGGTCCAGGCGGCTGAACTCGTCCATGCTGCCGACGATGCGCGAGGGCAGCGCGGCGCCTTCCAGCATCGCCAGCGCAATCATGAAACGGCCTTCGCCCAGCACCACACGCTCGACCTTGTCGGGCAGGTTCACGCGGCGGCCGGCAAGGTCGGTGACGGTGCGTGCGTGGGCGCTGAGAGACGATAGGCAGATCAGGAGGGTGAGGAGCAGTTTTTGCAGCATGGTTTATCGCCGGGGTGTCAGGTTGCGCACCGGGTGCCGGGCACCCGGTACAGGGGTCAGCATCAGAACTTTAACCCCGTCTTCAGCCACAGGCTGCGCGGTTCGCCGTAGAAATTGAAGACCGAGGTGCCGCCCACGCGCTGGTAGTACTTCTTGTCAAACAGGTTGTTGATGGTCAGTGACACATCGAGCTTGGGCGAGAACTTGTAGCCGAACAAGGTATCGACCACGGCATAGGCGTCCTGGTCGATGCGGTAGCCGGTGCCGGCCGTGTAGAAGCTGCTCATGGCGCGCAGGCCGCCGCCGACATAGGCGTTCTGCAGGGCGCCGCTCTGGAAGTCGTAGCGCGTCCACAGCGTCACGCTGTGGTGCGGTGTGTAGGTCGAGAAGGTGGTGCCGGAGGTGCCGCTGGCGCCCGAGAGGATTTCAGTCTCGGTGTAGGCGTAGCCGATGCTCGCCTCCCAACCCGGCAGCAGCCGGCCCGACAGCTCGGCTTCAAAGCCCTGTACTTCGGTTTTGCCGCTGGCCTCGTAGTACGCGGTGCTGGGGACGGCAATCGCACGATTGGTGTCACGCAGGCGGAACAGCGAAAACTGCGAGTTGAGCAGGCCGCCCATGTGCTCGCCTTTCACGCCCAGCTCGATGTTGTTGCCCTTGCGCGGGTCCAGCACCTTGCCGCTGGCATCGAGGTTGGTCTGCGGCTGGAAGATCGAGGTGTAGCTGGTGTAGGCCGCCCAGTTTTCGCCCAGCTCATAGACGATGCCGCCATAGGGTGTGAGCTGTGTCGGCAAGCTCAGTTCGGTGCTCACGCCGGTGGCGAGGTTGGTGGTCACGCTCTTGTAACGCGACAGGCGCGCGCCGGCGATCAGCGTCAGCGGCTGCCAGGGTTTGATGCGCAGATTGCTGTACAGGCCGTATTGCTCGGGTTTCACGTTGGTACGGCTGCTGTAGGCGATGGTCGGCTCGGGCCAGTCATAGGTCGGGCTGTAGACATTGGTCGTGCCGCTCACGGTCGCCGAGCCCGACAGCGTGGTCTGGTCGTACTGGCGATAGTCGATACCGGTGATCAGGTTCTGCTGCAGGCCCCACAGCTTGAAGGGCTTGTTGAGGTGCAGATCGGTGGCCAGCCCTTTCTCCCTGTAGTCGCGCGCAATGGCTGTGCGCGTGACGGTGCCGGTATTGCTGACCGCGCTGCCGGCATAGGCGTACTTGAAGTTGACGTCGCGGTCGACGTAGCGCATGGCAGCCTTGATGTGGCCGCCACTCTCCAGGTGGTGCACCAGCTCGGCCATGCCTTCATTCGCTTGATTCTCGAAGCGGTTCCAGTTGGCACCGATGAAGGTCGAGCGCTCCAGGTCCAGCAAGTCGCCGTTGCTCTTGCTCGGCAAACCGTTGAAGGGCGTGACATCGCTCTTTGAGCTGATGCCGGCAATCGACAATGTGGTGCGCGATGACAGGTCGAAATCCAGCGTGCCGTAGCCCACGCCGTTCTCGTTCTTGTTTACGTCGACCGAGGAATTCTTCTTCTGGTAGGCGCCCACCAGGCGGCCGCGGACGCTGCCGTCTTCGTTCAGGCTACCCGTCACGTCTGCCTCGCCGCGTCGCGCGTCCCACGAACCCAATGCCACGGAGCCACTGCCGGCGAACTTCTTCTGCGCACGCTTGCGAATCAGATTGACGGTACCGCCTGGCTCCCCGAAGCCGCTATAGAGACCGGCGGGGCCGCGCAGTACCTCGACACGCTCGAAGATCGACAGATCCGGCTGCGTGCCATAGATGCTCGACAGCGGCGCCGGCAGGCCGTCGATGAGTGCGGAATCCAGCTCGTAACCGCGGATGAAGATCGATGAGCGACCCTGATCGTTGGCCAGCACCACCACGCCGGTCGTGCGCCGGGCCAGGTCATCCAGGCGCACCATGTTCTGGTCGTCCATGCGCTGGCGGGTCACGACGCTCACCGGTTGCGGCGTCTCCTTGGCCGACGCATCACCCTTGCCGCCCACGTTGACTGCACCGTCGCCATATCCAGCGCTGGTTTGGCTGTTCGTGCCCTTCACCACAACGGCCGGCGCAACCGGTTCATCAGCCCAGGCTGCGCTGGCAAACAGGCCCGCCAGCAGCGCACTGAGGGCGGCACAACGCCTCGTCGGAAGCGGAGTGGAGCGGGACAGGGAGGCTGTAGTTTTCATGTCTTTCCTTGATGCGTGTTAATGAGAATGATTTGCATTAGCGAGGTTTGACGCTATTATCCATAGGCCTGCCCGGTGCCGCCTTTGCGCAACGCAGGAAGTTGTTTGCAGGAGAAAGCTTTGAACTTGCACACCAGCCAGCAAGCCGTTCGGGGGCGCCGCAGCCTCGCCATGTACCCGTCCGCCGACCCTTCCGCGCATATCAACCGTGGCCAGCTGATGGCCGCCATCACGCCGCGCAGCAGCGGCTTCCGCATTGATCAGCCCGATGTGGCGAGCGATGTCTCGGTGCTGTCCGGCTATTTCCGCGCCGACAATCTGCGTGAGGGTCTGCGCTGCAAATGCGTAGACGTCGTCGACCTTTATGACATGCGTACCGAGGCGACCTTGCAGGCCGGGCTCAGTCTCATCGTGCTGATCGCGGGTGAGGCGCAGGCCCGCTTCGGCAGCCAGCCCATCAGCCTGGGCGGAGACGGGCAGCCCGATGGCGCGCTGGTCGCGCTCGCAGAGTCCGAACAGTTTGTGCGGCATTCACGCCGGGGTCGTCACGAGCGCAAGGTCGTCATCTCCATGAGCCCCGATTGGCTCGCTGCCAGCGGCCTTGACGCCGGCGATCTCGCCGAATTCCGTCAACGTCACCTTGCCGTGCACCACTGGCGACCCAGCACGCGTGCCATCGCCATCGCGCAGCAGATGATCCATCCGCCGGTTTTCTCCAGCGCCGCTGACGCTGCCGGCTGCGCCAATCCGCTGTACCGGCTCTATCTCGAAAGTCGTGCGCTGGAATTGCTCACGGAGAGCTTTAGCGAGCTTTTCGCGCCTGGCCGTACCCCCGGCATCAACGCCCGCATGCGAGCCCGTATCGCCGCGCTGTGCGAATGGCTCGACGAAGGGCTGGTCAACGGCACGGCCGATGCCCTTGATCTCGCCGCCATCGCCCGCCACGCCGGTCTCAACGCCAGCTCCCTGCAGCAGCAGTTTCGCGCCGTGCAGGGCATGAGTATCTTTGCCTGGCTGCGTGGCCGACGCCTCGATGCCGCGCGCATCGCACTCGAACGCGACGGCGCTACCGTCACGGAGGCTGCCGGACTCGCCGGTTACGGCAGCGCCGCCAACTTCGCCACCGCCTTCCGCAAGCGCTTTGGCCAGTGCCCCAGCGCTGTGGCGCGGGCGACCTGAACCCTTTCCAGGACTCTCTCTGTCAATGCTCATTCGCTATTTCCGCTCGGTCGCCTTCCTCCTCGGACTCAGCATGCTCATCAACCAAGCGGCGCAGGCCCAGCCCGCCGCGCCCATCCCCGCCGACTGGCGCCCCGCGCAACTCTCGCGCAGTCTCAGCTTCGACCTTGATTCGACCTACACGGGCCAGCGCTACCGCATCATCGTCGGCTTGCCGCACAAGCCCGCGCCCGCCAGCGGCTACCCCACACTGTGGATGCTCGATGGCCTCGCCAGTTTTCCCATCACCGAATTCGTCCGTCCGCGCCCGCCTGCCGCCAATGAGAGCGCGGCCTGGCGTGCCAAGATCGGCGAAGAGCCCGCCGGCCTCGTCGTCGCCATCGGCTACCCCAGCGGCGAGATCATCGACGTCAATGGTCGTGCCCTCGATTACACGCCGCCGCTAGAGGCCGGCACAAAAACCGGCGATCTGCTCTCCGCACGCTTTGGCGGCTCCGCCAACTTCCTCAAGTTCCTCACGCTGGAGCTGCGCCCGCTGCTTGCCAAGCACTTCGCCATGGACCCGCAGCGCCACACCCTGTTCGGTTTTTCCTACGGCGGCCTGTTCACGCTCAATACACTCAGCACCGAGCCGCAGCATTTCCAGCGCTACTGGGCGGCCAGTCCTTCGCTGTGGTTCGGCGAGAAGCATCTGCTCAAGCAACTGCCGCAACGCCTGTCAGCCATGCAGTTCGCTGCGCCCACGCGCGTCATGATCACCGTCGGCATGGACGAGCAATACCCCGAACGCTTTGCCACGCCCGAGCTGCAGCAACGTCTGCAGGCGCGTGCCATGGTCGACAACACCCGCCAGTTCGCGCGCCAGCTCGGCGATGCGAAGCTGGCCGGGCTGCAACTCGAAGCGCAAAGCGTAGCCGGGCATGATCACCACGACATGCTGCTGCATGGAGCCCGCCGTGTGGTCGACTTTGCGTTTGCGCCTTGAGGCTCACGCGCGGGCCCGCCCTAGAGATGAGCGCATACCGGACAGGACGTGAAATGAGCATTCTTCTGACTCGCCAGGCCACCACCACCGCCCAATATGGCATCTGGATCGCTCAGCAGATGGCGCCAGAGAGTCCGGCCATGCTCACCGCCGAAGCGGTCGAGCTGCGCGGTCCGCTTGATCTCGCTGCGCTCTCCGACACTGTCGTCGAAGTACTCGACAATTGCCACAGCCTGCACCGTCGTTTCGAGTCCGCAGATGGCGTGCTCTGGCAATGGCCGCTCGCGCCCGCCACCCCGCCACTTGCGTTGCACGACTTCCGCCGCGCGCCCGACCCGAGATCCGCCGCGCAGCAATGGATAGCCGATTCGCTCGCCACGTTATGCGACCCCAATCGCGACATCCTCTATCGCAGTGCCGTCCTGCAGATCGCCGAGGACACCTATCTCTGGTACCTGCAGGTCCACCACATCGCGCTGGACGGCTTCGGCTACAGCCTCGTCTGTCAGACCATTGCCGAACGCTACAGCGCGCGCGTCATGCAATCGGCTTTGCCACCGCTGCCGGATTGGTCGCTCGACAAGATCACGGCCGCCGAACAGGCCTACAAGGCCAACGGCGGCTTCGAGCGCGACAAGGCCTTCTGGCTGGCGACCATGCAGGACGCGCCAGCTCCTGCCAGCATCGCGCCGCCCGCAGCTTTCTCCGACCCGCTGCACCGCCGCGACACGCGCCTGAGCACTTCTGAGATCGACGCTTTGCGCGACGCCGCAAAGCGTTGCGGGCAGGACTGGGGCAACTGGATGCTTGCCGCCATCGGCGCATGGCTTGCGAAGCAATCCGGCCAGCAAGCGCTGACCTTTGGCCTGCCGGTCATGAACCGACTCGGCACTCCCGCCATCGGCGTGCCCTGCATGGCCATGAACATCGTGCCTCTCAGCCTGCGTATCGCTCCCGACGACTGCATGCAAAGCCTGAGTGCCCAGGTCGCCACCGCCCTGCGCGGCATCCGTCAGCACGCCTACTACCGCTATGGCTGGATCCGCATGGATCTGGGCCTCATGGCGCAAGGCAAGCATTGCTTCAACCAGGCCGTAAACCTGCTCCCTTTCGACCGCAGCGCGCGCTTCGCCGGACTGCAAAGCCGCATCGAGCCGATCAGCGCCGGCCCCGTGAAAGACCTCAATATCAGCGTCTTCGTGCTCAATGCTGAATGGCAACTGCGCACCGAAGCCAACCCCAATGCGTACAGCGCAGAGCGGCTTGATGCGCTGCATAGGGATTTGCTGGGGATGTTGCGAGCGCTGGCGCAGAGGGCGCCGGAAGAGAGACTGGCCCCCACGCAGCAAGGCGTGGCCATCGAGATGTGATGTTTTTGCGGCCAATTTGCATGTCATCGCTGCGGCCGGTGTTTCTCTGCCCGTAGGCGTAGCTTGCCTGGATTCGCGCGGAGAGCAGTCGCCGAAGCCCAGGCGTGCAGCTGTGGCGCGCCGAGGTGCAATGCCGGTGGCGGCCAGCGGAAAAGTTGGCGCCGCTGCGCAGATCGGCCCCGCTCGCGCATGGGCCGATCCACGATGTCGCGGGCACTTCAGTGCCGGGGCATTTTCCGTTGCAGCACTGCCAGCAAACCTAGTACTCCGAGTGCGCCCAGCATAGTCAGCCCAGCCAGTTCGGTGGTGTGGGTCAGCGGGCCGTCGACACTGCCGAGCAGCAAGGCGGAGGCGCCGGCGGCGAGGCTGACACCGAGGTCCTGCACCATCTTCTGCAGTGCCATGAAGCCGGCGCGTTCCTGCGGGGCAGGGATCTGGCTCAGGCTGCTCGCGAGGCACACGCTGCGGGCGGCGTTGCCGGCCATGAACAGCACGAAGCACAGCGTGATGGGAAGCGCGTGGATACCGCAGAACGGCAGCAGGCCGAGGCAGAAACAGATGCTGGCGATGAGAACAGGCAGCCAGGGACCGCGTTTGTCCGTCGTGCGGCCGGCGAGCTGCATTGCGAAGAGGGCGACGACGCCGCCAGCAAGGTAGAGCAGGCCCAGCTGTTCGCGTGGGAAGCCGAGGTTGAGCAGGTAGAAGGCCGAGAAACTGGGGACGACGAGAAAGGCGGCGAATTGGTTGAGGCCTAGCAGGAGGCTGGCGATCTGCACACTGCGGCGCTTGAGCAGCGCGAGCGGCGATTGCCGTGAGGCGATTGCCCCATGCTGGTTTGGTGGGCTGAGCAGATGCTGCGTCTGAGCAGGGAGCAGGCGCGAGGCCGCTGCGCCGACGAGGGCGGCAAGCAGGGCCACGACGAGGAAAGCGGATTGCCAGCCGCAGCGTGTGGCGAGTTCGAGCCCGAGGGGGATGCCGCCTATGGTGGCCAGCGAGAAGCCGATCATCACCTTGGCGATGGCGCTGCCACGCTGGGGAGGCGGCGTGTGGTCGATGAGGATGGCCATGCCGCTGGCGATGGTGGGCGCGGCGCTCAGGCCGGCGGCGGCACGCGCGAACAGCAGGGTGCTGAAGTCTTGCGCCAAGGCGCAAGCGATGAGGGCGAGCGTGAGGCCGGCAAGGCTGGCCAGCAGCGCCTGGCGGCGGTCAAAGCGATCAAGCAGGGGAACGGCGAACAGGCCTGCGCTCAGCGAGGCGAGGGTGTAGGCCGCGGTCAGCCAGCCGACCTGATTGCTGCGGAAGCCCAGCGCCGCTGCGAGGTCGGGTCCGAGGGGGAGGATCAGCATGAAGTCGAGGATGTAGACGCATTGCAGGGCGCCGATGAGGGGAATAAGTCGCCGCGGCTTGAGCAGGGGGCGGGCGTTGGCGGCGATGTCGGGGGCGATTGAGGACATGGTTTTCGTGTGCGCTGCGGGGCTGGAGTTGGGTGGGGCAGGCTGGATATGCATGGCATATCCACCATCGAATGATCGCTGTGAGTGGCTCGGCGCCAAGCTCAATGCGGCTTAAGGCGTCAATGCGTGGCGCATATCCACTGTTGCGAAATGGCTGGCTGGGTGGGCTGATGGGCCCGCCTATCTGGACGGAATGCTACTTTATTTTAAATGCTATTGCGAATCATTCGCAACAAGTGGTAGTGTCCACTCTGTTCTGAACCAGTAGCCAGGCGTCATGCCTCGCGCTCCAAGTTCTGATCGTCGGCATGTTTTCCTGTACTCCTCGGGAGGTCCGCATGAATCATCCACAACGGGAAGCGCTGGGCTCAGGGTTTCGCTCCCCTGGCGTATTTCCATCCGTTTTTCCCATTCCTACCGGCCCACAGGCCTTGTTCAATCACTACGGCAGCAATGCCTGCATGTTCGCTTCACCCGGCCAGACCTTGCTCGCCCACGGCGTGGCGGCCTGTCTGCCGCAGGGCGATGCAGCGAACCTGGCCGGGCGGGCGGCGCTGTTCCTGCGCCAGGCCAGTCAGGCTGGACATGCAGGCCTGCTGATCGGGGCGATCCCCTTCTTGCCCGACGCGGCGCCACACCTGTTCGTGCCCGAGCACTTCGAGCTGGCCGGCAGCGTTCGCAGTCTGATGACGGCGGGCATCACGCAGCAGGGGGCACAGAAACCCGCGCAGCAGATCTTGCCCTTGGCGGCCGAGAGCCAGCCATGCCCGCAGACTTATCAGCAGAATGTGCGCGAGGCGCTGGCGCAGATCGCATCGGGCACCATGCAGAAGGTGGTGCTGTCGCGCTCGCTGCGCGTGCAGGCCGAACTGGAATTGCCGGTCTTGCTGCGCGGGCTGGCGAGCCGTAATCCGCGTGGTTACACCTATGCGATTCCGCTGCCCGAAACGGGTGATGAAGGCCGTCGCAGCCTGGTGGGCGCGAGCCCCGAGCTGCTGCTGGCGCGCCGTGGCAGTCAGGTGCTGTCGAATCCGCTGGCGGGCTCGATCCCGCGCAGCGCTGATGCGGCTGAAGATGCGCGTCGTGCCGATGGCTTGCTGCAGTCGGCCAAAGATCTCCACGAGCACGCGCTGGTGGTCGATGCCGTCGCTGCGGCGCTGCGCCCGTTCTGTCGCGACTTGCAGGTGCCGCACACGCCATCGCTGGTGTCTACGCCCACCATGTGGCATTTGTCGAGCGAGATTCGCGGCGAGTTGATCGACCTGTCGACCACCTCGCTGGCCCTCGCGCTGGCGCTGCATCCCACGCCCGCTGTGTGCGGTTATCCGACGGCGGCGGCGCGCGATTTCATCCAGCGCGCCGAAGGCTTTGACCGTGGTTTCTTCACTGGCCTGGTGGGCTGGTGCAATGCGCTGGGCGACGGCGAATGGGCGGTGACGATCCGCTGCGCCGAAGTGGGCGAATCCTCGGCCACGCTGTACGCCGGCGCGGGCATCGTCGCGGGCTCGGACCCCGCGCTAGAGCTGGCTGAGACGGCCGCCAAGCTGCGCACCATGCTCAATGCCATGGGCGTGGATGCGCAAAGCCTCGACAGCGCAACACTCGCGCCGCAGCCGGAGCGTCTGTCATGAGCGCAGTGATCAGCGCATCCGCCGCCGAAGGCGCGGACCTCACGCCCTGGCCCGCCGAGTTCGTCGAGCGCTATCGCGCCGCCGGCTACTGGCGCGGCGAGCCGCTCGACGCGCTGCTGCGTGACAGCGCGCGGCAGCACGCCACACGCACCGCCCTGGTGTGCGGCACGCGGCGCTGGAGCTATGCCGAGCTGGACGCCCGTGTCGACCGCATTGCGGCGGGGCTCGCGCAACGTGGCATCGCCGCGGGCCAGCGCGTGGTGCTGCAACTGCCCAATATCGGCGAATACGTGCTGATGGTGTTCGCGCTGTTCCGCCTCGGCGCGCAGCCGGTGTTTGCATTGCCCGCGCATCGCCGCAGCGAGATCGGCTACTTCTGTGCCTTCAGCGAAGCGATCGCTCTGGTGATCGCCGACCGTCATGGTGGCTTTGACTACCGTGCGCTGGCACGTGAGGTACGGGCCGATGCACCCACACTGGCCCACATCATCGTGGTCGGCGACGCGCAGGAGTTCACCGCCTTTGAGGCGATTGACGCCGAGCCGGTGGCCTTGCCCGCGCCCGATGCCGGTGCGCTCGCCTTCCTGCAGCTCTCCGGGGGCAGCACGGGGCGGCCAAAGCTCATCCCGCGCACACACGACGACTACTTCTACAGCGTGCGCGCCAGTGCCGACATCTGCGGTCTCACAGAGCAGAGCGTCTACCTCTGTGCGCTGCCTGCTGCCCACAACTTCCCGATGAGTTCGCCCGGCATCCTCGGTGTGCTGTATGCCGGCGGCTGCGTGGTGCTGGCGCCCGATGCGAGCCCCGACACCGCCTTTGCGCTGATTGCCCGCGAGCGCGTGACCATCACCGCACTGGTGCCGCCGCTGGCCATGGTGTGGATGGACGCTGCCGCCTCACGCACGAATGGCTGCCACGAACTGGCATCGCTGCAACTGTTGCAGGTCGGTGGTGCGCGCCTCAGTGATGAGGCCGCGCGCCGCGTCGGTCCGCTGCTCGGTTGCCGTCTGCAGCAGGTATTTGGCATGGCCGAGGGCCTGGTCAACTACACCCGCTTCGACGATGGCGAGGCACTGGTGGTCGGCACACAGGGCCGTGCGATCTCACCCGATGACGAAGTGCGCATCGTCGATGACGAAGATCGCGATGTGCCCGAAGGTACGGCAGGTCACCTCATCACGCGTGGGCCGTACACGATTCGAGGCTACTTCCGCGCCGCCGTGCACAACGCCCGTGCCTTCACGCACGATGGTTTCTATCGAACCGGCGATATCGTGCGGAAGCTGCCCGGCGGCTACCTCGTGGTCGAAGGGCGCGACAAGGACCAGATCAATCGTGGCGGTGACAAGGTGGCGGCCGAGGAGGTGGAGAACCATCTGCTGGCGCATCCGGCGGTGCTCGATGCCGCCGTCGTCGCGATGCCCGATGCCTATCTGGGTGAGCGCAGCTGCGCCTTCATCGTGCCGCGCGGCGAGGCACCGCGTGCCACGGAGATTGCACGCTTCATGCGCGAACGTGGCCTGGCGCAATACAAGCTGCCAGACCGCATCGAGTTCGTTGCGCAGTTCCCCAAGACCGGCGTCGGCAAGATCGACAAGGGCGCACTGCGCCTGGCCGTGAGTGAAAAGCTGGCTGCGCACGCGGCCGTCTCCTGAACATGCATCACACTTCCGAGCGTTCCAACATGGCCATTCCCCGTATCGCCAGCTACCCCATGCCCGCCGCGGCGAGCTTCCCTGCCAACCGTGTCGACTGGCGCGTCGACCCCCAGCGCGCCGCGCTGCTGATCCATGACATGCAGCAGTACTTCATCGACTTCTACGACGCGAGCGCCGCGCCGATCCCGCAGCTCATCGCCAACGCGCTGCGTCTGCGCGATGCCTGCGACGCAGCCGACATTCCCGTTTTCTACACCGCACAACCGCCTGTGCAGCCGGCTGAAGACCGCGCGCTGCTCAACGAATTCTGGGGCCCGGGCTTGCCTGCCAAACCGGAAGGCGCCCCCATCATCGCGCCTCTCGCGCCGCGCGCCACGCACACCGTGCTCGACAAGTGGCGCTACAGCGCCTTCGTGCGCAGTGATCTGCTCGAACGCCTGCAAGCGCAGGGCCGTAACCAGCTCATCGTGTGCGGCGTGTATGCCCACATCGGCTGCCAGGTCACCTGTGTCGATGCCTTCATGCGCGACATTCAGCCTGTGATGGTCGGCGATGCGCTGGCCGACTTCTCGGCCGACTGGCACATGAAGGCGCTCGAATACGTGGCGCAGCGCGCAGGGGTGGTGCGCAGCACGGTGCAAGTGCTGGGCGACCTCGGCGTGGCCTTGCCCGATGCGCTGCCGGCCGATATGCACGCGCTGCATGCCGAGGTGGCGAAGATGCTGGAGATGCCGACGTCCGAGCTCGGCCTCGACGACAACTTGCTCTACGCGGGGCTGGATTCGATCCGACTCATGAGCCTGCTGGAGCGCTGGAAGCGCGCCGGTGCCCACCTCAGCTTCGTGCAGCTGGCTGAACACCCGACGGTGGCGCAATGGTGGGCGCTGCTGATCAGTCGCAATATTGAGCCGCATGCGGCAGAGCTTGTCTGAGATGAATGATTGCGCCGCGCAAATCATTGAGGGCATGCCTCAGCGCTTGCCCCTGAGTGCGGCACAACTGGGCATCTGGCTCGGCCAGCAGCTGGACCCGCACAGCCCGGCGTACTGGACGGCCGAAGCCATCGAGCTGCGGGGGCCGCTGGACCCGGTGGTCTTCGAGGCGGCGCTGCGTCGTGCCATCGACGAATGCGAAGCGCTGCACATGCGCTATGGCATGGATGAAGCCGAGGACATGCAGGTGTGGCAGGTGCCTGCGCCGCACCGCTGGAGTCTGCACTGCGTGGACCTGACCGACAGTGACGCGTCCCTGGCCTGGGACATCGCCCGCCGCTGGATGAACAAGGACCTGCAGACGCCGGCTGAGCTCGCACAAGGTCCGCTGTTCGCCACCACCCTGCTGCGCCTGCCCGACACCGCACAGGGCGCACGCCACGTCTGGTTGCTGCGCGTTCATCACGTGGCGCTTGATGGTTTTGGCTATGCCTTGTTGCAGCGCCGTGTCGCCGCGCTGTATGCCATTGCCACGGGCGCAGCGCAGCCCGATGCCCTCGCACGTCCACGCGTCAGCCTCGCCGCTGTCGTGGCCGAAGCGCAGGACTATCAGCGTCAGGCGAGCGAGCGGGATCGTGATTTCTGGTTGGCGCGGCTTGCCGCCACACCGGTACCCGTGACACTCGCGCCACCCGCCGCCGTCGCACACCGCGTGCAGCGCGCGCGTGGCGCTCTGGATGCCGCGGCCTTCACGCGCTGGCAAGCTGCCGCGCAGACCTGCGCTGCCGACTGGGCCGCCTGGCTGATTGCCGCCACCGCTGCCTGGCTCGCCCAGCAGACGCGCACGACCGAGGTCACGCTGGGTCTGCCCGTGATGGGCCGGCTTGGCTCTGTCGGGCTCAGCGTGCCCTGTATGGCCATGAACATCGTGCCACTGCATGTGCGCATCGACGCCACGCAGGGCATGGCTGCGCTGGTGAAGACGGTGCTCGCCGAGATGCGCAGCATGCGCCCGCACCAGCGCTACCGCTACGAATGGCTGCGCCACGAACTGGCCCGCGTGGCTGGCCCGCGCCGCCTGTTCGGCCCCGTCATCAACCTCATGCCCTTCGAGCGGCCGCCGGCTTTCGGCGCCGTGCAGGCGCTGTCGCACCCGGTCTCCGCCGGCCCGGTGGAAGACCTCTCCATCACCATCGCGCCGGGGCCCGATGGCGTGCGCCTCGACTTCGAAGCCAACCCCGATGCCTACGCCGCCGATGTGCTGACGGCGCATCGCGAAGCATTTGTCGCCGCGCTCGCCACCCTGCAGCGCGCGGCAGTCGATACTCCACTCGCTGAGCTCCTGCCCGGCCTGCCTGCGCCTGGGCATGCGCTGATCACTAGCGAAGCCTTGCCCACGCCACCGCAAGGCGTGCTCGCTGCCTTCATCGAACAGGTGCAGACGCGCCCCGCGCGCATCGCCGTGGAGCAGGACGGCGTATGCCTCACGTATGCCGAACTGTTGCAGGCCGTGCAGGCGCTGGCCGCCGAGCTGCGCACCTATGGCGTGGTGGAAGAGAGCCGCGTGGCGATCCTGCTGCCGCGCTCAGCGCAGACCATCGTCGCGCTGCTCGCCGTGCTGTGGGCTGGCGGCGCCTACGTGCCGCTCGACCCCGAGAGCCCCGACGCACGCATTGCGATGGTGCTGGAGGATGCCCAGCCCGCGCTGGTGCTGAGCCTGCGTGCGCTGGCGACGCGTATTTCGGACGAGTTGCCGACGCTGTATCTCGATGGCACGTCCCCTCTCCCGCGTGCGGGAGAGGGGGCAGGGGAGGGGGAAGCAGCAATCGCCCCAGAAGGACGCGCTGAGCTTGATGGCTGCAGCCCTCTCCCCCAGCCCCCGCTCCGCGCCCCACGGTCGGCATTGCATTGCCGACCGGCTACGCAAGCGGATTGCATGCAATCCGAAACCCTTGCTACGCCCCACGTGCGGGAGAGGGGAGAGCAGGTGCGCGATGCCGAGCGCATGGCAGAGCCGCTCGCCGTCGCCGACACCGCACTCGCCTACATCATCTACACCTCGGGTTCGACCGGCAAACCCAACGGCGTGATGATCGGCCGCGATGCGCTGGCCCACTTCCTTGCCGGCGCACGGCTGCGCTACGCGATGACGCCAGAGGACCGCGTGCTGCAATTTGCGCCCCTGCATTTCGATGCCAGCGTGGAAGAGATCTTCCTCTCCCTCAGCTGCGGCGCACGCCTGGTGCTGCGCAACGAGGCGATGCTGGAATCCATGCCGCGCTTCCTCGCCGCCTGCGCCGCGCTGCAGATCAGCGTGCTCGATCTGCCGACGGCTTTCTGGCACGAGCTGGTGTATGGATTGGGCACGACAACGCAGCTGCCCGAGACAATTCGCCTCGTCATCATCGGTGGCGAAGCCGCACTCGCCGAACGCGTCACGCGCTGGCGTGCTGCCGTGGCGCCGCACGTGGTGCTGCTCAACACCTACGGGCCGACCGAGACGACGGTGATCTGCACGACCGCCGCGCTGTCCGGGCCGGACGCCATCGCGCTCGATGGCGAGGCCGTGCCTATCGGCCGGCCGCTGCCAGGGCTCTCCGCCGTGGTCGTCGACGCCGCATTGCGACCCGTGCCGCGCGGCGAAGCAGGGGAGCTGTGCATGATCGGCGGCGCACTGGCGCGGGCTTACTTCGGCCGCGCCGAAGCTACGGCGAAGCGCTTTGTCACGCTGGCAGATTCAGGCCGCAGGGCCTACCGCACCGGCGACCGTGTGAGCCAGCGTGCCGACGGGCAACTCGTGTACCTCGGCCGGCTCGATGACGAATTCAAGATCAGCGGCTATCGCGTTGACCCCAGCGAAGTCGAGACAGCGCTGCTGACTTACCCCGGCCTGCGAGATGTGGCCAGTGAGGTCGCCGTCGTAGGCCAGCAACTCGCCAGCGGCAGCAAACGCCTCGCCGCCTTCATCGCCTGCGAAGCTGATCTGCCTGCCGCCCGCGCGTTGCAGGCGCACCTTGCCACCCACCTGCCCGCAGCCGCGATTCCCTCGGCCTACCTCCGCATCGAACGCCTGCCGCGCAATGCCAACAACAAGATTGACCGTGGCGCCCTGCGGCGCATGGGGCTGGATGCCGCCGATGCAGCGCCCGCCGCGCAAAGTGCAGCGGACGGGACGCCCCTGAGCCCGCTGGAACAAGGCATCGTCAGCGTGTGGCGCGAGGTGCTGGGCGCGCAGGACATTGCACGCGACAGCGACTTCTTCGCGCTCGGCGGCAAGTCGCTGCAGGCTATCCAGGTGGCCAACCGCCTGGGTGTCGCCCTGCAACGCGAGGTCGCCGTATCCAGCCTGTTCCGCCATCCCACCCTCGGACAACTTGCGGTGGCATTGGATGTGAGTGAAGAGCTCGATGGACACGCGCCCCCCGAGCAGGCCAGCGATCCGTTCGCGCCGCTGCTGCGCATTCAGTCCGGCGAAGGCCCGGCGCTGTTCTGCGTGCACCCCGCCGAAGGTCTGTCGTGGTGTTACATGGGTCTCGCCGCGCAACTGCGCCACACGCCCATCTACGGTCTGCAATCGCGCGGCATCAGCGCTGAGTCCGCCACGCACATCGACGAAGTCATCGCCGACTACAGCGCGCTCGTGCGCAGCGTGCAGCCGCAGGGTCCGTACCGCTTTCTGGGCTGGTCATCCGGCGGCGGCATCGCCCACGCCATGGCCGCACGCATGCAGGCCGAAGGCGAACAGGTCGAACTGCTGGCGATGATGGACGCCTACCCCAGCGACATCTGGGAAGGCAAGCCGCCACCCACCGAACGCGATGCCCTCATCGTCTTGCTCGACGTCATCGGCTACGCCGGCAAAGGCCACCTTGGCGACGACGGCCATCCACTGTCGCTGGACGCCATGCGCGCCCGCCTGCAACGCCCAGGTAGCGTTTTCGCTGATCGTGATGCCGCGAGCCTCGCCAGGCTCACCAGCCAGGCCATCGCTTCGATGAGCCTCTACCGCGGCCTGCGCCACCCGATCTTCAACGGCAACCTGCTGTTCTTCCACGCCACGCAGCGACCCGCCGACGCCCCCGACTGGCTCGGCTGGCAGCCCTACGTGAACGGCGCGCTGCAGCGTATCGACATCGATAGCACCCACAACAGCATGAGCCAGCGTGCGCCCTTGGCACACATCGGGCGTGAGCTCGCGGAGAGACTGGAAAAGTAGGCTCCCCTCTCCCGTGTAAAGGGAGAGGGGGAGAGGGGCAGGGGGAGAGGGCTCGCGGAGACCGACGGACTGTTCATCCGGCGCTCTTCGGTTCGAGTTGCTTATCAAGCGGGATAAGTGGCCCGAGCAACGCGCAATTTGCTGTTCCCTCCCCTTGAGGGGAGGGTGGCGCAGTGCGCCGGGAGAGGTGGGGAGGCACCTGTCCGAATGCAGCCTGTTGTGGAGCGCGAACCCTTTCACCTCTCCCGCCCCTGACGGGGCACCCTCCCCTCAAGGGGAGGGAACCGCAACGAGTACGCCCTGAGCACAACGCGCATCAAGCAAAGGAACCCGAATGAGCACCCAACCCGAATTCCACAACAAAACCGCCCTCATCACCGGCGCCGCCCAGGGCATCGGCGCTGCCGTCGCCCGCGCCTTCGCACAACAAGGCGCGCGCGTTGCGCTCATCGACCAGCAGGCCGACAAACTTGAAACCTTCGCTCATGCCTTGCGTACCGAAGGCCAGCAAGCCATCGCCATCCCCCTCGACCTGCGCGACGGCGCCGCCATCACCGCCGCCGTCGCTCGCAGCGAACAGGCGCTCGGCCCCATCGATCTGCTCATCAACGTCGCCGGCATACTGAGAAGCGGCAACACGCTGGAGCTCAGCGATGAAGACTGGGAAGACAGCTTCGCCATCAACACCAGCGCCATCTTCCGCATCTGCCGCGCCGTCGCGCGCGGCATGGTGGAACGCAAGCAGGGCGCCATCCTTACCGTCGGCTCCAACGCCGCCCGCGTGCCCCGTCTCGGCATGGCCGCCTACGCCGCCTCCAAGGCCGCCACCGCCCACTTCATGCGCTGCCTCGCCCTCGAACTCGCCCCGCTGGGCATCCGCTGCAACACCGTCTCCCCCGGCTCCACCGACACCGCCATGCAACGCGCCTTCGCCAGCACGCCGGAACAGATCGAAGGCGTGCTCAAGGGCTCACTCGAACGCTACCGGCTAGGCATCCCGCTGGGGCGCATCGCCACGCCCGAAGACATCGCCGAGGCCGTGTGCTTCCTCGCCTCGGAACGTGCACGGCATATCACCATGCATGATCTGTGTGTGGATGGGGGGGCGACGTTGGGGGGGTGATTGCCCGATGACGACTAAGAGATGGGGCACACCTAATACTTCTACGATTTGCTTGGTTTGACGGTGCGAAAGCGACGCGCTAGGGAAACTCTAGATTGAAGCTTCTTCAGGACTTCAAGATCTGTAGGCATATCCAAAAATTCGTTTGCCTCTTCGATGGTTTGAAAGAGACCTGCAGTTCGGATGTGGAACAGGACTAGTGTCCTAAAGTACATCTGTAGTTGGAAGCAATATGTCTTTGCCTGTGTGCTCTCATTGCCCGAGTGGATCCAGTTGTTACGATACTCCCGAAGATGCTCTAGTGTTGCTGTTGCAAATGCGGAGTCTGCCCATAGAAATGCGCATCGCCGTACGAGCACATCGTAGTTGCCGTGCCCGGGAGAAACTAGGCGTTCCACTGCGCCCCATAGCCGTGTAAATGCGGTTGTCTGATTCCACTCATCAAATGCGCGCACATACTGAATTAGGGACTCGACAATCTCGTCGCGGTAGCGGCAGCGCGCCAGCCGGTTGATGAAAAGGCGGACATATTTTCGTGTTGCCGGCCAGTCTTTTGGCTGATATGGCCTTGGTGGTGTGAGATGAGGTTCAAACCATAATTCATCAGTGGCAATGCTTCCGCTGGGATGATGAACTGAATCGCCCCGGGTTTTCTAGACAGTCCCGAGCCTCATGAAGTACTGCTTTTCGTAGTCTACCGGAGACATGCCAT
>NZ_JBDIVE010000011.1:0-155102 GCF_039631295.1 Uliginosibacterium sediminicola | reverse complement strand
ATGGCATGTCTCCGGTAGACTACGAAAAGCAGTACTTCATGAGGCTCGGGACTGTCTAGAAAACCCGGGGCGATTCAATCCAATACAGACAGTATTCATAAACTCGCTGAGCACTATAAATAAAAAAGCGGCCTATTGGCCGCCTTTTTAAAGCTGATATTTTATTAGCAAATCGCGCCACCAGTGGCTGTTTTGCAGCTGCCATCTACGGACCAAGTCACACCATCACCATTGGCATTAATCGACGGGCTAAGAATGTAAGTCTCACCAGACAAGCCATTCGAACCACTGATTGCAACCGCGATAATTGTGCCCGACGATGTCATCGAGAGGCTCGCGAGGTTTCCGATCGTCGAAGTAATTGCGGTCTTGATCGACCAACCGCTCCCATTCGCACCTGCCACACAGCTCGCCAGCTGATTACCATTCATCTGAGCACAAACAGCTACATCATTCTTGTAACTACCTGCCATGTTCACCACGTCAACAAAACGCGCCTTGCGGGAGTACTGTTGATACTGAGGCAGCGCGACAGCTGCAAGAATACCAATGATCGCTACAACGATCATAAGCTCGATGAGGGTAAAACCTTTCTGGACGTTTTTCATACTTAAATCTCCTGTTAGTACTGAACTTGGACATGGCGCCCAGCAAGAACACGCAAACATTGTGCCAAAAAAAAACAAAATCGTAAAAAAAAAACGCATGCAAAACAGCATCTTGTGCGACAAGAAAAAACAGGCGTAGGCAAAAAGGAAAAATGTGACGCTTTTTGTCACACCTCAATAATTTTGGTCAGCTGATCAGCCCCCTCCCAAAAAGGCAAGAAGGAGTGCAGACCCTCACTACAGATCAACAGCCACCTCACGCCGGAATTCAGAAGACTGGTGAATTGCATTGCAGACCTTTATCCCTTCAACCGCCACACCCAATGACAAAGTGTACTCATTCAGAACCCCATCACGCATCGCTCGTGCAATGTCTGAGTAGTAATTAGAAAAAGCTTCAATAAATCCAGCAGGATGTCCCGCCTTAAAGCGGTTATAGCGCAATTCTTGCGTAATCTCGGCAGTGCTGCTGATTCTATCTAGCAAATAGCGATCACCAAGCCTGTCTGAATAGCGAATTTCTTCTGGCAATTCCTGAAGCCACTCAAAACTTCCTTTGCTGCCAAAAATTCGCAACCTCAATCCGTTGCGATAACCAAGAGCAGCCTTTCCATACCAAGCATTCAAAAACATGCCATTATCATAACCAATCAAGGCATCCACATCATCGATAAGTCCATCCGCGACACCACTGACTGAGCGTGACCTCGCATCAACGCAAACAGGCACACCACCCACCATAAAATTCACCAAACTGTGGACGTGAACAAACAAATCTAATGACAAACACGGAATATCACCATCGATCAACCGCCAAGGCTGTATAGCGCTAACCTTGCCTGAATTATTTAAACGCAGATAAGAATCTTGTGGCATTTCTGCCATAATTTTGAACACAGTCCCGACATCACCTTGCCGAATACGTTTACGTATTTCACGCACCGCCGGATAGCCCGTGTAATTAAAAATAGAAAAAACCTTTAGAGAATTAACGGAGAGCCTACTCAGTAGTTTATCCGCTTCCGAAACATTGGCAAGCAGAGGTTTGTCGCAAATAACGGTTAAGCCACTATCGAGCGCAGCATGAATAAATCTCGAGTGCGAATCGATCGGCGTCGCCAATACCACCGCGTCAATATTTTTATATTCGGCGGAAATTAGGGCATCAGCCGTATCATAAACCCGTCCACTTTCAATACGATATGCATCTGCAGTTGCCTGGTTGATATCTGCGCATCGACTAAAGCACCCGGCAACAAGCCTGAACTCGTTATCTAGTTTAAGTGCGATTTCATGAGTCCTGCCAACCGCTGAATTCAAGCCACCGCCAATCATGGCGACTTTAAACGAATGATTCGCCACACAAACTCCCATTGCAATCTTAATTTATAAAACCCTACAATCATCCAGGGTTATCAAAGAATAAACGCCCTCGCTCTTTCTAGCCCCCGTAACCAACATAACCTTAACAATCATCAAACACCCACACTATAAAGCTCTCTGCGAAGCGTTCGCTGAAATATTTCATCCAACTCAAACGCATCATCAGCGCGAACAAACAGAATAGCCATCCTACCGTAAGGGCTCTCCTTCACTTGGCTCCCGGCCGATTTGAGAGGAACAAATCGTTCGATTTTCAATGGAAAGTGAAAAGAGAAAAAACCAAGATCCCCAGTGCTAGATAAAGACATCGTATGACGCAAAATCCAATTTTTTTTATCGACAGCGCAAGGCAAACCAAGCCGATCTTTCAAAAAATAGCGCGCATAACAATAAGCATAATCAAATCCGGTAGACAACTCGATCAATTGACTATACAAGTCCCCGGGACATCTACGCGTAATCTCAATCAGCCAAAACTCTCCATCACGCACAACAAATTGTGTATGAACAAGACCATCAACCAGATTTAATTCTCTTGCAATTTTTTGAATGCACTCACGAAATTGCGAGACAATCTTCAGTTCCATATCCCACGTCACACGACTTGTATCAACAACAAACGGATTTGCGGTTCCATGCTCCTCCACAAAAAAATCGAGCACGACATTTCCATCATCTATGAAGCAAGAATGACTATACAGTTGCCCTTCAATATAATCCTCAATCACACACTCCCCAGCAGCCGAGACCGCGCAAGCACGAGAAATAGCGCGTTGCAAATCAGAGCAAGAGCCCGAATTTACCACAGCCACCCCACGGCCACTAAACGCGTCAACCGGCTTCACTATTAACTGTTTGCCAGTAGGAATCTGTCCTTCAAAATATGCCTGAGGAGACGGGACATTAATTTCACGAGCAAACGCTCTGAATGATCTTTTGTTATTTATCGTCTCCGTCGCCGCCAAGCCATCCACTGAAGACAAACCTAAACGGGCGCACATCTTGTAGGAAAGATCGTTACATCCAGGCAAAATATAATCATAACACCCTACATCAACAAACCGCGAAAGCGCATCATAATCAGAATAATTCACCCGACAATAAGAGCCAGAAACTCTAGCCAGATAATCGTCGGGATTATCTCCAACCACATAAACCTCATGCCCTAACTGCGAGAGACACTGAAATATCGGGGCGGATGAAAAATTCGTATCCAGCAATAAAATCTTGCTCATCCATGACTCTTTTCGATAATTTCACAAACTTCAGCAACGCGAGCCCCCTCAAGATCAGGATAAATAGGCAAACACAAAACCTGGGCCGACAACATTTCCGCTATTGGCAAACGCCCCGGCTGAGCAGATGGCATTGATCTATACATTGGCATACTTGAAATCAACGGATAAAAATAACGGCGTCCATGAACTCCATATGCCTTAAGCCGCTCATAAAGAGCATCGCGCCCACCACGATAGTCCGAGGTAACAAAAACTGGAAAATATGAAGAATTACCTACAACATCCTCGCGCTGGGGCAGAAGTCTGATTCCTTTGATCCCGGAAAGTCGGTCTCTGTAAGCAGATTCAACTACGCGTCGGCGCTCTAGAACCATATCGATATAATCCAGCTGCAATAAACCAAAAGCAGCATTCACTTCACTCATCTTCCCATTTATACCAGGAGCCATTACCGTTACTTCGTCCGCAAAACCAAAATTCTTAAGGTAGTCAATTCGCTGTTTTGTTTTTGCGTCAGAACAGACAATGGCACCACCTTCAAATGTATTAAATACTTTCGTGGCATGAAAGCTAATAACAGAAAGATCTCCATGCCGAAGAACGCTACCCCCGTCATCTCTAACACCAAACGCATGCGCTGCGTCATAAATAACTTTAAGGCCATAAGTATCTGCAATTCGCTGTATACGGTCCACCGCGCATGGATTTCCATAGCAATGCACAGGCATTATAGCTGTTGTTTCCGGTGTAATTGCCGCTTCGATAGCATTCGGATTTATATTACATGTTCCAGGATCGATATCCACAAAAACAGGCTTTATTCCATTCCACAAAAGAGAATGGGCCGTGGCAACAAATGAATACGGAGTAGTAATAACCTCGCCCGTAATTCTCAACGTTTGCAAGGCAGTAACAAGAGCCAGAGTCCCATTAGCAAAGAGTGAAAGATGCTCTACGCCGAGATATTCACAAAGCGCACTTTCAAACTTCTGATGAAATGGGCCATTATTCGTCAGAATTCTGTTTTCCCAAATCCTCTCTAAGTATGAAATAAACTCAGCAAGAGGCGGCAAACTTGGCCTCGTAACATAAATTGGATCACTCGACATCAGAACCTCATCGATCTATGCTAAAAAAACAATCTCGACAAACAAAACCCCTTCTCCAATCAGTACAACACAAAATCTTGAGTACCAACAGGTCGAGCTGAATTTATCATAACAGAAGTATCCACAGCGCCCAGAATACCCTCGACATAGTCGCGTGTCGTAAGCAGCTTTCTCATTGTAATCGCTTGCTCTCTCCCCATCTCGACAACATCCTGCGCATTCAATAGAGCATACTCTATCCGCTCTCTTATGGACTCAACATCAAAATTGAAAGTAAACTTTTCGTGAAAACAAAAATTATCTAAATAAAAATCCTGCTTATTACTAAAAAAAGTTGTATACCGCCCTGCAGCACGCAAAACTCGGTCATGGGGAGCCTTTAATACATTGGGAGACATATCCACAATTGCCAGAGCGTCATCGATAAGCGACCGAGATCCTTCATAATCGCAGCCTGGATCATAGATAGCCGATTTTCCGCTAAAATCAACATGAGACCAATTCGCCCCTCTTATTACCACTGGATAATCAAGAAGAACATTGGCAAGCATATTGCTCTTAACGCGACGCATGTAATCATCGAGTTGAGCACACA
Source organism: Uliginosibacterium sediminicola (assembly GCF_039631295.1). NCBI lineage: Bacteria > Pseudomonadati > Pseudomonadota > Betaproteobacteria > Rhodocyclales > Zoogloeaceae > Uliginosibacterium > Uliginosibacterium sediminicola. The sequence continues at coordinate 150,169 of NZ_JBDIVE010000011.1, read as the reverse complement.
TAAAAAATATTAATTTATGATTATTATGTATAGATATTTTACTTTCCGCAAAAGCGTCACAGACGCATTCGTAAAGATCTACCGAAACATCCAGAGCACCATCAAGAGACTCAGCCAGCAGCATTAACACCGTGGAAATTTTTTTCGGCAAATGGCGCAACCAATATGACTTTAGTGCCACAGGGGAATTTCCATTCTTCAAAAAAATCAATTTCCCATGTTTCGCCTTTTTTAAAAAATCAACATCACTCTCAGGTCTTTCATCAAAAAGGCATGTATCCATACACATAGACAAGATGGGAGCGGACATCCTCTTGACAAAAAAATCATAGTGCTCAGGGTGAGCATACACATTGACGGAGTTGTTAAATCCTTGCAAATGTCTAAAAGGAAAATACGCAGGAAGATCACCGTATATTCTTAAAAAAGGAACACATCCATCCAGCCACGGATTTATTACTTGTCCGTCAGCTAAAGAAACAACCTCTCCAGCACCAAAATGTGAAACAGCAAACCAGACTGGTTCGCGAAGCGCAACTATCAACTCATCTAGCCAGCCGTCCTGACTCAGATCGATAATTACAGTGGACTTTGCTAGATCTTCGAATGGCTTTAAATTTTCAAGCAGGTGTGACTTTAGCGCACCACCTTGACTTGGAGCGGCAAATGCAATAATTTGTGCCCCTCTTTGATACTCCGCGCGCAACACAAACGGAGACCCAGCTCCCATCGGAGCATTGGCCTTAAAAATTTCTTTCAAAAGTCTAATCAACATAATTAATAAACTGTAAATCCAGAATGCGTAATGATAAACAATAGAAGCCATCATCTTCTAGCAATACTCTATGTCTTTCCGGTAAAAATCGAACGATTGCATTGTTCCATGAAGGGTTAAATTACATAAAGCGCCGCAGATCAGGGACGTTGCGTTCTATATACGTTATACCAACAAAAAAACGCACCCCTTAAAGCTCAATATCCAACTCTTGCCCCATTTACGCAACTACTGCGGACCATCTCGGTGTTGTTGACTTGAACAAAAACGCGAAGAGCAGAGAGGCCTACGGCTACCGGTTTCTGGCGAAGCTATCTACTATGCGCTCTGTTCTGTTTGTTGTCCGTGCTTTGCCCCCGAGATGCGTAAACTGCCTGCCGAACGGTTCGCTGAACGTATCTAGAATGAGTGTTACATCATGGTGGTCCCAGAGTACCTTGAGCACAGGCCACGCTTAAATGCTAATTTTTTGATAGCGCTATTTGCAAACGCAAATGGATTGAGCTATCTCGATTATGGAGGTGGCACCGGAAGAATGAGTGAAATTTTGAGCGCGCTCTGATGGCAATCACAGAGCTTTGATCCATTTACAACAGCGACTTCAACTCCACCAACGCAAGCGATCTTTGATCTGATCACGGCCTTCGAGGTCTTCGAACATGTGCCTGACCCGCCTGGCTTGATGCGCCGTCTCAATAGCCTGCTCAAACCTGATGGCGTCATCGTGCTGTCGACCATGTTTTCCGATGGCTTCATCCAGCGCAATCGGCGCCTGGACTGGTGGTACGCGGCGCCGCGCAATGGACATATCAGCTTGTACTCGCGAGAGAGCCTGCGACGCCTGGTCGCCAGCGAGGGCTTTGTGCTGGGTAGTTTTTCGAATGTTTTTCACATGTTGTGGCGGGTTTCTACGCCCTTGCCGAGCTGGGCGCGCCATATTCAGGCCCAGCGCAATCCCGGCTGATCACACCCGCAAGCCTCTGCTCTGCTATGGTTGCGCTTTCTCAGCTCCAGTACAGATATGGTGACGACTCAGGATTTCGTATTGACCGCCATCGGCGCGGATCGCCCTGGCCTTGTTGAAGCACTCGCTGCCGTGATCGCGGCCGAGGGCGGCAGCTGGCAGGAGTCTTCGATGGCGCATCTGTCGGGCAAGTTTGTCGGTCTGGTGCGCGTGAGTGTGCCGGCCGCGCGTGCGGCCAGTTTGCAAGCCGCGCTGGAAGCTTTTACGCCCTTGCGTCTGGTGGTGGAGCCAGCGGCCCCCACCGCAGCGGCCGCGCCGGCCGTGCTCGGCTTCAGCCTGGAACTGGTTGGCCATGATCGCATCGGCATCGTGCGCGAGGTCTCGCAAGTGCTGGCGCAGCATGCGGTGAATGTGGAGTCGCTGGAGACTTTCACCTCGCAAGCGCCGATGTCGGGCGAGCAGCTGTTCCACGCCCAGGCTCATCTGCGCGCCGCCGCCACGCTGGATGTGGCGGCTTTGCAGGCTGCGCTGGAGAGCCTGTCCAACGAATTGCAGGTCGACATCGTGTTCGACCACACGGGGGCTTGATCTCGTGCCTGCGGGTCGGCGAGCCACTGCTGTTATGATTTGAGCCTCATCGCGGGCCAGCCTTGGCCTCGCGCTTTTCAGGAATGCTTAGATGGCTGTATTTGAACTCAATGACCGCGTCCCGGAACTCGGCGAAGGCGTCTGGATTGCCGACAATGCCACGGTGCTGGGCAGCGTCAAACTCGGGCGACGGGTCAGCGTGTGGTTTGGTGCCGTGCTGCGCGGTGACAATGACCCCATCGTGGTCGGCGACGGTAGCAATATCCAGGACGGTTCGATCCTGCATACCGATGATGGCGTGCCGCTGACCATCGGCGAGAACGTGACGGTCGGCCACATGGCCGTGCTGCATGGCTGTACGGTGGGCGACGGTTCGCTGGTCGGCATCAATGCCGTCGTCCTCAACGGCGCGGTGATCGGCAAGAGCTGCCTGATCGGCGCCAACTGCCTGATCCCGGAAAACAAGGTGATTCCGGATCGCTCCCTGGTGGTCGGCACGCCCGGCCGCATCATCCGCCAGCTCAGCGACGAGGAAGTGGCCGGCCTGCAACGCAGCGCCGAAAACTACATGGAAAACGCTGCGCGCTTCAGCCAGGGCTTGATGCGGATCGCCTGATGATCGCTTTGATCCAGCGCGTCAGCGAAGCTTCGGTGCGCGTCGAAGGCGAGCTTGTTGGCCAGATCGGTCCGGGTCTGCTGGCGCTGATCGGCATTCAGCGCGAAGACAGCGCCGACAAGATCCCCCGCCTGCTCGACAAGATGCTCAATTACCGCGTCTTCCCCGATGAGGCGCGGCGCATGAATCGCTCCCTGCGCGATATAGGCGGCAACGCGGGCGGTGGCGGCCTGCTGCTGGTGTCGCAATTCACCCTGGCGGCCGATACCAGCAAGGGCACGCGACCGGGCTTCAGCCCGGCAGCCGAGCCGGTGCTGGCGGCCAAGCTGTTCGATGATCTGCTGAGCGCGGCGCGCCAAGCGCATCCGCAGGTGGCGGCAGGCCGCTTCGGCGCCGACATGCAGGTACAGCTGATCAACGACGGGCCGGTCACCTTCTGGTTGGAGGTCTGATGCAGGCCTGGCGCGCTGGCCTGCTGATCCTCGCCGTGTCCTGCCTGTGCAGTTGCGGCAGCACGCCCAGCAAAGCCCCCGCTACGCCCACTACACCTGCGCCCCCTGCAGCACGTGCGCCCTCGACAGCCAGCTTCCGCCTGGCCACACCCGAGCAAGCCAATGAGATTGTGCTGTTCGCGCTGAGCCTGATGGATACCGGCTACCGCTTCGGCGGCAAGAATCCTGAAGCCGGCCTCGATTGCAGCGGCATGGTCAGCTACATCGTCGAGCAGGTCGCGGGCAAGCGTCTGCCGCACAATGCGGCGCAGATTGCCGCCATCACCCAGCCGGTCGAGCGCAGCAGCCTGCGCCCGGCGGATCTGGTGTTCTTCAATACCAGCGGTAAAACCTATTCGCACATGGGCATCTATCTGGGCGAAGGCCGCTTCATCCACGCGCCCTCGACGCGCGGCAGTGTGCGCATCGAGCGGCTCGACAGCAGCTATTTCGCGGCACGTTACACGGGGGCGCGTAGCCTGTTCTGAGAAGCTGTTCCCAAGATCAGCCATAGCAAGATCTCAGATGGCGGTCTTTGACGCGAAGGACGCCAAGAAAAGCGAAGTTGCGCGAAGAATTCAATCACCGGACACTCTTGAGCGTGTTCCTCAGTGCAAGGTCCTTTGTCTTTCTTCGCGCCCTGTGCGTCCTTCGCGTCAGCAATGCAGCGCTTGATCGCCGCCACGAACAACAAAGTTCATGAACTACCTCTGCACGCGCTAGTTGTTGGCGCTATTTGCCAGCAATCAGCGCGCGCAGATCGCTCAAGACCTGGGCCGCATGGGTATCCGGATCGACCTTGGTGTAGGCCTTGCGCACCACGCCTTGCGGATCGATGAGGAAGGTCTCGCGCTTGGCGAATTTGAGCAGCTTCCAGTCCGACAAGGCGCCATAGCGTGCGGCAACCGTGCCATCGACATCGGCCAGCAAGGGGAACGGTAGCTGGTGCTTGTCGGCAAAGGCGCGGTGCGAGCTGCTGTCGTCAATGCTGACGCCCACCACTTGCGCGCCGAGGCTGCTGATCAGCGCCTGTCCATCGCGAAAGCTGCAGGCTTCGGTGGTGCAGCCGGGGGAATCATCCTTGGGGTAGAAATACAGCACCAGCCACTTGCCGCGAAAATCCGCGAGCTTGCGCACCTCGCCGTGCTGGTCACGCAGATTGAAGTCGGGCGCACGCGTGCCCGGCACGGGCGCTGAGTCGGCGTAGGCATTGATCGACAAAGCCAGCGCAACAAAGGCCAGCCAGCTGAAAAGATACGATCTGCGTTTCATCTCACACGTCCTTCCGGCATCATTGCAGTCTCTGCAAACATTGCAGGGTCCCGAATATTCCCGCGAGCTTCATTTGAACACAGTCTGCACTCAGGGTTCCAACACGCTCGACATCCTGTTCAGCGACGATACGCTGGTAGTCAGCAACAAGCCTTCCGGCCTGCTCTCGGTGCCCGGCCGCGGGCCGGACAAGCAAGATTGCATGGTCGCCCGCGTGCAAGCGCGCTTTAGCGACGCACTGACGGTGCACCGCCTCGACATGGAGACCTCCGGCATCCTCTTGTTCGCCCGTGGCGCAGCCATGCAGCGCGCGCTGAGCGTCGCCTTCCAGGAGCGGCAGACCGAGAAGCGCTACGTCGCCCTGGTCGATGGCGAGCTGGCGCAGCCGGAAGGAGAAATCGACCTGCCACTGATCGCCGACTGGCCCAACCGGCCGCGCCAGATGGTCGATTACACCCTCGGCAAAGCCTCGCTGACGCGCTACCGCGTCGAACACATCGACCCGCTACGCAAGATCAGCCGCGTTGCACTCGCCCCGGTCACCGGCCGCTCGCACCAGCTGCGCGTGCATCTGATGTCGATCGGCCATGCCATTCTGGGCGATGCGCTGTACGCCAGCGAAGCGGTGCGCGCCCGTGCGCCGCGCTTGATGCTGCACGCCTGCAAGCTTGAATTCCGCCATCCGCTCAGCGCAGAGTGGCTGAGTTTCGAGAGTCCCGCGCCGTTCTGAAACCAGGAGTCTGTTTTGATCTACCGTCACACCGAGATGCACAGCGAAACGCGCCAGGCCGTACACGGCGGCGAGGGCGATGTCTCGCTGCGCTACCTGATGCCGCGCAACAGCGCGCCGAACCTGCGCCTGCTCACCTGGATGACGGTACCGCCCGGCGCCACCGTCGGCTTGCATCAGCATAGGCTGGAGACCGAGTACTATCTGCTCACCAGCGGCCAGGTACGCGTCAATGACAATGGCAGCTGGTCAGCGATGCAGCCCGGCGACTTGCTGCAGACGGCCAGCGGCGAAGGCCACGCCCTCGAAAATACCGGTGACGAAGCTGCCCAGCTGCTGGTCTTCGTCGTCACCCATGCCGCACACCCCCTCAACACAGGAGTTACACCATGAGCCTCAGCATGTACCAGGCCTTCATTCCGCCGGCGATCCGCGCCCTGAACAATCTTGCCGCCATTGTCGACAAGATCGCTGCGCATGCCGAGGCACGCAAGATCGCCCCGGAAGTGCTGATCGGCGCACGCCTGTTCCCCGACATGCTGCCCTTCGTCAAGCAGATCCAGATTGCCTCCGACACCGTCAAGGGCGGCGCGGCGCGACTGGCTGGCGTCGAGGCCCCGGTCTTCGTCGACGATGAAGCGAGCTTTGCCGAGCTGCAGGCGCGCATCCAGAAAACCATTGCCTATCTGCAGAGCTTCAAGCCCGAGCAGATCGATGGCAGCGAAGACAAGGACATCACCGTGGCGATGCGCAGCGGCGATCTGCATTTCAAGGGCCAGGCCTATTTGCTCGGCTTTGTGATCCCCAATCTCTACTTCCATATCAGCACTGCCTACGCCATCGCGCGCAGCAATGGTGTCGAACTGGGCAAGCGCGATTTTCTCGGCAAGGAGTAAGCCATGCGCATCGCCGTATTCGACACCCATCCTTACGACGAACAGGCGCTGAACGCCGCCAACCTCGATGGAGCGCACACGCTGGAGTTTTTCGAAGAGCGCCTGCACGACAAAACGGTCGAACTTGCGCACGGCTTCGATGCGGTCTGTCCCTTCGTCAATTGCCGCCTGACCGAGCCGGTCCTGCAGCGTTTGCAGCAGATCGGCGTGAAGATCGTGCTGCTGCGCGCCGCCGGCTTCAACGGCATCGACATCGCAGCGGCCGAGCGTCTGGGCATTTGCGTGGCACGCGTGCCGGCTTACTCGCCCGATGCGGTGGCCGAACACTGCTTTGCCCTGCTGCTCACACTGGTACGCAAAACGCATCGCGCCTACAACCGGGTGCGCGAGCAGAATTTTTCGCTCGACGGTCTGGAGGGCTTCAACCTGCACGGCAAGACCTTCGGCGCGCTCGGCGCAGGCCGCATTGGCCAGTGCGCGATGCGCATCGCCAAGGGCTTCGGCTGCTCGGTACTGGCGTATGACCCGTACGAGAATCAGCAGATCGCCAAAGAAGTGGGCTTCGAGTACGTCACGCTGGAACGCCTGCTCGAAGAGTCGGATGTCATTTCCCTGCATCTGCCGCTCTCCGGGCAGACCCACCACATCATCGATGCGGCAGCACTTGCGCGCACGCGCCGCGGCGTGATCATCATCAACACCAGCCGTGGCGGCCTGATCGATTCACAAGCGCTGATCGACGCGCTGAAGACCGGCCAGGTCGGCGGCGTCGGTCTCGATGTCTATGAGATGGAGGAAGGCGTGTTCTTCCACGATCTCTCCGACCGCCCGCTGCAGGACGACACCCTGGCGCGCCTGATGATCTTCCCGAATGTGCTGATCACCTCGCACCAGGGCTTCCTCACCCGCGAAGCGCTGCACGCGATTGCCACCACCACCCTGGGCAATGCGGCCAGCTTCGAGCGCGGCGAGCCCCTCATCAACCAGGTCAAGACCAGCTGAGCGAGACAGCACATCATCATGAGCAAACTCATCGACACCGCAGCCCTGCAAGCGGCCCTGCAGGAATTCGCCGATCAACGTGACTGGGACCGTTTCCACAACCCACGCAACCTGATCCTCGCGCTGACCGGCGAAGTCGGCGAGCTGGCCGAGATTTTCCAGTGGATCAGCGACCAGGATGCCGAACAGATCATGCTGAGCGACAAGGCCGAGCATGTGCGCCAGGAAGTCTCCGACGTGCTGCTCTACCTGATGCGTCTGGTGATGGTGCTGGACATCGATCTGGATGCGGCGGTGAAAGCCAAGATGGCGATGAATGCCATCAAGTACCCGCCCAAGCATTCTTGATTTTTGGCCTACGCAGAGATGTAAATCAAACGCCTGAGATACATCGCTACGGCATAATCCTGCCTGCAGACTTATAACAAGCAACAGGAGACATACGGCGTATGCGTTACCCACAACTGGCAGCCATGCTGCTCTCGCTCGCAGGATGTACAGGACTACTCAACTATGGCCAGGACTACAGCGAACCGCAGGGCGGCGCACAGGCCAAGATTCGCATCAGCAGCAATGGCGAAGTGCGGCTGATCCCCAACAGTAACTGCATTAGCTATACCCGTGAGGGTGCTGGCCTCGTTGTATCCAACCGCTTCAGTGTGAGTGGCCCGCCCAAGCTTCAGGGACAGAGTCTGGAGATGAAGGGCAAAGCGCCTGAGAAGATGAAATCCGCCGAAGTGCGCGTCGCGGCAGGCCAGCCCCTCACCGTCGCATTCAGTAGTCTTACGCCTGGTCAGGCAAGCTGCGATTACTCATACACCCTGCTCCCCAAGGCCAACGAGGAATATCAGGTCACCGTCTGGCATGATCTGGACGCAGGCTACTGTCGCTTCGAGCCCAGCTCCTTGAGCAACCCGCAGCAACGCGTCGTGTCACACCAAGCGGAACAATGCTAGACATAAACGTACTCTGAGACGCCAAAGCGCGTTCCAGACACCAAGGGCCGCCAGGCGCAATCCTTGAGATTGTCCTGGCGGCCCTTGTTTTAGCGCGCGCCCTGCGCGCCCGCAGCGCCTTGAATCAGCCCAGCCACACCCGCGCATTGCGGAACATGCGCATCCACGGCGAATCCTCGCCGAGGCTGGCAGGCGCCCAGCTCATCTGCACCGTGCGGCGGCAGCGTTCCGGGTGCGGCATCATGATCGTGAAGCGACCATCCGCCGTCGTCAGTGCGGTGATGCCATCAGGCGAGCCATTCGGATTGGCCGGATAAGTCTTGGCCACCGAACCATCATTGGCGATGAAGCGTGCCGCCACCATGGCCTGAGCCTGCGCGGCGGCATCGGCGAACACCGCACGGCCCTCGCCGTGACTGACGACGATGGGCATGCGACTGCCGGCCATGCCCTGGAACAGGATCGACGGCGACTCCAGCACTTCGACCAGCGCGGTGCGCGCCTCGAACTGCTCGCTCTGGTTGCGCTGGAAGCGCGGCCAATGCTCGGCGCCGGGGATGATCTCGGCCAGATTGCTCATCATCTGGCAACCATTGCAGACGCCCAGCGCAAAGGTGTCACTACGCGCGAAGAAGGCAGCGAACTGCTCGCGCAGCTTGTCATTGAAGAGAATGGACTTGGCCCAGCCCTGACCGGCGCCGAGCACATCGCCATACGAGAAGCCACCACAGGCGGCGAGGCCGTTGAAGTCGGCCAGCTGCACGCGGCCCGTCATCAGGTCGGACATGTGCACGTCATACGGCGCGAAGCCTGCAGCCTCGAACGCAGAAGCCATCTCGTTCTGCGAATTGACGCCCTGCTCGCGCAGGATCACGACCTTGGGACGCGCCTTCGCGATGAAAGGAGCTGCGATGTCTTCCGCCGCATCAAAAGTCAGCGCGACCGACAGACCCGGATCGGCCTTGTCGGCGAGTGCGGCGAATTCCTGATCCGCGCTGGCCGCGTCATCACGGATACGTGCGATCTCGTGGCTGACTTCGCTCCAGATCTGCAGCAGTTCGTGCACGCCGGCTTCGAAAATCATCTTGGCATTGCGGCGGATGCGCAGATCGCCACGATCATTCGGGAAGCCGATGAAGTGCGTCTCGGCACCCAAGCCGGCGGCGCTCAGCATCTGCTGCACGCGATCACGGTCGGCACGGCGGATCTGAATCACGGCGCCCAGCTCTTCAGCGAACAGCGCGCCGAAGATGCGGTCATTGAAGCGGCCCTTGAGCAGGTCGGGGCGCTTTTCGCTGCCGTCCACATCGCTCATCAAATCGTCATAGCAGATTGAATCGAGTTCGATCGACAGACCGGTGCGCGCCGCAAAGGCCATCTCGGCGAGCGTCGCGAACAGGCCGCCATCCGAGCGGTCGTGGTAGGCGAGGATCAGCTCAGCTTGCTTGAGCGCGCTGATGCCTTTGAAGAAAGCGGTCAGCGTCGCTGCGTCGATGTCCGGCGCGTGCTCGCCGACCGAGTTGTAGGCTTGCGCGAGAATCGAGCCACCGAGGCGATGCTTCTGCTTGCCCAGGTCGATCAGCACCAGCTCGGTCTCGACGCCGGCTTCGATCTTCAGCTGCGGCGTCAGGGTCTTGCGGATGTCCTGCACCGGCGCGAAAGCGGTGGCGATCAGCGACAGCGGCGAGACCACGGCCTTGGCTTGATCGCCCTCGTTCCAGGTGGTGCGCATCGACAGCGAATCCTTGCCGACCGGAATCGACAAGCCCGTGGCGATACAGAATTCGGAGACAGCTTTAACCGTCTCGAACAGGCGCGCGTCTTCGCCCCGGTGGCCGGCAGCGGCCATCCAGTTGGCGGAGAGCTTCACATCGCCGATCTCGGCAACATCGGCGGCAAGCAGATTGGTCACCGCCTCGCCGATCGCCATGCGGCCCGAAGCGGCCGGGCTCACGCAGGCCAGCGGCGTGCGCTCGCCCATCGCGAAGGCTTCGCCGGTATAGCCGTGGAAGCTCATCGCCGTCACCGCCACGTCCGCCACCGGCGTTTGCCAGGGGCCGACCATCTGGTCACGCGCGGTGAGGCCGCCAACCGAGCGGTCACCGATGGTGATGAGGAAGGATTTGGACGCCACCGCCGGCATGCGCAGCACGCGCAGCGCAGCTTCCTTGACATCGATCGGCGTGACATCGAAGGGCGGCAGGAAGATCTGCCGCGTCGCGACATTGCGCGTCATCTTCGGCGGCTTGCCGAGCAGCACTTGCATGTCCATGTCGACGGCATGATTGCCGAAGTGGCTGTCGGTTACCTGCAGGCGACCATCATCGGTTGCCGTGCCGACCACCGCGAAGGGGCAGCGCTCGCGTTCGCAGAAGGCGCGGAACTGAGGCAGCGATTCCGGCGCAATGGCCAGCACGTAGCGCTCTTGCGATTCGTTCGACCAGATCTCGCGCGGGCTCATGCCCGGCTCTTCGATCTGGATATTGCGCAGCTCGAAGTGCGCGCCGAGGCCGGCGAAATCCGCCAGCTCGGGCATCGCGTTCGACAGACCGCCGGCGCCGACGTCATGCATGGCGAGGATGGGATTCTTGTCGCCCAGCTGCCAGCAGGCGTCGATGACTTCCTGTGCGCGGCGTTCGATTTCGGGGTTACCACGCTGCACCGAGGCGAAGTCCAGGTCAGCGGTGTTGGCGCCGGTCGCCATCGACGAAGCCGCGCCGCCGCCCAGGCCGATCAGCATGCCCGGCCCGCCGAGCTGGATCAGCAAGGTGCCGGCGGGGAATTTTTCCTTGAAGGACTGCTGCGCCTGGATACTGCCCAGACCGCCAGCGATCATGATCGGCTTGTGGTAGCCGCGCACCTCGCCCTGCACCTCCTGCTCGAAGGTGCGGAAGTAGCCGGCCAGATTCGGGCGGCCGAATTCGTTGTTGAAGGCGGCTGCGCCGAGCGGACCTTCGATCATGATGTCCAGCGCCGAGGCGATGCGCTCGGGCTTGCCATAAGCAACCGAGTCCTTCTCCCAGGGCTGCACGGCGCCGGGGATATTCAGGTTGGAGACCGAGAAACCAGCCAGGCCGGCCTTGGGACGCGAGCCGCGGCCGGTTGCGCCCTCATCGCGAATCTCGCCGCCCGCACCGGTCGAGGCGCCGGGAAAAGGCGAAATCGCTGTCGGGTGATTATGCGTTTCGACCTTGGCGAGGATGTGCGTGAGCTCCTTGCGGTAAGCCCACTTGCCGTCGGGCTCGGGATAGAAGCGGTCGATCTCGAAACCTTCGATCACCGAGGCATTGTCGGAATACGCGACCACGGTGCCTTGCGGATGCGCCTTGTGCGTATCGCGGATCTGCGCGAACAGGCTCTTGTCCTGCGGCACGCCGTCGATGATCCAGTCGGCATTGAAGATCTTGTGGCGGCAGTGCTCGGAGTTCGCCTGCGCGAACATCATCAGCTCAACGTCGGTCGGATTGCGGCCGACGCGCACGAAGTTCTCGACCAGGTAATCGATCTCGTCTTCCGACAGCGCCAGGCCCAGATCACTATTGGCGGCCACCAGCGCGGCGCGACCGCCAGCGATGATGTCCACCGTCGTCAGCGGCTGCGGCGCGTAATGCGCAAACAGCGCATCGGCCGCAGCCAGCGAATCGAGCACCGATTCGGTCATGCGGTCGTGAATCAGCGGCAGCACGGCCGCGCGCGCTGCGTCATCGAAACTCTTGATCTCCAGCGAGAACTGGATGCCACGCTCGATGCGCACGATCTTGTCGAAGCCACAGTTGTGGGCGATGTCGGTGGCTTTGGAGGACCACGGCGAGATGGTGCCCAGACGCGGCGTCACCAGCAGGGCAAGCCCCGCCGGCGCCAGCGCAGTCGCCGGATGCGCGGCCAGGAGATCGACCAGGCGGCTGCGCTCAAGGGGCGTCAGCGGCGCGCTGATCTCGACGAAATACCAGTGTTCGGCCACCACGGCCTTGACGCGGCTGCAAGCGGACTGGATGGAATCGGCAATACGGGAAGCGCGCACGGCGGAAAAAGCCGGTGCGCCACGAAGCTTGAGGATTTCGGACATCAGGATCTCTTGGTCGGGCCGCGGCGGGGTCTGGGGTGCCTCGCCGGAAAGGGCTGAATTTTAACGGATTTCAGCCGCCCTTTCGAGCCCGCCACAAGTTTGCTGTAATTGCCTGAGAGCTTTGGCCCCTGAATGCGGTCTAATACCCTCATCAGCAAGGAGAAACCACCATGTCACGTGAAGTCGATAAAACCCAGGCCGAGTGGCGCCAGGTCCTCACGCCTGAACAGTTCCGCGTCATGCGCCTGAAAGGCACCGAAGCGCCGTTTTCCGGCGAATACTGGAATGTCTGGGCGGACGGCAGCTATCACTGTGCCGGCTGCGGCGCCGAGCTGTTCCACTCCGACAGCAAGTTCGACGCTGGCTGCGGCTGGCCCAGCTTCTCGACGGCGGCCGCGCCGGAGAACATCGAATCGGTCGAAGACTACAGCCACGGCATGATCCGCACCGAAGTGCTGTGCCAGCAATGCGGCGCCCACCTGGGCCACGTCTTCGAAGACGGCCCCGAACCTACCGGCCTGCGCTACTGCATCAACTCGGTGTCGATCAAGCTGGAAAAAGAGTAGAGGCGCTTTTATTCATGAGGAAGTGATCAACCGCAGCCTTTTTTACCGCAAAGGACGCAAAGAAATGCAAAGCAAGGGCCGCAAAGGCAAAGCACTTCAGGCTCCCCTTTGCGTCCCTTCTTTTTTCTTCGCGTCCTTTGCGTTAGCGCCCGCAGGGCCCACTCGTCATTGAGCTCACCACGCGCTGCACCAGAGTCATCCTCAACAGTTTATGGGTATCTGCAAGCCGCCTTGTCACAAAGGATCGCGCAAGGCGCGCAGCACTTCCGAGTCGAACTCGCGCCGTGCCTGCACGAAGACGATCAGCGTGGTCGCCACGATGAAGACCCAGGGCGAGAGCATCCAGCCTAGAATCGCCATGCCGAAGTAATAGGCACGAATGCCGCGATTGAAATCATCGCCGGCGCAGGCATTTACTGCTGCAGCGCGGCGTGCAAAGACTTCCAGCTCGGCGGCATCGTGCTCCTTGGGCGGCACTGCGCCCATGATGATCGACAGCACATTGAATTCACGCAGCGACCAGGTGAATTTGAAATACGCCACGACGAACACCGTGATCAGCAAGAGCAGCTTGATCTCCAGCATCTCGCGGGTGATGGCGCGCGCGAAGGGCAGTTCCGACGCGGTGGTGACAAACTGGTCCAGCGCACCCAGCGTGGCGAACAGGCCGGCGATGATGTAGATCGAGGTGTTGGCGTAGAAAGACACGCTGTTGATGAGATTGTTCACCAGCGCGGCATCGACGATGCGGTTCTCGCGTACCAGCATCTGCCGCGCCCAGGCCAGACGCAGCGTATGCCCCTCGGCCAGCAAGGTCACATGACCACGCCAGCCGCGCTCGACCAGGCGCTCGTAACCGGCCCAGCAGAGAATGAACCACGCCAGCCCGACCCAATCGACCCAGCTGAATTTCACCAAGTATTGCGAGAAGAAGTTCATGTTTTTCTTAGAGGCTGTTCACGATCTATGCTTCGGCGATGGCAAGGTGTCTGAGCTGTGTCTTTGACACGCAGCACGCAAAGAACAGCAAAGGCGCGCCAAGGGCATCATGCCGAAAATCATCGCCTTGTAGTCCTTGGCGGACCTTGCCTTGTTTTCTTCGCGTCCTTCGCGTCAAAAACTCAAAACCCAAAAGACCATCAACAAGCGCTTAGGCCCTCAGCAGGAAGTCCCGCACGATAGCGATCTGCCCCGCATCCATCAAGACCGGGGCATGCCCGACTTGCGGTATCTCAACCAATTCTGCATGCGGCCCGCGCCGTGTCATTTCCTCGGCCGTGTCGCGACGCAAGAGGTCGGACAGCGCGCCGCGAATCAGCAAGGTCGGGCAGCGCACTGCATCGTAGATGGGCCAGATGTCGATGTCCGCCAGCAAGGGCGCCGCACGCAGCGCATCGCCGATGCCCGGGTCGTAACGCATCTTCCAGACCGCGCCCTCCTGCTTGATGGAGTGCTCGGTCAGCTGGCGCCACTGCGCATCGCTCAAATCGCCAAACTCGGCGCCCGCGGCGCGGATGTAGGCCTCGGCCGCCGCCGGACTGGGGAAGTCGGGCGCGCGGCCAACGTATTCACCGATGCGATTGACCGAGCTGGCGGTAATCAGCGGCCCCACGTCGTTGAGCACCAGCTTGCGGATCACGCTCGCCGGCTGCGCGGCCAGGCCCATGCCGATCAGCCCGCCCATCGAGGTGCCGACCCAATCAACCTGCTTGGCGCCGATCTGGCGCAGCAGCATCAGCATGTCGGCCGCGTACTGCGGCACCACGTAATCGAACTTGTTGTACAGCCAGTCGCTGTGACCACGGCCAACCACGTCGGGGCAGATGACGCGGTAGTGTGAGCTCAGCGCCTGCGCCAGGGCGTCGAAATCGCGCGCATTGCGCGTCAATCCGTGGGCGCAGATCAGCACGCGCGGATTATCCGCATCGCCCCACTCCACGCAGGACATGCGGTGCATGCCGCTCTTGCTGTAACAGCGCACATCCCAGCGCCGATGCGGCGGCGCGGCAACAGGCTGAACCGTCTGCGGCGGGCGGCGGCGGCGGAACAGCGAGCGGATGAAGTGGAGGATTTTTTTCATGCGACTTCCGGTGAGCGGGCGCTGCCGGCGCGATTGCGCGCCCGCCACAGCATTCAATGCCCTTGCCAGTATCGCGCACGCACTCCTCTTTCCCAAGCGACATGCGCCGCGCCATTGTCCTCGCCCAGCATGACAGCTCCGTGCAGGTCGGAGCGATACAGCGCGGCCCCGGTCGCGGCGTAGCGCGCCAGCACCTCGGGCGCCGGGTGGCGAAAGCGGTTGCGATAGCCGCTGGTGAAGATCACCTGCTGCGCCCCCACCGCCGCAATGAACGCCGGCTGCGAGGAAGTCTTGCTGCCGTGGTGCGGCGCCACCAGCACGCTGCTGCGCAGGGCGGCGGCATTCCAGGCCAGCAAGTCGGCTTCTGCCGGCGCTTCGATGTCGGCCGTCAGCAGCAGGCTCCAGCGCGCATCCGCGATGCGCAGCACGCAGGACTGATTATTGTCCTTGTCCAGCGCAGCCTTCTCCCCCGGATGCAGCACCTCAAAGCGCACGCCCTCCCACTCCCAGAACTCGCCACGCCGGCATGCATGCTGGCCGCCCGCGCGCTGCACGATGGGGCTTTGCGTCGGCAAGCTGCCCCACAACTCGGCTACCGGCAGCAAGCGCAACAAGGCCAGCGCGCCGCCGCTGTGATCGCTGTCGTCATGCGAGATGATCAGGCGATCCAGACGCCGCACACCGGCCGCGCGAAGATAGGGAAAGATCAGGCGCTCACCGCTGTCGCTCTCGGCCGAATACTGCGGCCCGGCATCGAACAGCAGATCGTGGCCAGCCGTCTGCACATGCACGGCCAGGCCCTGGCCGACATCCAACACCACGGCTGAAAAGCTGCCGGGCGGCGGGCGCGGCGGCGTCCAGCACAGCAGCGGCAGGCAGCAACTCATCACCGCGATGCGCCCCGGCAGCGCAGCCGGCAACAGCGCCCAGAATGCCGCCAAGACGCCCGCCGCCACCAGCCAGGCCGGCGGCGCAGCCTGCTGCCAGGTGGCCACCGGCAAGCTGGCCAGCCCGCTCAGAACCTGCATCAAAACCGTCAGCAGCCAGTGCGCCAGCTCGGCCAGGCTGGGCAGCGGCAACACGGCAAAAGCCAGGATCAGCGGCGTGACCAGGGCGCTGATCAGCGGAATGGCAATCGCATTGGCTAGCGGCGACACCAATGAAAACTGCTGGAACAGGCCCAACAGCACCGGCAGGCTCAGCACGATGATCGCCCACTGCGCACGCCATTGCGCCCACAGCCAGGCACGCCAGCCGACTGTCCGCAGCCCGGCCGCCAGGCCCACCCACAGCAAGGCCGCCACCGCGCCGAAAGACAGCCAGAAACCCGGCGACAGACCGGCCCAGGGGTCGTAGAGCAAGACCAGGCCAAGCCCCAGCGCCAGGCTGCGCCAGGCATCAGCCGTGCGGCCCAGCCACAGGCCGGCACACACCGCCAGCAACATGTACAGCGTGCGCTGCGCCGGCACGCCAAAGCCGGCCAGCAAGACATAGAAAGCCGCCGCCAGCGCGCCAGCGAGCAAGGCCGCCTTCTGCGCCGGCAGCCGCAGGCACAGCGCCGGCACGCGCGACCACAGGCGACGTGCCAGCCAGGCGATCAGCGCGGCAAACAGGGTGACGTGGCCGCCGGAAATCGACATCAAATGTGTCACCCCGGTCTGGCTGAACAAGCGCCATTGCGCGGCCGGCACCGCCGACTGGTCGCCCACCGCGAGCGCGCTCAACACGCCCCGCCACTGTCCCTCGGGCAGCGCCGCCTCGATGCGCTCGCGAATCTGCTGACGCATGCGCTGCAGACGCGGCCTGGCGCCCTCCGCCAGATCAGCCAGGCGCCGCGCCCCTCGTGGCCGCACGTAGCCGGCTGCGCGGATGCCGCGCTCGAACAGCCAGGCCTCGTAATCAAAACCATGCGGATTGCGGCTGCCGTGCGGGCGATGCAGACGCAGCGTGAGCTGCCACAACTCGCCAGCGCGCAAGGCCGGCAGCTCGCCGCCACGTCCGCCCTGCCCGCCGTACCAGCTGAGCAAGACGGTCTGCGGCACACCGGCAGGCGCCTGATGCAGGCGCAACACGAAGCGCCAGCCATAGGCAGTGCGCTCGGGCAGATCGGCAATCTCGCCGATGACAGGCAGATCCTGCCCTTCCAGCGCCAGCGCAAGGGCATCGTCCAGACGCAACTGGCTGCGCCACACCGCCCAGCTCAGGCCCAGGACGCAGGCCAGCAAGCCCAGCAGCAGCGGACGCATCCGCCCCAGCCTGCAGCAGGCCGCGCCAGCCAGCAGCGCGCTGGCCCACAGCAAGGGCGACAGCGCAGGCAGCTGCGAGAATTGCTGGCAGGCACAGACGCCCAGCGCAAAGGCGAGGATCAGGTAGCGCATGGGCCGATTTTATGCATGCCGATGGCGTAGCACGTCTGCCGCTGCCCTTCCAGACATGGCGCTCGGAATCGAGTCCCGCACCAAGGCTGCAGAGCATGCTAATGTGGCGCCCACCCAGTCGCCGCCGCACACACCGCTGTACCCATGAATCGAGCATCGACCCACCGTCCGATCCAGAGCGTCCAGCTCAAGCGCATCCTGCGGCGCATCTACGTCGCGCTGGGCGTGCTGCTGGCGATTGCCTTTGTCGGCACGCTGGGGTTTCGCATCATTGAAGGCCCAGAGGGCAGCCTGTCCGATGCGATTTACATGACCCTGATCACCATCACCACGGTCGGTTACGGCGAGGTGGTGCCTTTGCACACATTTGGCGAGCGCATGTTTGCCGGCTTCATTTCGCTGGTCGGCTTCGGCAACCTGACCTTCCTGTTTACCAGCCTGACCGTTTTCTTTCTCGAAAGCGATCTGGACCTGAGCTTGCGGAGACGTCGTATGGAAAAACAGATCAAGCGGCTCACCGGCCACTACATCGTCTGCGGCTTTGGCCGCGTCGGGCGCAATGTCGCCACCGAGCTGATCGCCACGCAGCGCAAGTTCGTCGCCATCGACCATGTCGAGACACAGATGGACACCCAGGCCGAGCGCTTTCCGGAGCTGGTCTTCCTGCATGGCGACGCCAGCGATGACGATCTGCTGGTCAGCGCCGGCATTGCCGAAGCGGCCGGCGTGTTCGCCGTCACCGGCGACGACAGCCGCAACCTGATGATCACGATCACCGCCAAGCAGCTCAACCCGCAGATCCGCGTCGTCGCGCGCTGTCACGAAGTGCGCAATATCGAAAAGCTGCGCAAGGCGGGTGCCAATGCCGTGGTGTCGCCGGATTTCACCGGCGGCATGCGCATTGCATCACTGATGCTGCGCCCGCATGTGGTCTCGTTCCTCGATGAAATGCTGCGCTCCGAGCACAGCGTGCGCGTCGAGGAAGTCGCCCTGCCCGCCGACTTCACTCCCTGTTCGCTCGGCAGCCTGGCGCTGAGCCATCCGGACTACGTGTTGATTGCGGTGCGCACCGGCAAGGACTGGATCTTCAACCCGCCGGCCGATTTCATCCTGCAGCCCAGCCATGCCGTGATCAGCATGGCCTCACCGAGCGGCCGCCTGGCGCTGGAGCAGGCGCTGCAGCGCTAGGCGGTCAGCAAGCGCCCGTCTTGCAGTTCGAGCACGCGGCTGGCGCGTTTGGCCAGTTCGTGGTCGTGGGTGACGACGACCAGGGAGGTATTCAGGCGCGCATTGAGTTCGAGCATCAGGCCGAAGATGCCGGCCGCGTTGCCGCGATCCAGATTGCCGGTCGGCTCGTCGGCGAGAATGCATTTGGGTTCGGTGACCAGGGCGCGGGCAATCGCCGCACGCTGGCGCTCACCGCCGGAGAGCTCGCCCGGACCGTGTTCCAGACGATGCCCCAAACCGACCGCTTCGAGCATCGCCGCGGCGCGCGCATGCGCTTCGCGCTTGGGCAGGCGGCGGATCAGCAGCGGCATGGCGACGTTTTCCAGCGCCGAGAATTCCGGCAGCAAGTGGTGAAACTGGTACACGAAACCCAGCGAGAGATTGCGCATGGTGCCGCGTTCGGCATCCGACAAGCTGCTCAGATCGCGGCCCATGATGGCGACGCTGCCCGAGCTGATCTCATCCAGTCCGCCCAGCAGGTGCAGCAAGGTGCTCTTGCCCGAACCCGAAGAGCCGACGATGGCCACCGTTTCGCCGGCCATGATCGACAGATCGATGCCGTGCAACACTTTCACCGCCGATTCGCCCTTGCCGTATTGCTTGCTCAGCGCCGAGCAGGACAGCACGACTTCACTCATAACGCAGCGCCTCCGCAGGATTGATGCGCGAAGCGCGCCAGCTTGGATAAAGCGTTGCCACCAGGGACAGCAGCAAGCAGACCGCGACCACACTCAGCACATCGCTCCACAGCAATTCGGAGGGCAGGCTGGAGATCTGATAGACATCGCGCGCCAGAATCTGGAAATGGAAGGTGCGCTCGATGAAGGGCACCACGGTATCGATATTGAGCGCCAGCAGCACGCCGACGCCAACGCCAACGCCCAGGCCGATGATGCCCATCAGCGCGCCCTGCACGACGAAGATGCGCATGATCGAACGCGGACTGGCACCCAGGGTGCGCAGGATGGCGATGTCGGCGCGCTTGTCCTGCACCGCCATGACCAGGGCCGAGACGATATTGAAAGCGGCTACCGCGACGATCAGGAGCAGGATGATGAACATCACGTTCTTCTCGATCTGCACGGCGCGGAAGAAATTGGCGTGGCTCAGGGTCCAGTCCGCGACATAAGCCTCCGGCATCTGCGGCGCCAGCTTGCGCGCCACCGCTGGCGCGTCGAACAGCTCGCTGAGCTTGAGGCGCACGCCGGAGACACCTTCGCCGAGCTGGAACAGGCGCTGCGCATCCTGGATGTTGAGCAGGGCCAGGCCGGCATCGTATTCATACATGCCTGCCTCGAAGATGCCGACAACGCGGAACTGCTTGACGCGCGGCAGCACCGCTGCGGGAGTAACCAGACCTTGCGGCGCGATCAGCGTCACCTTGTCGCCGGGCAGCACGCCCAGCGCACGCGCCAGATCAGAGCCAAGAATGACGCCGAACTCACCGGGCTTGAGGTCGCCCAGCTGGCCCGCTTTCATGAACTTGGCGAAGTCGGCCACCGCGTCTTCGAGTGCCGGATCGATGCCGCGCACGATGGCGCCGCGCACATTGGAATCCATTGCGAACATCGCCTGCGCCTGCACGAAGGGCGCAGCGGCGCGCACCTCGGGCTGCTTGCGCGCGATGTCGGCGTATTTCTGCCAGTCCTGCAGCTCGCCTTCGTAGGCATTGATCTGCACGTGCGAAGCCACGCCGAGAATGCGTGTGCGCAGCTCGCGCTGGAAACCGTTCATGACCGACAGCACGACGATCAGCGCAGCAACGCCCAGCGCAATCCCCGCCATCGACACGAAGGAAATGAACGAGACGAAGCCGCCGCCGGTGCGACGACGACGGGCGCGCACATAGCGCAGCCCAAGCAGTAATTCGAAATTGTCACGGAAGCTCATGGCGGGCTGCATGCTACACTGAGCCCGCTCGCAGCGCACGTTTGTACGCGGATTGTTGGCGCATCAGCCGCCCATGCGAAGCCCGTTTTTTCCTGCCCGGCATCCGTTTGCCAGATGCCTCGTCACTCCGCACTTCCTCGTCGTCAACCCGGTCCCTGCCATGTCTGCCCTCTATGCCATCCCCGGCCTGATCTGGCCCGCTGCGGGTCTGGAGCAAGCCATCACGGCCCAGCCCCTGCCCGGTTTATCTGCCCTGCTCAGTGCCGCCCAGATCAGCCGGCAAGCGCCGCAATCACTTGAATCCTGGCTGGCCGCGCAGTTTGGCGCCGAGCCGCAGACGCCCTGGGCCGCGCTGCGCCAGGTCAGCGAAAGCCCGGCGAATACCGATGGCGAGACGATCTGGGTCTGCGCCGATCCGGTCAGCCTGCGCCTGACGCGCGAATTCATGCTGCTCGATGGCGCCGATGTGCTCGACCTGCAAGCCGGCGAACTGCAGGCGCTGGAGCAAAGCCTCAACGAGAATTTCGCCGATGTCGGCCGCTTCAGTTTTTGCGCGGAGCGCGGCTATCTGGCGCTCGACGCCCGTCATGCCGACAAGCTGGCCAGCACGCTCAGCCCGCTGGCCGATGTGCTGGGCCGCCCGGTTGCCCATTTCCAGCCGCAAGGCGAGCAAGCCGCCTGGTGGTCGCGTCTGGCCAATGAACTGCAGGTGTTCTGCCACAACCACCCGGTCAACACCGCCCGCGAAGCACGCGGCGCCGCGCCGCTCAACGGCATCTGGCTGTGGGGCGCCGGCCGCCTGCCGGCCAAGCTCAAGGCACCGGCACGCAGCGTGGCCGGCCCGGCGCACCTGCTTGCCGGCCTGGCGCACTGCGCCGGCACCGCGCTGCAGAACAGCAACAGCTTGCACGCGGCCGACTGGATCGTCCTCGACGCACTCATCAAGCCGGCCCGCGAACGCGATCTGGATGCCTGGCTCAAGGCCTTGCAGCGCCTCGATGCACAAATCTTCCTGTCGCTCTCGCACAAGCTCAAGCAAGGCCAGCTCGACGCCGTGCAGATCATTGCGCCGGGCGACACCCAGCTGACGCAATTCGACATCCATCCGCGCCCGTTCTGGAAGTTCTGGCAGAAGCCGGCCAGCTTGGCGCAGATCGCCCACCTGCTCAGCGAAGACCCGGCGAAGCGCTGAGGCTGCGTTTTACCGAGACCCTGGCAGCACGCGTTAACATAGGGGCCAGGCAGCAGGCCCGCTCGCGCGCCCGCGCTGCGGCCTGCCCCGTTTACCGCCCCCAGTCCCAGAACAGCTATTCGCATGACCCGCATCCTCCAGCGCCCGGTTCCACAAGACATCGCCCGCCGCCTGCAAGCGGCTGGCCAATCGCCCCTGCTCGCCCGCCTCTACGCTGCGCGCGGCGTGGAACAGCCGGAGACGCTCAATTATGAGTTGGCCCGCCTGCTGCCACCGGCCGGCCTCAAGGGCATCGAGGCGGCGGCCCAGCTGCTGGCCGACGCGATTGAAGCCGAAGCGCGCATGCTGATCGTCGCCGATTACGACTGCGACGGCGCCACCGCCTGCGCCGTCGGCATCCGTGCGCTGCGCGCCATGGGCGGCCGCGTCGATTACCTGGTGCCGAATCGTTTCGAATACGGCTACGGCCTCACCCCGGCAATTGTCGAGCTGGCCGCCGGCATGCAACCGGAAGTGCTGATCACCGTCGACAACGGCATCGCCAGCATCGAGGGCGTGGCCGCCGCGCGCGCGCTGGGCATGACGGTCGTCGTCACCGATCACCACCTGCCCGGCGAAGCGCTGCCGGACGCGGATGTCATCGTCAATCCGAACCAGCCCGGCTGCAGCTTCGCGAGCAAACACATCGCCGGCGTCGGCGTGATGTTCTACGTCGCCATGGCAGTGCGCGCCGAGCTGCGCAGGCGCGGCTGGTTCGCCAATGGCCGCAGCGAACCCAAGCTGGCCGAGCTGCTCGACCTCGTCGCTCTGGGCACCGTGGCCGACGTGGTGCGGCTTGACGCCAATAACCGCATCCTCGTCAGTCAGGGCCTGCAGCGCATGCGCGCCGGCCACATGCACGCCGGTTTGCGTGCGCTGTTCGCCATCGCCGCGCGCGAACCGAGCCGCGCCAGCACCTTCGACATGGGTTTTGCGCTGGGCCCACGCCTGAACGCGGCCGGGCGCCTGACCGATATGTCATTGGGCATCGAGTGCCTGATCACCGATGATTTTGCGCGGGCGATGAACATCGCCAAGGAGCTTGACGAACTCAACCGCGCCCGGCGCGGCATCGAGGAAGAGATGAAAGATGCCGCGCTGATGCGCCTGGAATTCTCCGATCTGGGCGATCAGGCCGGCATCGCGCTGTACGAGGACGACTGGCATCAGGGCGTGATCGGCATCGTTGCGGGGCGCATCCGCGAACGCACGCACCGCCCGACGATTGCCTTTGCGCCCGCCAATAATGAGGAAATCAAGGGCTCGGGGCGCTCGATCCCGGCACTGCACATGCGCGATGCGCTGGACCTGATCTCCAAGCGCGAACCGGATCTGATCCTCAAGTTCGGCGGCCATGCCATGGCGGCCGGCCTGTCGCTGCGCGCCGCCGACTTCAAGCGCTTTGCGCGCGTCTTCAACGAAACGGTCAGCAGCCTGCTCACGCCCGCCGATCTGCAGCGCCAGATCGAAACCGATGGCGCGCTGGAAACTGCCTATATGTCGCTCGACACCGCACGCCAGCTCGACGCCGCGATCTGGGGCCAGGGCTTTGCCGCGCCGGTGTTCGACGATGTCTTCGAGGTCGAGAACCAGCGCATCCTCAAGGAGCGCCACCTCAAGCTGCGCCTGCGCAAAGGCGGCGCCAGCTTCGATGCGATTCAGTTCAATTGCGCCGAATCGGTCCCCAACCGGATTCGCGCCGCCTACAAGCTGTCGGTCAACGAGTACCAGGGCGTTGCCAGCGTACAGCTGATGCTGGAGCACTTCGAAGCGGCCTAAGCCCGCCACCCCGGCGCGCAAAATACGTTGCAAAGCGTATGGGCGAGCCCGGAAGCCCTCAATAGGATGAGCTTGCTGCCCCGCAGCACTTCATCTTGTACAAGGATCCGGACCCCCACCATGCTCAGCAATCTCTGGCGTTTCCTCGTCGCCCTGTGCGATCTGCGTGCCCTGGCGCGCTTGCTGACCGGCCACGCCGCCGTCGACGTCGTCTTCATCACCAATCTGCGCGACGAGGCCGAGCGCCAGCGCTTCTTCCAGGGCTGGGTGCCGCCTGCCGGCCACGCCGCCGGACCGCGCATCTACCTCAAGGGCGTGGCGGCACGCGTGCGCGGCATCTATGTCACTGCCGAAGAAATGATGACCTCGGCCGGCCGCCGCAAGGCGCGCGAGCAGTTCATCGCCGCCACCGAATGGGCCGAGCACAAGGGCGCGCGGGTGATCCTGCTGGCCGCCTCGACCAAGCGCCTGTTCGGCCGCGATGCCCGCGAGCTCAAGGCGCGCTTTCCCAAACTGCTATTCACGATTGGCGACAATGGCACGGCGCAGATGCTGGTCGCCGATATCTTCGCCTCACTCCATGCAGCCGGCCTGACACACAGCGCGCGCCTGCTGGTGATCGGCCCCTACGGCATTCTCGGTGATTGTGTGTGCCGCGAATTGCTGCGCGCTGGCTTCGAAGTGCTCGGCTATGGCGCCAACAAACCCGCGCTGGCCGAGACCGCCACCCGCCACGGCATCCTTGTCGATCACGAGCTGGCCAATCTCGGCCGCGTCGATGCCGTCATCGCCTGTACCCACAGCACGGCCGCCAAGCTCACGCCGGCCCAGGTCGAACAGCTGCGCCGGCCGGGACGCAAGCTGCTGGTGGTCGACGTCGCCGAACCGGCCAATCTGGACATCGAGGCCTATCAGCAGTGCCGCGCCCAGGTCGTCCGCCAGGACGCCGGCAATGCCTACGCGCCGACGCTGCATTACGTGCTCGGCAGCCTGTCCTGGCGCTTGCTGATGCTCTCGCGTGGCGTGGTCTTCGGCTGCTTCGCCGAGGCAATGAGCCTGTATCACGCGATCTACCGCCACGGCGAAGTAGACTTGCTGGAGCAGGACTGGTTCCAGGTCAATGACAGCCTGCGCGCGCGGGTTGCCCGCACGCTGGACAACATCGGCTTCCGTCCGCCAGCACCGCGCTGCTTTGGCGAGGCGGTGAGCGACTTCGCGCTGGATCTGCCCCGGGCTCAGGCCGAGGCCACGGGAATCAGCACCGAGAAACAGCTGCCCTTGCCGGGCAGCGAATGTATGGCCAGCCGGTAACCGGCCTGCTCACACAGGGTACGTACGATATGGAGCCCCAAGCCCTGGCCCGGCGCACTGCGATCGCCCCGCACGAAAGGCGCCAGCAGGCGCTCGCGCTCGCCGGCAGCGATGCCCGGCCCGGTGTCGCGCACCTCGATCAGCACGCCCTGGCGACGGTAACGCACGCCAATTAGGATGCGCCCCCGCGCGGTGTAGCGGATGGCATTGCTGAGCAGATTGTCGAGGATGCGGCGCAATAGCAAGACCGAGGTTTCAAGCTCACGTGCGCATGGGCGGCAATGCAGGCGCAGCCCCTTGGCCTGCGCCGCCGCCTGGTAGTGCTGCTGCAGCTCGAAGAGCAGGTCATCGAGCTGTACCCGCGTCGGCGATTCGGCATGGCTGCGCCGTGCGTCGTCGATCAGGCTGCCCAGCAAGGTTTCGGTGTAATCGAGCGCCTTGTCGATGTGCTGGGCGGTCGCCTCGTTGCCCGCCCGCAAGCTGCTCAGCGCCAGGCGGATCGACGCCAGCGGTTGTGACAAGTCGTGCCCCGCGCTGGCTAGTTGCAGCTGGCGTTGCTGTGTTTCGAGCAACACGCGCAGCTTTTCGCCCTCGACCCGCGCCAATTGCTCGGCTTCGGCCAGATGGCGGCGCAAGCCGTCCTCAAGCTGAGTGCGCAAATTCTGCAACTGGCGCGCCAGCGCCACCGCAAAACACAGCGCCTCGCACAGATAGCCGATCTTCGGAAACACGAAGGGCTGCGTATCCGGCAACCAGCCGAAGATGCTCAGCGCAAACAGGATATTGGTGAAAAAGGCATTCAGCATGGCACCTGCAAAAAACGGCCCCGCCAAGGGTGCACGCTGGCGCAGCAGGAACACACTGGTCCACAACACCAGCACCAGGTAGGCGGCACCGAACAGCGGTGCGAACCAGTTCACGCGGAACAACAGATAGACGACCAAGGCCAGCGGCAAAGCCAGCAGGTAGATTAGATAAGCGGCGAACAGACGCGGATAACGCCGCCGCATATCGAACAAGGCCATCGCAAAGAGTGCCTGCGCGGCCTGGATCAGCACCAGAAAGACCGCCGGTGCATACTGGTTCCACACGCCCTGCTGGGGCCACAGCCAGGCGAAGTTGTAGCCCTCGAACTGCGCCATGAAGGCCATCATCATCAGACTCATGAAGGCATAGGCGAGGAAGGCACGCTCACCGGCGGTGGCATACTGCAGCAGAGCGAACACGCAGAGCGCCGTCAGCAGGCCGAACACCAGACCATTGAGCAGGTTGCCATCGGCCTGCGCCTGCAGGAAGCGCGCTGGCGACATCAGCGCCAGACTGAGCGGCGTATCACCATGGGTGCGATAGCGGATCAGCACGCTCTGGCGCTCATCCGCAGCCAGCTGCAAGGGCACACCCAGCATGCGCGTGGCCAGCGGGCGAGCGCTATAAGGCGCGGCGAAATCCAGGCGCAACAGGCTTTGCGGCGCGGCACCCTGAATGACGAACACTTCGAGATGCTCGGCATCCGGCACGCCCAGATCGAGTACCCAGTTCTGCTGCACGGCGGCGCGATTATGCAGATCCAGGCGCAGCCAGCGCATGGCCGCATCCGGCCGGTGGGCGCGCTCGGCGGCGGGGCGGAACAACTGCGGCGAAGCCCAGGCCTGGGCCGCGCTCAAGCTTGCCTCGCCTTCGTCGTAATAAGTCGCAAAGCCGCGTAAGGCCAGGCTCTGCGTATCCGGCAAGCGATCAATCTGCGCCAGCGGCTGGGCCAGTGCCACCACGTGCCAAAATAACAAACCGAGCCCGAACAAGCGGCCGCTCAGCCACACCCGGCAGCAGGCCAAAACACGTGCAAACACCTGATTTTCCCGTCCCCATCAATGCGCATCATCATAGCCGACGACCACCTGATCTTCCGCGAAGGGCTCAAGCTGCTGCTGGCCAGCAGTACTGATTACCAACTGGTCGCCGAAGCGGCGGATGCCGCCGCGCTCAAGCCGCTGATCGCCCAGCACCAGCCCGATCTGCTGATCATGGACTACCTGATGCCGGGTGCCGACAGCGGCGCCGTGCTGGGCTACCTGCGCCAGCGCTATCCGGCGCTGCGCATCATCGTGCTGACTGCCGAACGCTCCGGCAGCCTGCTGCGCAACCTGCTCGACGCGGGTGCCGACGCCATCCTGCTCAAGGAAGGCTCCAGCGCAGACATGCTCGATGCAATCCGCCGCGTCAGCCAGGGCCAACGCTACCTGCCCGAGCGGGTACAGGCGCTGATCGATGACGCTGCCGTACATCTGACCGCGCGCGAGCTGCAGGTGATCAAGCTGATCTGCGCGGGCTGGTCGAATGCCGCCATCGCCGAGAGCTTTTCGCTGTCGCCACGCACCGTCGACAAGCACCGCGAGAACATCCTGCGCAAACTGGGCGTCAGCAATGCCGTGCAACTGATCAACAAGGCGCGCAGCCTTGGCCTGCTTGGTGCCGAGCACGGCGCGCCGGGTGCCTGAATCACGCCAGATGAATTTCCCTATTCAAGTTTCATCCGCAGGCGTCGTAAGCAGCTGAACACGATGTTGATACGCGTACGGAGCCCGACAGATGAAAGACCTTAAAGTCCGCAGCAAGCTGATCCTGTGTTTCTCGATTGTCCTGCTGTGTTTCGGCATGGCTACACTCCTCACCGGCATGCGCTCGTTCAAGATTGCTGAAACGGCCACCGATGTCGAAGAACATGCCATCCAGAACGCATCCCTGGCGACCAAGCTGCTGCGCGATACCATGAGCTTCCGTCTGGCTGTGCGCAGCATGCTGCTGCAAAAGGAGCCAGCCGGCGTTCAGACCGAGGCCGACAAAGCCCAAAAGCTCCTGCAGAACGTGCTGGACACGGCTAAACAATTTGCCACGCTGGATGACGCGATTTACAAGGAAAAGGCCACTGAACTGGTCAAGGCCGCAGAAACCCTGACGCCTCATATGAAAGGCGTGGTCGCCGCCGCTGCGGCAGGCAATCGGGATGAGGCCTTTGCCATCCTGAGCACCGGCAGCCCCATTGCCGCCGGCATTCAGGCGCTCTCCGACAGCCTCATTACCCGCTCACAAGAACTTGCCAAGGACGCCGTCACGACGGTGGCGAATGACGCACGCTCCGGCATCAATACACTGCTGATCGCCTTTGTCATCGCAAGCGTGCTGTCGGTTGCCGGCATCGTGGTGATCGTGCGTGCCATCGTCACCCCGCTGACGCAGCTGGCCAGCGAAGCCGAACACCTGGCACGCGGCGACATTTCGCGACACATCGAGGTGGACCGCCGTGATGAAATCGGCGCTCTGCAAAGCGCATTCGCCAATATGAGCGCTTCGCTCAACCGCGTGCTCAATGAAATCCGCGCGGTCTCCAGCTCGGTCACGCAGACGGCACAGAACCTCGGGCACACTGCAGAGCACATCCGCGAGAGTGCTGAAACACAGTCGGGCGCCACCTCGTCGATGGCCGCCGCGCTCGAGGAGATGTCAACCAGCGTCGACCACGTCGCCAGCCTGTCGCACAACGCCCGCGACTCCTCCGCCGAAGCCGGCCGCAAGGCCGAGCTTGGCAACAGCGGGATTCAGGAGATGGTGAGCAAGGTGCAGCGCGTTGCGCAGGAAATGAACGAGAGCGCAATTTCTGCCGAGGCCCTGGGCCAGGAGACACAGAAGATCTCCAGCATCGTGGATGTCATCAAGGAGCTGGCCGACCAGACCAATCTGCTGGCGCTCAATGCGGCCATCGAAGCGGCCCGCGCGGGCGAGCAAGGCCGTGGCTTCGCGGTCGTCGCCGACGAAGTCCGCAAACTTGCCGAGCGCACCACGCAATCGACCAATCAGATCAGTGCGATGGTCAGCGCCATCCAGAGCAGTGGCTCGGCGATGAGCCAGCGCATGCAGAAAACCGCCCATGTCGTGCATGAAGGCCTGGTCATGGCCGAAGCCGCCGGCAGCTCGGTGCAGGAAATCAATTCTGAGACCCGCCAGGTTCTGCAGGCCATCGATGAAGTCAGCCATGCGCTCAAGGAGCAATCCCAAGCCAGCCATGACATCGCCCGCCAGGTCGACAACATCGTCAATGTGGTTGACGAAAACGCCCATGCCGCCAGTGGCATGGCCGACGTGGCGCGTGATATGCAAACCCTGGCACAAAAGCTCGACCAGACGGTCTCCAGCTTCCGCCTGCGTACGCTCTGATGCCATCTGGCAGGCTGCGACCTGCCCTCGCCATGCCCCTCCCCGCGCCGCGCTCATACGCGGCGCGCGTCATTCCGCCTGCGCAGACCTGCCCCGCCCGAAATGGCTGACATGGCGGCTCACCAGGACGTCGCCGCGTCGGCAGATCCAGCCTCCCTGTCATAGTCAGATGCAATCTATTTGCACTATGCATTGCCCGCAGCGGAACTCGCCGGGATAATCCCCTGTCGCAGACAAACCCTTACAATTTTTTTCGAGACGCCCACCATGGAATGGATCGCAGACCCGAATGCCTGGATCGCACTGGCAACCCTGACTGCACTGGAAATCGTTCTAGGCATCGACAACATCATCTTCATCTCCATCCTCGTCGGGCGCCTGCCCGAAGCACAGCGCAACATGGGCCGGCGAATCGGGCTGCTGCTGGCGATGGGCACGCGCATCCTGCTGCTCGCCTCGCTGTCGTGGATCATGCGTCTGACCGAACCGCTATTCACCGTCTTCGCACAGGAGATCTCCGGACGCGACCTGATCCTGATCTTCGGCGGCCTGTTCCTGCTCTGGAAGAGCGTGCACGAGATTCACGAATCCCTGCAACAACCGGGTAACGAGTCTGAACACGCCTCGCGCGGCGTAACGGCCAGCTTTACCAGCGTGATCCTGCAGATTGCCGTCATCGACATCGTCTTCTCGCTCGACTCGGTGATCACGGCCGTGGGTCTGGCTGACGATCTGGGTGTGATGGTGACCGCCATCCTGATCTCGGTCGCCGTGATGATGTTCGCCGCCCGCGCCATCGGTGAATTCGTCGATGCCAACCCGACCATCAAGATGCTCGCGCTGTCCTTCCTGGTCCTGGTCGGTGTGACCCTGATTGCCGAAGGTTTCGACACGCACATCCCCAAAGGCTACGTATACTTCGCCATGGCCTTCTCGGTCGTCGTCGAAATGATCAATATCCGGCTGCGTCGTCGCATGTCCATCCGGCTCAACAAGGATTTACCTGAATAATGCGCATCACCGTTTTCGGCATTCCCAACTGCGGCAGCGTCAAGAAAGGCCGCGACTGGCTCGACGCCCAAGCCCTGCCCTATGAGTTTCACGACTTCAACAAGCAGGGCTTGTCGGCCGCGCAACTCGAAGCCTGGCTGCAGCACACCGACTGGCAGACCCTGCTCAACACGCGCGGCACGACTTGGCGCAAGCTCAGTGAGACCGAGCGTGCCAATCCCGACGAAGCGCGTGCCAAGGCCTTGATGCTGGCCCAGCCCAGCCTGGTCAAGCGCCCGGTGGTGGTCAGCGACCAAGGCCTGCTGGTGGGCTTCGATGCCGAAAAATGGCAGAAAGTGCTGGCCAAATGAGCGCTGCAAACTCTGACACCATCCAGCGCTTCCTGCTCGAAGATCTCGACATCCGTGGCGCCCATGTGCGCCTGGGGACGAGCTGGCAGGCCATTCTCAAGAACCGCAACTTCCCGCCAGCGGTGACGCGCCTGCTCGGCGAAATGACCGCCATCACCAGCCTGATCGGTGGCAATCTCAAGCAAGCGGGTCGCCTGACCTTCCAGCTGCGCGGTGACGGACAGATCCCGATGATGGTGGTCGACTGCACCGCCGGCCTCAATGTGCGCGGCTATGCCAGCGTCGACAGCGTGCCGGCCGATGATGCCTCGCTGCAGACCTTGCTGGGCAGCGGACGCCTGCTGATGACCCTGGACATCGAGGACGCCGCCCAGCCCTTCCAGAGCTATGTGCCGATCGAAGGTGACACCCTGGCCCAGGTCTTTGAACACTATCTGGAATTGTCGGAACAGCAGCCGGCCTGGCTGATGCTCTATGCCGACGCCGAGGGCGCCGCAGGCCTGTTCCTGCAGAAGCTGCCGGATGCCGACATCCGCGACGCTGATGGCTGGTCACGCGTGACTCAGCTGGCGCAGACGCTCAAGAACGAGGAGCTCAAGGGGCTCGACAGTGTCGAACTGCTGACGCGCCTGTTCCACGAAGAAACTGTGCGCATCTACGAGGCACGCCGCGTCGAGCACAACTTCCCGCCCGACCGCGACAAGATCGCCACCATGCTGCGCAGCCTGGGCCACGAAGAAATCGAGCGCATCATCAGCGAACACGGCGAGGTCATCGTCAACGACGATCTATCAAATCACCGCTACGACTTCAGCCCTGAAGAGGCGCGTGCGCTGTTCGAACAAGCGCCGACTTTGCATTAAACGCCCAAGCGCCGCATATCCCAGGAGCAGGCATGGTCTGCTCCTGGAAAAACCTAATAGTGATAGCGCAATTGGACAATCTGTAGCGCATCGCCTGACACGCGATACACCATGCGATGCTCGTCCGTGATGCGCCGCGACCAGAATCCCGCCAGCGCATGCTTGAGCGGCTCTGGCTTGCCTACGCCTGCAAAAGGTTCGCGCTGTGTTTCACGGATGAGCTTGTTGATGCGTTCGAGCATCTTCCGATCTTGCTGCTGCCAGTACAGGTAATCTTCCCAGGCCAGCTCTGCAAAAATCAGCCTCACTCGGCTAACTCACGCTCTACGCCTTGCTCTGCACGGAGCTGTGCCGCCGCAGCCAGGACGCGCTGCGCGTTGGCGGGTGTGCGCAACAGATAGGCGGTTTCTTCCAGCGCCTTGTAGTCTTCCAATGAAAGCATCACCACTGACTGCTCGCCATTGCGCGTAATGATCAGCGCCTCGTGGTCTTCACAGACACGATCCATGGTGCGCGCCAGATTCGCGCGAGCTGTTGTGTAGGTAATGGCATCCATGATGAGCCTCCAAATATGTACATCTTACTGTACATAAAACTAAAGCCATCGTCTAGCGAGCAAATTCGCTGCAAACAGCGAACGCAACTTAAAAATCAATATGATGGCTCTGTGACTGCCAAAGCCGCCCTCACTTATCCGCCCGCAACTCCGCAGGCGTGTCGTCGTGATCACCGTGCGGATGATGCCGCCAGGCTTCGATATATACGGCATTCGACTGCTTGATGAGGCGCTGCGGCGAGCGCATGTTGCGCAGGCGGGTTTCTTCACAGAATTTGGTGAGGCCGCGCAGCAAGCGGGCATGAAAGCTTTGTTCAAGCACAAAGCCGGCATCTTCGAGCAGGGTTTCGAGCTCGTCGAGGGAATGCAAGGCCAGGCTGTAATGCACGCGCAGCGCTTCAGGCTGCGACGCGGCAGATATCTGCACACCGGGTAATTGCTCCAGCAACGAGACGGCGCGTGCGGCTTGCGCGCCGTGGCTCGCCTCGAAGCGGATCAGGTGGCTGCAGTGCAGCGCTTCATCTTGCGGGTCACCCCGCCGATGTTTGCGGCCAGCCAGACGGTAAGCAGTTTCGCGCGGCATCATGAGCGTCTCCTCCATGTGTTCCAACACGACAACAACAGGTTTGCGCCCGCCTGGCGCACCGCAATCACTTCACGGCGGGCGCGCTTTCTGCCTCGGCAGGCGCTGCCGCCACGGCCGGTTTGGCCAGCGGCAAGCCCTTCAGGTGTAGCACGGCCTGGCCAAGCTGCCAGTCGTCCTTGCTGCCGAACTCAACCGGCGGCACCGGGCCATCGGGCTTGCGGCTGGGCTTGAGCGCCGCTTGCGGTTCAGAGGCGGCCAGCGGCGCCGAAGCGGCTGCCGGCTGCGAAGCCACTTCCTTGGGATTGAGCAGGTGCTTGGGCAGGTCGGCCTCACGCAGTCGGGTATCGACCGCATCTGGCGACTCTTCGACGACGATGTCCGGCACGATGCCCTTGGCCTGGATCGAGCGGCCATTAGGCGTGTAGTAACGCGCAATGGTCAGCTTCATCGCAGTTTTGCCGTCCGGGAAGTCGAACTTGGTCTGCACCGAGGCCTTGCCGAAAGTCGGCGTGCCGATGATGGTGGCGCGCTTGTAGTCCTGCAGCGCACCGGAGACGATTTCCGAAGCCGAAGCCGAACCGCCGTTGACCAGCACCACCAGCGGCACGGTCTTGGCAATCGCCGGCAGCGCCTGCATCACATCACCACTCGAACCACGCGAATATTCCTCGGGTTCAGCCTTGTAGTCCTTGCGGCCCGCCGCGCGGCCATCGGTATAGACCACCAGCGAGCCCTTGGGCAGGAAAGCCGCCGACACGCCCACCGCGCCATCGAGCAGGCCACCGGGGTCGTTACGCAGGTCGAGCACCAGACCTTTGAGCGGGCCTTGCTTGGCCAGATCGGCGATGTGGCGGACCAGATCGGGCACCGTACGCTCCTGGAACTGCGATACGCGCACATAGCCATAGCCGGGTTCGAGCAGCTTGGAGCGCACGCTGCGCACCTGAATCACCTCGCGCACCAGGGGCACGTCGAAAGGCTGATCCATGCCGGAGCGGAAGATGGTGAGGGTGACCTTGGTTCCCGGCACGCCGCGCATTTTCTTGACTGCCTGGCTGATGGTGAGGCCCTTGACGGTCTCTCCATCGATCTTGATGACCAGATCGCCCGCCTTCACGCCCGCACGGAAAGCCGGAGTGCCTTCCATCGGCGACTCAACCTTGACGTAGCCGTCCTTGGGCTCGACCTGCAAGCCGAGGCCGCCGAATTCACCCTTGATGCTCTCATCCATTTCCTTGTTACCTTCTTCGTCAAGGTAACTGGAATGCGGATCAAGGCCGGAGACCATGCCGCTGATGGCATCATCGAGCAGCTTCTTGTCATCGACGCTATCGACGTAGAAGCGCTTGATATTGTTGAACGCGTCGGCGAGTTTGCGCATCTGCTCGACCGGCAAGGCGGCGACGGGCGACTCACGGTCGGCACGCGCAGCAAAGTTCAGGCTGATCAGCACACCAATGCAGATGCCGCTGAATACGAGTCCGAACTGCTTGAACCTGCTGCTCATCATTACTCCAGAATGTGGGGTTGGTCGCGAGTCGGAAAGCTCGCTTGTTTGGGGCTCAGTTGGGCAAATTCAATAAAACGACTCATTTGCCGACCATCCATTTGGCCGGATCAATCGCCTGCCCCTGATGCCTGAGTTCGAAGTATAAACCCGATTCCTCCTGCCCTCCGCTGGCGCCGATGCTGGCAATCGCTTCGCCAGCCTTGACGCGCTGCCCGGGCGTCTTGAAAAGGGAGTCGTTATTGGCATAGATGCTCATATAAGCATTGCCATGATCAATGATCAACAGATTGCCAAAACCACGCAGCCAGTCGGCGTACACCACCGTACCATCGGCCACGGCACGCACCTCGCTGCCTGCTGCAGCACGGATGAAGACACCACGCCAGTTGCCGCCGGCCTCGGCTCGCGGCGTGCCGAAGCGGCCGTACAGTTCGCCCTTCACCGGCCAGCGCAAATGCCCCTGCTGGCGGGCGAAATTACCGCCGCCGGCATTGCTCGCACCTTCTTCGACGACATCCTCAACCACGCCACTGGGGCCTGAGCTGCTCTGCGCCTGGGCGCGCGCACTGCTGCCCTCAGCGCTCTTGCCTGCACTGCGCGAGGACTTCTGCCGCGCCGCCTGTGCCTTGAGCCGCGCCTGCCGCTCACGCTCGATACGGTCCAGCCCCTGCAACAGCTTTTCCAGACGCTGCTGGTTCTGTTGCAGGCTCTGCATGTCGTGGCGCTGCGCACGCAGGCGCTCAGCCACTTCGCGCAGCACGCTGCGACGCTTGTTGCGTTCATCGATCAAGCGTTGCTGCGCACGACTGCGCTCCTTCTCCAGACGCAGCAGTTCGGCACGTCGCGCCTCGGCTTGCTGCTGCACGGCCTGCAACTGTTCGAGCGCCTGGCGCGCACGTTCGATGTTCTCGGCACGCTCCTGGGCGATCAGCTGCAGGTAGTACGCATCGCGCGCCATCTGGTTGGGATCGGTGCCGCCCAGCATGCGCCGCGCGCCGGCCGCGCCGCCCTCGACATAGGTGCGGTAGAGCGTCTCGCCCAGCTGCTTGCGCATCAGCTGCTGTTCGTCTTCAAGCTGGCGCTGCTGCACCTGCAGACGACGGATCTCGGCTTCGACGGCCTGACGGTCATCAGCGATCTCGCGCAGATGACGCTGGGCCTCGGAGATCGAGCGCTCGGATTCGGCGAGCTGGTCGCTGACCTCGCCACGGCTCTCCTCGCCCTTGGCGATCTCGCGCTGCAGGGACTGGATCTGCGCCTGCATGGCCTTGAGCTCGTCGCGACGCGGATCATTACGCCCCTGAGCCTGGGCCTGGGCCTGGGCCTGGGCAACAAGAAAAAGGCCCGCACTCAAGAGTGCGAGCCATTTCAGCGAGGCCATGCGTGGCAGCGACAGCGCGATCACGCCTTGGCTTTGCCCTGATTGGCAACGGCGGCCATGGCCGCAGCAATCGCCTCAGCGTCACCCAGGTAGTAGTGCTTGATAGGCTTCAGATCAGCGTCGAGCTCGTACACCAGCGGCTGTGCGGTGGGGATGTTGAGGGCGACGATTTCGTCGTCAGAGACATTGTCCAGATACTTGATCAGTGCGCGCAGGCTGTTGCCGTGTGCCGCGATGACCACGCGCTTGCCGGACTTGACGACCGGTGCGATGGTTTCCAGCCAGTACGGCACGAAGCGTGCGACCGTATCCTTGAGGCATTCGGTACGCGGGAATTCGCCGTCAGCCATGTCGGCATAGCGCGGGTCGGACAGCGTCAGACGCTCATCGCCTTCTTCCAGCGCAGGCGGCGGCACGTCGTAGGAACGACGCCACACCAACACTTGATCGTCGCCGAACTTGGCCGCCGTCTCAGCCTTGTTGAGGCCTTGCAGGGCGCCGTAGTGGCGCTCGTTCAGGCGCCAGTGATGGGTCACCGGAATCCACAACAGATCGAGCTGTTCGAGCACGGCGTTCAATGTCTTGTTGGCGCGCTTGAGCACCGAGGTGAAGGCGACGTCAAAGCTGTAGCCTTCTTTTTTGAGCAGCTGGCCGGCGGCAACGGCTTCGGCCTCGCCCTGCTCGGTCAGATCCACATCGGTCCAACCGGTAAAGCGGTTTTCCTTGTTCCAGGTGGATTCACCGTGGCGCATCAAAACAATCTTGTACATGAAAGGATCTGCCTTCGAATTTAGGGAGGTTGCTGACAACCTGACCGCCGCCGCAAGTCGCGTCGGGGCCGGGATTGATGATATTGTATCGGATCAGCTTTCTCAGGAAAGCGCGTTCCGTCAAAGATTGTCGCCACGAAAAGACTCATGGACTTCCTCATCAATAACCCGCAAAACCTCTT
Organism: Uliginosibacterium sediminicola; assembly: GCF_039631295.1. NCBI lineage: Bacteria > Pseudomonadati > Pseudomonadota > Betaproteobacteria > Rhodocyclales > Zoogloeaceae > Uliginosibacterium > Uliginosibacterium sediminicola. The sequence continues at coordinate 113,933 of NZ_JBDIVE010000011.1, read as the reverse complement.
CTGGCTGGCCGCCGCTATTGTCTCCGGCTACATGCTGTTCGGCCGTAATGTCATTGGCGATCCCGACTCGATCAGCCCGCAGCAAGCTGTCATGCTGCTCAACCGCGAGAACGCCGTCGTCGTCGATGTGCGTGAGCAAGCCGAGTTTGCTGCCGGCCACCTGCCCAATGCGCATCACATCCCGCTCAAGGACATCGAATCGCGCAGCGGCGAACTGAAAAAGTTCTCCAAACGCCCCTTCATCCTCGTCTGCCAGAGCGGTAAGCGCTCGCGTGCCGCGCTGGCCGTGCTGCGCAAGGCCGGTTACGAGCGCATCTTCAATCTCAGTGGCGGCCTGGCAGCCTGGCGTGAAGCCGGCCAACCCCTGGCGCGTGGCTGAGCATCCGGCATGACCGCCCGTATCCTGATGTACGCCACCGGCGTCTGCCCATATTGCGTGCGCGCCGAACAACTGCTGCGCCGTAAAGGCGTGAGCGAGATCGAGAAGATTCGCATCGACCTCGACCCCGTCCGCCGTGATGAGATGATCGCGCGCACCGGTTTGCGCACCGTTCCCCAGATCTTCATCAATGACGAACATGTCGGCGGCTGCGATGATCTGTACGCCCTCGATCACGCTGGCAAGCTCGACCCCTTGCTGGCCTGAAGCAGAGCAATCCCCCGCGTTTTTCATTCAACACTCAATCTAAGAATCAGGACCACATCTCATGGCACAAGAGAACGAAGCCCAAGCCGTCTTCAACATCGAAAAGATCTACGTCAAGGATCTCTCGGTTGAAGTCCCCAACTCGCCGCAGATCTTCCTGGAACAGCAGGACCCGGAGATCAACGTCGAGCTGGCCACCACGGCCCAGGCGCTCGACAACGGTTTCTACGAAGTGGTGCTGCGCGCCACCGTCACCGCCAAGATCGGCGAAGACCGCACGGTGTTCCTGGTTGAAGTCGCCCAGGCCGGCATCTTCCTGATCCAGAACGTGCCCGAAGCCGAACTGCAACCGGCGCTGATGATTGGCGGTCCGAACATCCTCTTCCCGTATGTCCGTGAGACCGTCTCCAGCGCGACCAACCGTGCCGGCTTCCAGCCGGTGATGCTGTCGCCGGTGAACTTCGAGGCCCTCTACTTCTCGCGTCAGCAACAACTGGCACAAGAAGCCGGTAACGCCTGAGTCACCCACCATGCGCCTGATCCTCACCCTGCTCTGCTGCGCCCTGCCGGCATTGGCTCAGGCGCTGGACTACCGCTCACTGAGCGATAACGCCATCGTGTATGACGCCACGTCCAGGCAGGCCAAGCCGCAATTCATCTTGCGCAAGGGTACGCCAGTCGAACAACTGGTCGCCCTGGAGGGCTGGATCAAGGTGCGTGAAGCCGGCGGCGGCATCGGCTGGGTCGAGCGCAGCCTCGTCTCCGAACGCCGCCAGCTGATCGTCACCAAGGCCAATAGCGAGGTTCGCCTCACTGCGGCCGACGATGCCGCCGTAGTATTCGTCGCGGCGCGTGATCTGGTGCTGGAAATGGCTGACAAGCCTGCCGGCAGCTGGGTCAAGGTACGTCATCGCGACGGACGCAGCGGCTTCATCGATATCAAATCCGTCTGGGGACTTTAAGCGTGCGTATTGCAGTGCTCGGAGCCGGTGCCTGGGGCACCGCGCTGGCCATGACTTATGCCGCGGCTCAGCACGCGGTCAGCCTGTGGTCCCACGACCCGCAACACGTCGCGCAGATGCGCCAGGATGGCGAGAACAAGCGTTACCTGCCTGGCCTCGCCTTTCCCCCCGCCCTGAGTCTGCACGAGACCCTGCCCGCAGCGCTGCAGGCCTGTGAGCTGATCATCATCGCCACGCCAGTGGCCGGCCTGCGCAGCACCCTGCAACAACTCCGCACGCTATCGCCCGAGACGCCACTACTGTGGCTATGCAAAGGCTTTGAAGCGGGTAGCGGACGCCTGCCGCACGAGGTAGTCATCGAAGAGCTCGGCGCACGCAGCGCCTGCGGTGCGCTGACCGGCCCCAGCTTCGCCCAGGAAGTGGCGCGCGGCCTGCCCTGCGCGATGACCTTGGCGAGCAACGACGCCCGCTTTGCCGAACAATTTGCCAAGCACTTGCATCACCCGCGCCTGCGCCTTTACGCCAATGACGATGTCGTGGGTGCCGAGGTCGGCGGTGCGGTCAAGAATGTACTGGCCATCGCCGCCGGCATTTCCGACGGCCTGGGCTATGGCCTCAATGCACGCGCCGCCATGATGACGCGCGGCCTCAGTGAAATCGCCCGTCTTGCGCATGCGCTGGGTGGTCGGCGCGAGACCTTGATGGGACTCTCCGGCATGGGCGACCTGATCCTCACCTGTACCGGCGATTTGTCGCGCAATCGTCGCGTCGGCCTGGCGCTCGCCGAGGGACGCCTGCTACCCGAAATCCTGCGCGACCTGGGGCACGTCGCCGAAGGCGTGCTGACCACCGAGGTGGTTGCGCAACGCGCGGCGCAACTCGGGGTGGAAATGCCGATCACCGCGGCCGTACTGAATGTCCTGGGCAACCGCCTGAGCCCACGCGCAGCCGTGGAGCAGCTCTTAGCACGCGATCCGCGTACTGAGTAATTTTTCACATTGCTTTGCAACTTCCTGTAAATCCGGCGCCCGCCGGAGGCCTAGCCATGCGCCGCAGATCCATATCCGGCGCGCCTTCTCGTAAAAATCAGTTTTTTTGATTTTTGTCGGCCATAAAGCTCAGGTAACCCTACAGAAGCGCCACAGAGCGCCGTAGATGCACTCACAAGGCAGGAAATTACAGCGGCAAGTCCCTGCAATTTCACGCTTTAGCTGCCAGGTCGCCGGTGCGTTCATTGAAGTGGCAACACTTCAGACCACGTCGATCAAAAAAGTGGGAAACGCAACCAAACAAGAAGGAGCATCAAAATGGCTATGACCATCAACACCAACGTCGCGGCATTGAACACTCAACGTGTTCTCTCCAACTCACAAAGTTCGCTGTCGACATCCCTGCAACGCCTGTCCTCGGGCTTGCGTATCAACACCGCGAAGGACGACGCTGCCGGCCTCGCAATCTCCGAGCGTCTGGACTCTCAAGTGAAGGGCTTCAACGTTGCCATCCGCAACGCCAATGACGCCACCTCCATGCTGCAGATCGCTGACGGTGGCGCTTCGCAGATTTCCGCCAACGTGCAACGTATGCGCGAACTGGCCGTGCAGGCATCCAACGGCACGCTCAACTCCGGTGACCGCCTGAATCTGGCGACGGAATTCAACGCCCTGTCGGCCGAAGTCTCGCGTCTGGGTGAAGCCACCACCTACAACAAGATCAACCTGCTCAACAGCGGCAGCGTGCTGACCTTCCAGGTCGGCGCCGGCACCACGACCAACGACCAGATCACCGTGTCGACCACGGACATCCGCGCCTCGTCGCTGGGCATCGACTCGGGTTCGATCAATATTTCAACCGCCTCCACGGCGCTGGATGCGATCACCGCACTGGACTCGGGCATCAACACCCTGACCACCACCCGCGCACGCTTCGGTGCCGCGCTCAACCGTACCGACGCCGTGGTGTCCTCGCTGCAGATCGCGGTTGAAAACCAGTCGGCCGCCAAGGGCCGCATCACCGATGCAGACTTCGCCTCGGAAACGGCCAACCTGTCGCGTGCGCAGATCCTGCAGCAAGCCGGTACCGCCATGCTGTCGCAGGCCAACAGCCTGCCGCAGAGTGTGCTCAGCCTGCTCAGATAAGCACGCAGTCGCGGTCCGTAGGATGGTGGTCTGGCCCATGGAGGGGTCAGGCCACCAAGGTCACAAGGAGGCCATACCATGGCAATCCAGCAAATCAGCTCGGTCAGCAACACGCCGAGCAAAACGAGCAACGTCAGGGAAGTGGGTACTGTTGCAGCTGTTGCGAGCACTGCAACCACAAGTACCAACACCCTGACGTCCGTACAAACCGACTCAGTTTCTTCCGCCGCAGCACAACCGACGCGAGAGCAGATTGACCAAGCCATGGGCGAAGTCAGGAAGGTCCTCGCACCGGTGGCACGAAACCTGCAGTTCTCGATTGACGATGAGACGGGGCGAACCGTAGTCAAGGTGATGGATTCCTCTACCAACGAGGTGATCCGACAGATTCCCAGCGAGGAACTGCTTGCCATGACCCGTTCGATGGACAAACTCTCCGGCCTCTTCGTGAAACAGAAGGTGTAGCTCAGGCCCCGTGCCTGTCACGATCGGAGAATCAGGAAATGGCCACAATCACCTCAGCGGGACTCGGTTCCGGCATCGACGTAGAAGGCTTGATCACCAAGCTGATGACGGCGGAACGCGCGCCCATCACGCAGATCCAGACCCAGGAAAGCGCGATCCAGACCAAGCTGTCGGCCTACGGCACGCTCAAGAGCAGCTTGTCGACGCTGAGTGATGCGGCAAAAGCCCTGCAGACCAAGAGCAACTTTTCGTCATGGACGGCAAATGTTGCCGACACCGCGGCAGCTTCTGCCACGGTCAGCAGCAGTGCCAGTGCCGGCAGCTACTCGCTGAACGTGACCCAACTTGCCCAGGCACAAAAAACCCGTAGCGCCGGTTATGACAGCAGTTCGACCACCATCGCCACGGGCACCCTGCAAATCGATCTGGGGACGTTGGCCAGCGACGGTACGACCAGTACCTTCACTGCAGACAGCACGCGCAGCTTTTCGGTCACCATCGATTCGACCAACAATACGCTCAGCGGCCTCAAAGACGCTATCAATGCTGCCAAGAGCGGCGTGACCGCCTCGATCGTCAATGACGGCAGCAAGAGCCGCCTGGTGCTGACCTCGGACAGCACCGGCGCCTCCAATGCCTTCAAACTCTCCGGGCTCACCGGCTTCGATTTCGATCCGGCCGCGACCAGCACGTCCACCCTGACCTCAACGCAGGCCGCGCAGGACGCAGAATTCACCCTCGATGGTATTGAGGTGACACGTTCGAGCAACACCGTCTCCGACGTGATCGATGGCGTGACGCTCACGCTCAAGAGCAAATCCACCGCGGATACCACGCTGACCGTCGCCAGCGACACAGCCGCCATTACCACCAAGATCAATGCCTTCGTCACGGCCTACAACAACACCGTCGGCTTGATGGCCAGCCAGAGCAATTACAACTCCACCACCAAGACGGCGGGGCCGCTCAATGGCGACGCATCAATCCGCAATATCCAGTCGCAGCTGCGCAGCATCATGAGCGGCTCGGTCGGCTCGGGATCAGTTTCGCGGCTCTCCGATGTCGGTATCCAGATTGGTGTCGATGGCAAGCTGACGGTCGATAGCACCAAACTCGGCAAAGCACTGTCAGACCCGACCAAGGACGTGGCAAGCCTGTTCGCCACCAATGGCACAACCTCGGGTCTGGCCGACCAGCTGGTCACGCGCATCACCAACATGAATGACACCGGCGGCATTCTGACCTCGCGTACCGATGGTCTGAACTCGACCATCAAGACCATGGACAAGAGCATCGCTGCGCTGGAAGCACGCATGACCTCGATCGAAGCGCGTTACCGCAAACAATTCACGGCGATGGATGCAACCATCTCCAGCCTCAATTCAACCGCCTCTTACCTGACAGCCCAGTTGTCCAAACTCTGAACCTAAGCCAATGGCCAAGCGCCTGACTCTTACCCATTAGCCTCGCAAGGATTCAAATGTTCGCCACCCATTCAGCCGCTGCTTACGCCAGTATCGGTATCGAAACAGAAGTCAGCACAGCCAGCCCGCACCAGCTGATCCTGATGCTCTTCGACGGCGCCATCCTGTCCATCAACAGCGCCGCGATCTCGCTGGCCAATGGCGACATCGCAGCCAAGGGCGCCTCGCTGTCCAAGGCGATGGACATCATCACGCGCGGCCTGCACGCCAGTCTCGATGTCGAGGCCGGCGGCGATCTGGCCTTGCGGCTGAGCGCGCTCTACGACTACATGTGCGAGCGCCTGCTGCACGCCAACATCCACAACAATGAAAAGGTGATGGCCGAAGTCTCCAACCTGCTCTCCGAACTACGCGGCGCCTGGGCAGAAATTGGCCACACCGCCGGCCGAGGTTGAAATCATGCAAAGCATGCTGACTCACTATGAATCGATGTGCCAGCTCAGCGCAGAGATGGTCAGCGCGGCACGTGACAATGACTGGGACCGGCTCTGTGCGCTGGAACAGCAAGTGTCCCGCCTGCGCGAGCTGCTGCGTTCACTGGAAACTGCCGAGAGCCTGGCCACACAAGAGGCCGAGCGCTCGCACAAGCGTGAGCTGATCATGCGCATGCTCGACGATGACCGCGAAATCCGCCGTCACACCGAGCCCTGGATGAACCACGTGCGCGCCCTGCTGTTTGGCACGAACATGGAACGCAATCTGCGCAAGGCATACGGCGCCACGCATTGATAGTTAGCTGCCTGGAGGCCCTGCGTGATACCCAGTGACCTCGCCTCGCGCCTGCGCATGCTGATCGATGCAGAAGTGCAGGCGCTGGCGCCTGTACACCAGATTACGGAGGATCTGCCAGATCTCGCAACGGGTCAGCGCTTCTCCGCACTGATCCAGAGCCCGCTGCCCGACGGCAGCTTTCGCGCCCTGGTCGCCGGTCGCAGCGTCACCCTGTCGCTACCGAATGCCGCCAAATCGGGTGACGCCCTCGAACTGGTCGTCACCGGTCAACAAGATCAGCGCGTGACCGCACGCCTGGCCGCCGACAGCATCCCGCCGGGCCGCAGCAGCGCAGCCAGCGCCAGCACACCGCGGCTGAGCGCCGCCGGCCAGCTGATCAGCCAGCTGCTCACCGGCCGTCAATCGACTGACACCACCACAGCACTCAATGCCGGCGCGCCCTTGATGAGCGCGCCGCCCACCCAAGCAGCGTCCTTGGTACCGGTGCTGCAGCAAGCGCTCAGCCAGAGCGGCCTGTTCTACGAATCACATCAGGCGCAATGGGTCGGCGGCGAGCGTACCCTCAGCACCCTGATGGCAGAACCGCAGGCACAGCAGCCAGCGCTCAGCGCGCCGCAAACCCGCACGCCAAACGCAGCCGCACCGAATCCCGCTGCCATGCTGCCTCCCAGCTTGCCGGACACGGCTGCCGAACCCCTGGTGTACAGCGCTCAGGGAACGACCCGCGCCAGCTGGCAGGCCACAGCATCGCCAGCGAACCTGGCGGCGAATCTGGCGCTGGCCGTCACGCCCCCTCCAACAGAAGACGCCGCGCCCCCCGCAGCGCCGCTGGCGGCCAGCCTGCTCGATACCCTCGAACAAGGCGATGCCCTGCTGCCTGCACCTGCGCCTGCCGGCGAGCGCGCAGCCCCCCATCTCAACGCCACGCAAGCTGGCCAGCAAAGCGGACAACAATCGAATTCTGGCGATACACCGGATGATCCAGGCGCCAGCCACATGCTGCGCGAACAAGCGGGCAAGAACGCCGCCCCCCTCGTCAGCCCCCGTGCCGGCAGCGAACAAGGCCTCGACCCCTCAAACGAGGGCAATGCCACACCCAGCGCCGGAGCGCTGAAAATCGCCGCCGAACTGATGCCCCTGGTCCATCGCCAGCTCGACACCCTCGCCACGCATCAAGCCGTCTGGCAAGGTCAGGTGTGGCCGGGGCAGACCATGCAGTGGGAAATTTTCGACCCGGAATCGGAAGAGAACACCTCCCATCAGGGCCAGTCCGATCAGGAAGAGCCCGCCGCCTGGCAGAGCACACTGCGACTGCAGATGCCGGTGCTGGGCAATATCCGCGCCCAGCTTTTTGTCACCCCGGCCGGCGTGGCGATCCGCATCAGCGCGGACTCGGCCAGTGCCGTCAATAGCCTGCAAGCGGGCAGCAGCGCGCTGGCCGATTCACTCGATGCCGCAGGCGTGAGCCTGACCGGCATGGTCGTGCAATATGAAGCAGACGCCTGAGCAAAAGGGGCGTGCCAGCGCCGTCGCCCTCGCCTATACGGTAGGCGAGAGTGCGCCGCAAGTGGTGGCCAAGGGCAATGGCCTGATCGCCCAAGCCATCATCGAGCGCGCACGCGAAGCCGGGGTGTATGTGCATGAGTCACCCGAACTGGTCGCCCTGCTGATGCAGGTGGATCTGGATCAGCGCATTCCGCCCTCGCTCTACATCGCGGTGGCGGAACTGCTGGCCTGGCTGCACGCCATGGAAAACGGCGCAAGCGCCCCTCTGCTGCCGCCTGGTGTATAGTCGCCGCTCATCAGAATTGCCCCTTCACCCATGGCAGATCATTCCGACCCCTCCGCGAAATTCGAGCTCCTGCAATCGGACGATTTTGCGCAATACCTGCTGCGTGCGCCGCGCGAGATCGCCTTCGTGCTGCGCCAGCTCGCCGCGCACCGCTGCATGATCACCGCCTACATCGATGACTCGCCGCGCTTCATGATGAGCAGCGTGTTGTCAGTCAGCGAAGATGACCATCAGCTGGTGCTCGACGTTTCGCGTGACGAGACACTCAATGCCAGCGTGGCGGTGGCCAGGCAACTGCTCTGCGTCACCCAGCTGGAAAAGGTGAAGATCCAGTTTTCGATCAGCCAATTCCACTTTGACCGCAGCGGCAAGCACCCCGCACTCATCGCGCAGGCACCGCAGACCCTGCTGCGCCTGCAACGCCGCGAGTATTACCGGCTGACTGCGCCGGTTTCGCATTCACTGATCTGCCGCATCCAGGCGCCCGAAGACAAGCAGATGATCGATGCGCGCGTGGTCGACATCTCCGGTGGTGGCGTGGCCGTGCTGGTACCGCCCAAGGGGCTGGACTTCAGTGCCGACAAGCAGTACCGCAATTGCCGTCTGGACCTGCCGGAGTTCGGGCCGGTCACCGCTACGCTGCGCGTGCGCAACATTTTCCGCATCACCAATCCCAATGGCACCGAGGCGCTGCGCGCCGGCTGCCAGTTTGAAGAACTGCCGACGGCAATGGCCAATGCCATCCAGCGCTACATCCTGCGTGTCGAACGTGACCGCAAAGCGCGCGACATGGGCTGAGCCCCGATGCCGTACAAAAAAGCTGCGCAAAGCTGTGCAAAGCAACACGAGCGCACACACGCCACTGGTATGCTGCAGCCCTGCTAGAATTGATCCGCCTTCCGGCCCAAACACCTCGCCCTCAGCCTGAGCCCCATGTCCTTGCGCACGCCCCCTGCCTTGCATGCCCTGCTTCCCGGAGCCTGGCCCACCCTTGCCTGGTTGCTGGCTCTGGGCCTGAGCGCCTGGATCAGCGCCGGCTGGTTCTGGCGCCTGCAGGCAGCGCCGGTACAATCGGCCCAAGCCATGCCGCTGAGCGATCCGCAAGTGGCCGCACAAGACATCGCCTCACGCCAGCTGTTCGGTGCCCTGGTCGTGGCCGCCGCGCCCAGCGCTGCGCAAACCAGTCTCAAACTGGTCGGGGTGCAAACCCGCTGGGGCAAGTTGCCCGGCTTTGCCGTCGTGGTGGATGATGCCGGCAGCTCGCGCTCGGTGATCGAAGGCGATGAGATATCCCCCGGACTGCGCCTGCTCGCAGTACACGCCGAATCAATCGAGCTTGATCGTGGCGGCCAGCGCGAAACGCTGATGCTGACACGTCTGGCCAATGCAACAAACGTCGGCGCACCAAGCCTGCCGATGCCACCCGGCCAGGTCCCATTACCGGCCTCCGAATCAAACAAGAACTGATCGAGCACAACCAGATGGTCCGCAAACAGCTTGCCCTCACCTCCCTAGCCTGCCTGGGGCTGTTGATCAGCCTGCCCGCCACACATGCCCAGGCCCCGGCGCCTGCCGCGCCTGCCAGCACGAGCACGAGCACGAGCACGGGCAAGGAAGTGACGGAAAACGGCGAAAACGTCTCGCTCAATTTCAGCGCCGCCGAGATCGACACCGTGGTGCGCGCCATCGGCAAGATCTCGGGGCGTAACTTCATCCTCGACCCGCGCGTCAAAGGCACCATCAATATCATCACCAGCCGGCCGGTCAGCCGCAGCGCGGTGTACCCGATCCTGCTCTCGGCGCTGCGCCTGCAAGGCTATGCGGCCATCGAGAATGGTCAGGTCGTGAAGATCGTGCCGGAGGCCGATGCCAAGCTGCACGCGGTGCCTTCCGGCGCCGCCGGGATACCGGTCACAAATGGCGAACGCATTGTCACCGAAGTGTTCCAGATCAAGTACGAATCGGCCGCTCAGTTGCTGCAGGTGGTGCGTCCGCTGATCGCCGCCAACAACACCGTCAGTGTGTATGCCGGCAATAACTCGCTGATCGTCACCGACTACGCAGAGAACATCGCGCGCCTTCGCCGCATCATCGAATCGATTGACGTGCCCGGCGGCGACTCGCAGATGATTCCGCTGCAAAACGCCTCGGCCGTTGATCTGGCGCCGATGATCACCAAGCTGTTCAGCGAGAGCGGCAGTACCGAGCCGAGCCAGAAGGTCAGCATCATTGCCGATCCGCGCAGCAATTCCCTGCTCATCCGCTCCGATAGCCGCTCGCGCCTGCAAGCGGTGCGCAGCCTGATCACCCAGCTCGACCAGAGCGGCACGATGGGCAATCTGCGCGTGGTCTACCTCAAGAACGGCGACGCCACGCGCATCGCCCAGACCTTGCGGGCGATTGCCAACAGCGACACCAGTCAGGCGGCCGGCCAACAACGTACGACACAGAACAGCAGCACCGCCAGCACGACCAGCACGCAGACCGCGGCCAGCTTCGGCAGCGCGGTGGGCGGCGCCTACATCTATGCCGACACCTCCAGCAACTCCATCGTCATCAATGCGTCCGATGCGCTCTATAACAGCTTGCGCGCCACCATCGAGAAGCTTGACCGGCGCCCGGCCCAGGTCTATGTCGAAGCGCTGATCGCCGAAGTCAGCGCCGATCGCGCCAGCGAGTTCGGCATGCAGTTCAATAGCGCCATCGGCGGCAAGACCTCGGTTTTCGGCGGTACCAACTTCAGCTCAGGCGGCTCCAACCTGCTGTCGGTCGCTTCCGGCACCACCGCCAGCACCGGTCTGAACCTCGCCATCGGCGGCGGCTCGGTGGTGATTCCCGGCGTCGGGACGATTGCCAATATCTCGATGCTGGCGCACTACCTGCAGACCGACAACAAGACCAATATCCTGTCCACGCCGAACATCGTCACCGTCGATAACGAGGAAGCCAAGATCGTCGTCGGCCGCAACGTGCCCTTCGTCACCGGCTCCTACACCACCAGCACCAGCACGGGCGTCTCCAATCCCTTTCAGACCATCGAACGCAAGGACGTCGGCCTGACCCTGAAGATCAAGCCGCAAATCACCGAAGGCGGCACGGTACGCCTGATCATTTCGCAAGAGGTGTCGTCGGTGCTGAGCACCAGCGCCACGCTCGGCCCGACCACCAGCAAGCGCTCGCTGGATTCGACGGTGATTCTCGATGACGGCGCCTTCCTCGCTCTGGGCGGTCTGGTCGAAGACAGCTACTCCGGTTCGGTCGAAAAAGTGCCGGTGCTCGGCGACCTGCCGGTGATCGGCGCGCTGTTCCGCTACGACACACGCACACAGAGCAAGACCAATCTGGTGATCTTCCTGCGCCCGATCATCCTGCGCAGCGCCGAAGACGCCACCCGCGTCACCGAGAGCCGCTACGACTACATCCTCGGCAAGCAGAAGGACAGCACCGACAACAAGGTCGTGCCACCCAATCTCGACGAACCCCGCCTGCCCGATGTCGATCCCAAGCTGCCCTCACCGCAGCCCGCTCCGGCCGCGACGACATCGAACGGCGATGCGGCCGGCGCCGCCAGCAAGTAATGGACAGCCTGCCCTACACCTTTGCACGCGCGCATGGCGTGCTGCTGCTCGGTCGTGAAGAGGATGCTGCGAGCATCCTCGCACGCGAAGACGTGCAGCCGGAAACCCTGGTCGAAGTGCGGCGCATGCTGGGCGTGCCGCTGCGCCTGTCCACCGCGACGCGGACCGCTTTCGATGCGCGCCTGGCTGAAGCTTACGAACAGGCCAGCAGCGATGCGGCCACCGTGGTCGACGACCTGGGTCAGGATGTTGATGTCTCGCGCCTGATGGAAGACATCCCGGTGATCGAGGATCTGCTCGAAAGCCAGGAAGACGCACCCATCATCCGCATGATCAACGCGCTGCTGCAGCAAGCGATCCGCGAACGCGCCTCCGACATCCACATCGAGCCCTTCGAGCGCTACTGCCTGGTGCGCTACCGCCGCGACGGCACGCTGATCGAGATTGCCCGCCCGCACCGTGCGCTGCACGCCGCCCTGGTGTCGCGGATCAAGGTGATGGCCGAACTGGATATCGCCGAAAAGCGCCTGCCGCAGGATGGTCGCATCGGCTTGCGTATCGCCGGCCGCGCCATCGATGTGCGCGTGTCGACCCTGCCGACCGCGCATGGCGAACGCATCGTGCTGCGCCTGCTCGACAAGAGTTCGGCGCAGTTCGGCCTCGACTCCATCGGCATGGCCGAAGACACCCTCGCCAGCCTGCGTCACCAGCTCTCACAGCCGCACGGCATCGTGCTGGTCACCGGCCCGACCGGCTCGGGCAAATCGACCACCCTCTACGGCGCGCTGCGCGAAATCGCCAGCTCGACGCGCAACATCGTCACCGTCGAAGATCCGATCGAATACGACTTGCCCGGCGTCGGCCAGATCCAGGTCAATCCGCGCATCGAGCTGTCCTTCGCGCGGGCGCTGCGGGCGATCCTGCGGCAAGACCCGGACGTGATCATGATCGGCGAAATCCGCGACCTCGAAACCGCGCAAATCGCCGTGCAGGCCAGCCTGACCGGCCACCTCGTGCTGGCCACCCTGCACACCAATGACGCCAGCAGCGCGGTGACGCGGCTGATCGACATGGGCATCGAACCCTTCCTGCTCGCCTCCAGCTTGCGCGGCGTGCTCGCCCAGCGTCTGGTGCGCTGTCTGTGCAAGCACTGCCGCAGCGAACATAGCGCCACCGCGGCTGACCACAAGCTGCTCGGCGTTGCCGAGGGCAGCACGCTGTACTCGGCGCGCGGTTGCAAGGAATGCAGCTACACCGGTTACAGCGGTCGTACCGGTATCTATGAACTGCTCGAAATCACCCCTGAGCTGGCCGCCCTGGTGCACGACGAAGCGCAGGAGAGCAGCATCCGCGAGGCGGCCTGCGCTGGCGGCATGCGCTTGCTGCGTGATGACGGCCTGCGCCACCTGGCCGGCGGCCTGAGCTCGGCCGAAGAGCTGTTGCGCGTGACGCGCGACTGAGCGCCGGACAAGCGGGCATACCATGGCAGCCTTTTCCTACCAGGCACTCGATCCGCAAGGCGTCACCAGCAGTGGCACCCTGGAAGCGGACAATCTGCGCCACGCACGCACCATCCTGCGCGAGCGCGGCCTGTTCCCGACCAAGATCGATGCGCTGGGCGAATCGACCCAGGCCAACCGGCGCCTGTCGATCAGCACCGCCGAGCTGTGCCTGTTGACGCGCCAGCTCTCGGCCCTGCTCTCTTCCGGACTGACCGTCGAACAAGCGCTGCTGGCTGTCTCTGAACAAGCCGATCAGGCCAATGCGCGCGCCCTGCTCGCCGCCGTGCGCAGCGAAGTGGTCTCCGGCTACACCTTGCGCGCCGCGCTGGAGCGATTCGCCCACGCCTTCCCGCCGATCTACCGCGCCCTCGTCAATGCCGGCGAAAAGTCCGGCCAGCTGCCCGGCGTGATGGACATGCTGGCCACCTATCTTGAACAGCAGGACAGCCTGCGCCGCAAGATGCTGCAAGCCATGCTCTACCCGGCCATCGTCAGCGCGGTGGCGGTGCTGGTGATTCTCGGCCTGATGACCTATGTGGTGCCGCGCGTGGCCGAAGTCTTCGTGCAATCGCACCAGACCCTGCCACTGCTGACGCGGATCATGATCACCACCAGCGACTTCCTGCGCAACTGGGGTCCGTGGCTGTTCCTGCTCGGCATTGGTGCACTCATCGCCTGGCGCTACGCCTTGCGCGATGACGGCTTGCGCAGCCGCTGGCAGCGCTGGCTGCTGAGCCTGCCCCTGCTCGGGCGCCACCTGCGCACCCTCGACACGGCGCGCTTTGCCTCGACCCTGGCGATTCTCGTCAATGCCGGCGTGCCCCTGCTCGCCGCGCTGGATGCCGGGCGTCAGGTGATGAAATGCCTGCCACTCAAGGAGGCCGTATCGGCCGCCGCCGACCGCGTGCGCGAAGGCGCCTCGATTTCCGCCGCGATGCGCCAGACGCGCAGCTTCCCGCCGCTGCTGGTGCATATGCTGGCCAGTGGTGAAGCCACCGGCGAGCTGGGCAGCATGCTCAAGCGCTGCGCCGAGCTGCAGCAAAGCGAAGTGGAAAACCGCAGCCTGACCCTCACCACCCTGCTCGAACCGCTGCTCCTGCTGTGCATGGGCGGCAGTGTGCTGCTGATAGTATTGGCCGTCATGCAGCCGATCATCGCGCTCAATTCGCTCGTCAAATGAGCGGGCGCACTTTTCAACACGGAGACTTCATGCAGATCAGCGACACACGGATCCGGGCCTCAGGACAAGCCGGCTTCACCCTCATTGAGATCATGATCGTGGTCGTCATCATGGGCATCCTCGCTGCCCTGATCGTGCCCAAGATCATGGACAAGCCGGATGAGGCGCGGATCACCGCGGCACGTTCGGACATCGGCAACCTGGTCACCGCGCTGCGCCTCTACAAGCTCGACAACCGCAGCTACCCGACCAATGACCAGGGCCTCGACGCCCTCGTCAAGGCCCCCAGCCTGGCGCCGATTCCGCCTGCCTGGAAGAAGGGCGGCTACCTCGACAAACTGCCCAAGGACCCCTGGGGCAGCCCTTACCAGTACCTCAATCCTGGCGTACATGGCGACATCGATGTGTGGAGCCTGGGCGCGGACGGCCAACCGGGTGGCGAAGGCGGTAATGCCGATATCGGCTCCTGGATGTAAGCGGCGTTCGGCCGGCTTCACGCTCATCGAGATGATGATCGTGGTGCTCATCATGAGCATCACGGTCGGTCTGGTCAGCATCAATCTGGGCGTGCTCGACCGGCGCAACACGGCGGACGAAGTCGAACGCCTGCAGCGCGTCATGCAGTTCGCCAGCGAGCGTGCGGCCGTGCGCGGCACACCGATCCAGATCGAATTCCTGCCGGCCAGCTACCGCTTCAGCGTGCTCGACACCAACGGACGCTGGCAGCTGCTGTTCAGCCCGCGTGAGCTGGTCGAGCACAACTGGGATGCCGGTCTTAGTGTCAGCACGCTGATCATCGATGGCAAGGCCGCCAGCGAGGGCGATCTGCGCCTGCAGTTCGGCGCCGAAGCGACGCCCTTCCAGCTCGATCTGAACACCCCCGATGGCCGACAACGCATCGTCGGCAACTCGGCCGGCGAAATCCTGCTCAACGCGCCTGCGGATGCCCGCAAGGGACAACAGAGCAGCCAGCGCATGAGCGCATCATGAAACAGCAACGCGCCTTCACCCTGCTCGAAGTGCTGATCGCCCTGGCCATGCTGGCCGTGGCGCTGAGCGCGGCCTCGCGTGGCATCGGCATGGCCGCCAGTCAGGCCACCCAGCTGGGCGAGCGCCACATCGCGCAGTGGATCGCGCAGAACCGCCTGGCCGAGAACCGCATGATGGAACGCTTTCCCGACGCCGGCTCGGCCGAGGGTGAGGTCGAGCAAGGCGGCTATACCTTCCGCTGGCACGAAGACATCAAGGCCGTCGAAAACCCGCTGCTGCGCCGCATCGACGTGATCGTCTATGGCCGCGACGGCACCCAGCTGGCCAAGCTGATCGGCTTTGCCTCCAAGGCCTGATGATGCGCAAAACGGCCGGCTTCACCCTGCTCGAACTGCTCGTTGCCCTGCTGATCATGGCCGTGCTGGGCATCATGTCCTGGCGCGCACTCGATGCCGCGCTCAACAGCCGCGACCGCATCCTCAGCGTGGAACATCGCTGGGAGCGCCTGGCGCGCGGCTTCGCGCTGATCGAGAACAACCTGATGCAGGTGGCGCAGCGCAAGGATCCCTCGCCCAAGGCGCAGGCGGACTTCAAGCTCGAAAAGCTCGAAGACGGCAATCAGCGCATCTATTTCTGGCGCAGCGACGCGCAGCAAGGCGCGCGCCTGTCCGGTTTCCGGGTCGAGCAGAACCAGCTGATGCTGCTGCGCTGGCCGCACAACGTGCCATCTCCCGATCCGGACGCCGAGCTGATCCTCGACGGCGTCAGCAATCTGCGCTGGGCCGTGCTCGACAGCTCGCACAACTGGCAGGAAACCTGGCCGCCCACTCAAACCAGCGCGCTGCCGCTGGGTATCCGTCTTGACCTGGACATCGAAAATGTCGGCCATATCCAACGCCTCTTCGCGCTGCACTAAACCGCCGCGCCAGCGCGGCGCGGCGCTGCTGATGGCGATCCTCACGGTGGCGCTGATCGCGCTGATCTCCAGCGCCATTGTCGCCGAGCACGGTGCGGCCATCGAGCAGCTCGGCGGCCGCAGCGACCAGGCGCAGGCGCGCTGGCTGGCACGCGCAGCAGGCGACTGGATCCGCAATGTGCTGGAGTTCGACCAGAAGCGCACCGGCAATGTCGACCATCTGCGTGAAGAGTGGAGCATTCCGGTCAGCAATCTGCCCATTGATGAAGAAGGGCGCGTCAGCGGCGAGATCATCGACCAGTCCGGCCGCTTCAATATCAATACCCTGGTCGTGCAAGGCGTGCGTGACCCGGCCCAGCAAGCCATTTTCGAACGCCTGCTCGAAGCGCTGGATGTCTCGCCCAAGCAGGCCGAGTCGCTTGTCGATGCAGTCACCGACTGGATCGACACCGACTCCGAACCCCTCGCCCGTGGCGCCGAGGCGGCCTGGTACGCCGGCCAGCAGCAGAAGATCATGCCGCCCAATGCGCCCATCATCTCGATCAAGGAATTGCTCGCCGTCAGCGGCATGACGCCGCAGCTGCTCGAACGCCTGCGCCCGCACATCGCCGCCCTGCCGGCCGAGGCCACGCGGATCAATGTCAACACGGCCAGCGCCGAGGTGCTGAGCGCCTTCGTGAGCAATCTGTCGCTGGCCACCGCGCGCCAGATCGTGCTGACGCGTGCCAACAAGTATTTCCGCAACGTCGCCGACTTCACCGGGCAACTGCCGGCGAGCAGCAGCTACAATGCCGCTCAGTTCGACGTCCAGAGCCTGTATTTCATGGCCACCGGACGCGCGCGCTGGGGCGACGCGACGACCCATATGCAGATCCTGCTGCGGCGCAATCTGCCGCGTCCCGACATCATTTACGAAACCATCCTCTGAAGCCATGAGTACCCTGCGCGTCCTGATCCACGATGCCTGGCCCGATCAGCCGGAAGCCCACTGGGTCGTCATCGACAAAGGCGCCGTCAGCGCCAGCGGCCATTCGGCGCCTGCGGCCTGGCCGCGTTGCGAGCGCGTCGAAGCCGTGCTCAGCGGCACCCAGGTCGGCTGGGTGCAGGTCAAGCTGCCGCAGGCGCGACCGCGCGAGCAACTGCGCGCCCTGCCCTTCGCGATCGAGGAACAATTACTGCGCGAGCCCGACAGCCAGCATTTCACGCCTCTGCTTCGCGAGGAAGAAAACTGGTCGGTGCTGGTCGTCGCGCGCGAGCGCATGAAGCGCCTCAGCGCGCAGTTCCAGGCCATCGACCGCCCGCTCGATGCGGCCTGGTCGGCGCTCGCCGGTCTGCCGGTCAGCGCCGATGCCTGGACCCTGGCAGCTGACGCCGGCCACTGGCTGCTGCGCGCCTCCAGCGCCCATGCCATTGTCGATGACGCACCCGGCCAGCCCGGTGAGCTGCCGCCGATCATCGCCACCAGCATCCTGCAAGCCCAGGCCCGCGGCAGCCTGCCGGCGCGCATCCTGGCCTATGGCCTCGATGCGGCCAGCGTGCAAGCGCTGCAAGGCGCCCAGCTGGCGGTCGAATCCAGCCCCCACTGGGCCTGGCATGAAGTCGCCGAAGACGCGGTCAATCTGCTGCACGGCGAGTTCCAGTCCGGCCACGCACGCAGCAAGCTGCTGCGCGGCCTGCGCCCGGCGCTGTGGCTGATCGCGGTGGTACTGCTGCTGAACCTGCTGCTCGGTGTCGGCAGCACCCTGCTGCGCCAGCACGAGTTGCAAGGCCTGCGCGCACGCATGAACGAACTGGCGCGCACCCAGCTGCCGGGCCGCGCCCTGCTCGACGCGCCGCTGCAACTGCATCGCGAATTGCAGAGCCAGCGCCAGCGCCATGGTCTGCAAGCCGATGACGACATGCTCGCCCTGCTCAATGAACTGGCCCTGGCCCTGGGCAGCGATGCCACCAATTCGCTGCAAGCCCTGCATTACGACGCCGGCGCGCTGGTCGTCACCTTTGCCAAGCCGCTGGACATCGCGGCGCTGCAGAGCCGTCTTGAAACGCGCGGCATCACCGCCAGCGCCAGTGGCGGCACCAGCCTCTCGCTACAAAGGAGCGCGCGATGAAAAGCCCTCAAACCCTGCACCCGCTGCAACAACTGCGCAGCCTGCTGGCCCGTCTGAGCGCGCGCGAGCGGCGCATCCTGCTGATCGGCAGTATCTTGCTGGCGCTGACCCTGCTGTGGCTGCTGCATGACTGGCAGTCGCGTACCCGTCAGCAGCTCGATGTCGCCCTGCCGCGCACCGAGGCGCAGCTCGCACGCATGCAGACTGAAGCGGCCGAGCTGGCGCGCTTGCGCAATCTGCCGGCGCCGCCGATCAGCGATCTGCCGCAATTGCTGGGCAGCGTGCAAAGCAGCGCGACCGCGCGCGGCTTTGCGCTGCTGGTGCGCAGCGACGGCAACCAGCTGATCGCTCAGGGCAAGGGCATTGCCTTCGACAGCTTCATCCCTTGGCTGGCCGACACCCAGCGCAACAATGGCCTGCGCGTGGTCTATCTGGATGTCAGCCAGGGCAGCGGCGGGGTCACGGTCGAAGTGCGGCTGATGCCGGCGGCCTGAGCGCGCAGGATGCTCAAACAAGGCTTGCTGTTTCTCGCCCTGCTCGTGGCCGCGATCATCGTGCGTGCACCGGCCACCGTGTGGGACGAGAGCCTGCGCCGCCTCAGCCACGATCAGCTGGCGCTGATCGATGCACAGGGCAGCCTGTGGCATGGCGAGGCGCGCCTGGCCGTGCGCGACCCGGAAGACGGCGCGCGCATTCCGCTCACCCCGATCCGCTGGCGCTGGCTGCCGCTGGACCTGCTGCGCGCCCGCGTCAGCTGGTCGATGTCGGTCGCCGGCCTGCCGGCTTTCGCGCTGTCGGCCTCGCCGACGGGGGTGGCCGCCAATAGCGTGGCGATCCAGCTGCCGGTGCGTGCGGTGCTCGACCAGATTCCCAACACCCTCGCGCGCGCCGGCTGGCGTGGCGACTTCAGCCTCAATATCGAACGCTGGCAGTGCAACTGGCGCCGCCTCTGCAATGGACATGCCGAGCTGTTCTGGCGCGGTGCGGCGTCCGACCTGTTCCCCGGCCGCCAGTTCGGCAATTACCACCTCGCCGTCGAAGGCCAGGGCGCCGACATCCAGCTGCGTCTGGACACCCTCAATGGCGAAGTGCTGCTCAATGGCAGTGGCCGCATCTCGCCACAAGAAGTCCAGCTGCAAGGGACGGTGGAAGGCGATCCAGCCTTCGTCGGCCGTCTGCCTGCGGTTGCCGGACGCTGGGTACAGCGCAGCGCCACGCCGGGCAAGATGCTCCTCAATTTCAATTCGCGGGCACGCTGAGCGCCGTGCTTCGCCCTGGATCAAATCGGCGCGAGGAATAGCTGGCACGCTGTGTGCTCATCTGCTCCCCCGTGTCGGGCATGCACGTATCGCCGGACGCGTCTGCTGGCAGCTGAACGCTGCGAATTCGCCGTCAATCAAGGTAGTTTTGCCTTGTGTACGGGTGCCGACGCTAGCTTTGTAGTATGGTCGTGGATAGTTGTAAGACACGCAGAGCGGCAGCAAGCGGCCGCCAGGCTGTCGTGTTTGTGGTTTTTGGCTCAAGGGTCTGGCAAGGATCGTCTGCGCAGCAAGGCGGATGATGCTTAGCAGACCCTTAATAATGGAGAACTAGGCATGTCACTGATTGTTGGAGTGCCACGAGAAGTCTTTGTCGGTGAGAAACGTGTGGCGACCGTCCCCGAGGTCGTCGAAAAGCTGATCAAGCTCGGTTTCGGCGTCCTCGTCGAAAGCGGTGCCGGCGCCCTCGCCGACCTCGACGACGACGCTTACCGCGCGGCCGGTGCGCAGATCGCGGATAGCGCTGCCCAGTTGTGGGCGGGCGCCGACATCATCTTCAAGGTGCGCGCACCGAACGATGAAGAAGTCGCCCAGCTGCGTGAAGGTAGCACCCTGGTGTCCTTCATCTGGCCGGCACAAAACCCCGAACTGCTGCAGAAGCTGGCCGCCAAGAAAGTCACCGTGCTGGCCATCGACGCGCTGCCGCGCCAGCTCAGCCGCGCGCAGAAGATGGACGCGCTGACCTCGCAAGCCGGCGTCGCCGGCTATCGCGCCGTGATCGAAGCCGCCAATGGTTTTGGCCGCTTCTTCAATGGTCAGATCACTGCGGCCGGCAAGGTGCCGCCGGCCAAAGTCTTCATCGCCGGTGCCGGCGTTGCTGGTCTGGCCGCCATCGGTACCGCAGCCGGTCTGGGCGCCGTGGTGCGCGCCAATGACACGCGTGCCGAAGTGGCCGACCAGGTCAAATCGTTGGGCGGTGAATTCGTCAAGGTCGATTACGAAGAAGAAGGCTCGGGCGGCGGCGGCTACGCCAAGGTGATGTCCGAAGGCTTCCAGCAAGCGCAGCGCGAGATGTACGCCAAGCAGGCGCGCGAAGTCGACATCATCATCACCACCGCGCTGATTCCGGGCAAGCCGGCGCCCAAGCTGATCACCGCCGAGATGGTCAAGTCGATGAAGCCGGGCAGCGTGATCGTCGACATGGCCGCCGAACAAGGCGGCAACTGCGAGCTCACCGTGCCGGGCGAAGCCGTGGTGCGCCATGGCGTCACCATCATCGGCTACACCGATCTGGTCAGCCGCCTGTCGCGCCAGTCCTCGACGCTCTACGCGACCAATCTGTTCCGTCTCAGCGAAGAGCTGTGCAAGACCAAGGATGGCCAGATCAACGTCAATTTTGAAGATGACGCGATCCGTGGCCTCACCGTGATCAAGGACGGCGAGATCACCTGGCCGGCGCCCGCCCCCAAGCTGCCGCCGGCGCCCGCCGCCAAGCCGGCTGCGGCCGTTGTCGCGCCGAAGAAAGCCGCCGCCCACGGCGCGCCGAGCGAGCCGATTGCGGCGCAGAAGATTGCCATCCTGTTCCTCGTCGCCGCAGCGCTGTTCGGCTTGATCGGTGCCTACGCGCCGGTCGCCTTCCTCGGCCACTTCACGGTCTTCGTGCTGGCCTGCTTTGTCGGCTACATGGTGGTGTGGAACGTCAAACCGGCGCTGCACACGCCGCTGATGAGCGTGACCAATGCGGTCAGCAGCATCATCGCCATCGGCGCCCTGGTGCAGATCGCACCGCCGCTCGCCGGCGGCATTGCGCGCCCGGATGAAGTGATCCGCTGGCTGGCCATCGGTGCCATCGTGCTCGCCACCATCAATATGTTCGGCGGCTTTGCTGTCACCCAGCGCATGCTGGCCATGTTCCGCAAATAAGGAGAATTGAAGAATGTCTGCAAGTTTGGCTACGGTCTCCTACCTCGGAGCAAGCATCCTGTTCATCCTCTGCCTGGGTGGGCTGTCCAATCAGGAAACCGCACGTCGCGGTAACTTCTACGGCGTCCTCGGCATGACCATCGCCGTGCTGGCCACCGTGTTCGGCCCGCGCGTCAGTGCTGCCGGCCTGCCCTGGATCATCGGTGCGATGGTCGTCGGTGGCGGTATCGGCTTGTATGCCGCCCGCGTCGTCAAGATGACCCAAATGCCCGAGCTGGTCGCGCTGATGCACAGCATGGTCGGTCTGGCCGCCTGTCTGGTCGGTTTCGCCAGCTATATCGACACCTCGATCGCCATGAGCGGCGCGGAAAAGCTGATTCATGAAGTCGAGATCTACGTCGGCATCCTCATCGGCGCCGTCACTTTCTCCGGTTCGGTGATCGCCTTCTGCAAGCTCTCCGGCAAGATCGGCGGCAAGCCGCTGCTGCTGCCGGGCCGCCACTTCATCAACCTGATCGGCCTGCTGGTGGTGATCTATTTCGGCGCCCAGTTCCTGCACGCCGAAACCGTCGCTGAAGGCATGCTGCCGCTGATCGTGATGACCGTGATCTCGCTGCTGTTCGGCGTGCACATGGTGATGGCCATCGGCGGTGCCGACATGCCGGTGGTGGTGTCGATGCTCAACAGCTACTCGGGCTGGGCGGCTGCAGCCACCGGCTTCATGCTCTCCAACGACCTGCTGATCGTCATCGGCGCCTTGGTCGGTTCCTCGGGTGCGATCCTCTCGTACATCATGTGCGCGGCGATGAACCGCAACTTCTTGAGCGTGATCGCCGGCGGCTTCGGTTCCGACGGTGGCACACCGGCGCCCAAGCCTGCGGCCGGCAGTGTCGAACCCGCGGGTGAAGTGAATCCGATCCTGGCGGCGGAAACCGCCGAGCTGCTGCGCGAAGCGAAGAACGTGATCATCGTTCCGGGCTACGGCATGGCGGTTGCCCAAGCCCAGCACATCGTCTACGAGATCACCAGCTTGCTGCGCGAAAAAGGCGTCAATGTGCGCTTCGGCATCCACCCGGTGGCCGGTCGCATGCCTGGCCACATGAACGTGCTGCTGGCCGAAGCCAAGGTGCCGTACGACATCGTGTTCGAGATGGACGAGCTCAACGAGGACTTCCCCGACACCGATGTGGCGATGGTCATCGGTGCCAACGACATCGTCAATCCGGCCGCCCAGGAAGACCCGGCGAGCCCGATTGCCGGCATGCCGGTGCTCGAAGTCTGGAAGGCCAAGACCTCGATCGTCATGAAGCGCAGCATGGCCTCTGGCTACGCCGGCGTCGACAATCCGCTGTTCTACAAGGACAACAACCGTATGTTGTTCGGCGACGCCAAGAAGATGCTCGACGAGGTGCTGATTGCGCTGAAGGCCTGAGCGCCTCCGCTTCACGCCCCCAGCAAGCGGCATGCGTCACGGCGCATGCCGCTTTTTCGTTGACCGGGGCACGCCGCACTTGCCAGCGCGGCGCCAAAACCCTACAAAGCCTTTGTCCTCACCCTCCACAAAGGCCAAGCACGTGCCCACCGCCACGCCAGACCCCGCCAGCACAGTACGCGACACCAGCAGCGCGCGCGCCCACAAGATCGACACCCCGCCGGGCAGCCTGCTGCATATTGGCGAGGTCAAGGTGCGCCGCGCCGCCATCACCCTGTTCGACTACGATGCCAACAACCTGATCGAGCTGAGCTTCTCCTCGCTGGAAGAATCGCGCCGCTACGAGAAGCAGCATGGCCTGTACTGGCTCAATGTGCATGGCCTGCACGAAGCCAGCGTGATGCAGGAGATCGGCCAGCGCTTCAATCTGCACCCGCTGGTGCTCGAAGACATCCTCAACACCCATCACCGTCCCAAGCTCGAAGACTACGGCGACTACATCTTCCTGGTGCTCAAGTCCTTCGCCTATGACCGCAGCCAGCGCGACTGCCAGGGCGAACAGATCAGCCTGGTGCTCGGCCCGGACTTCGTGCTGAGCTTCCAGGAGCGGCCGACCGGGCTCTTCGACAGCATCCGCGAGCGGCTGCGCAAACACGGCAGCCTGCTGCGCCGGCACGGCGCGGACAGCCTGCTGCACGCGCTGGTCGACAGCATCGTGGATCGCTATTTTCTCGTTGCCGAAGAGCTGGCCGAGGACGTGGAACAGCTTGAAGACCGCCTGATCGCCGACCCGCCACGGCGCGCGGTCGAAGAGATCAACCACCTCAAGCGCGAGATGTACGAGCTGCGCCACAGCATCTGGCCGATCCGCGAGGTGCTCAGCGGCGTGCTGCGCAACAGCGCCGGCCTGATCCAGGCAGAGAGCCTGCCCTACTTCCGCGATGTCTATGAGCACTGTGTGCAGATCATCGACCAGCTCGACGCGCTGCGCGACCAGATCGGCGACCTGCTCGACATCCACCTCTCCAGCGTCAGCAACCGGCTCAATGCCGAGGTACGCGTGCTGACCATCGTCACCACGCTGTTTGCGCCGGCGACGGTGATCACCGGCTTCTTCGGCATGAATTTCCACCAGATGCCTCTGCTTGAGCACGCCAATGGCTGGTTCATTGCGGTGCTGGGCATTCTGATCGGTGCAGCGGTGCTGCTCGCCGCCCTGCTCTGGCAGCATCGGCGCATGCGAAAGCAAAGCTGAAACACATATCTGGCAGCGTTCTGCACTGCAGACAAATGTCACACCCGCTTTGATATTTATTAACCTGGCGGCATCTTTAATTTACAATAACTATTGAATATCCTTTTTTAATTAATAATTTAACGTAATTTTACAAACAGGGAGAACGTCGATGAACACCCTTTTCAGCAAGCTGCTTGGCACAGCGCTGCTCTGTGTGCTGCCTCTAGCCACCCATGCCAAAGTTTTCTTTGTGTCACCCAGTGGCAGTGACACGGCCGCCGGCACCCTTGCCGCGCCCTGGAAGAGCCTCGCCCGCGCTCAGCAAGACGTCGCCGCCGGCGACACCGTCTATCTGCGTGGCGGTACCTACAGCTTCACCAACACCCTGCGCAGCTGTACCAGCACCAGCGACACGGTCGCCGTGATTTCCCTGAGTAAGAGCGGCACGGCCGACCAGCCGATCCGCTACTGGGCATACGAAAACGAGAAACCGGTGTTTGACTTCAGCCAGGTCTCGGCGAACTGCAAGGTCGTCGGTATCGACATCAGCGCCAGCTGGGTCTATCTGAAGGGCATCGAGATCAAGGGCGCACACAAGACCAGCTCGGTCAGCAGCGAAGATTGCGGCGTGAGCATCAGCGGTCAGTCGAACGTGTTGCAAAACCTGGACATCCACAACGTCAAGGGCTCGGCCGTTCGCATCAAGAACGGCAAGAAGAACCTGATCGAAGATTGCTCGCAGCATCACAACTACAAGGACATCAGCACCGAAACGCCTTGCAGCAGCAGCGCCAGCAGTGGCGGCAAGCACTCGGTCAAGGACGGCTCGGGCAATGTGTTCCGCAACTGCAGCTCGTGGTCCAACTCCGTGCAGGACTGCAAGAGCAGCTCAAGCAGTTCCAGCCGCTCCAGCTCCAGCCTTTCGAGCAAGGGAAAGGAACACTGCGCTTCGAGCTCTTCGAGCTCGGTGGCAAGCTCCAGTTCCAGCTCCAGCTCCAGCATCGAGCTGTACTGAACGGCCTGAAGTCATCAACTAAAAAAGGCGGATGGGGACACGTGCCCCATCCGCCTTTTTGCATTCAGGGCGCCCTGCGGGAGCGCCGCGCAAACAAGGTTTACTTGCCGAAGCTGAACAGCAGCCCGTCCGCCTTGCGATTGAGCGCGACCGACAGCGGTACCTGACGCGCCACCGGCCCCCAGAACTGACGCGGCCCCGGCGAGGCGAACAGATCGGACTGCGCCCAGGCTTCGCGGCGGCTGACGAAGTACTGCATCGCCGGCGCGTCGATATCGACCAGCGCCTTCTCGATCACCACCGCTTCCGAACCATGGCGGCGTTCGACGGTCAGCAGCGCGGCCAGCGGAATCGCCAGCGGCTCGCCGCCTTCGAAGATCTTGCTGATGCTGGCCATGTAGCCGGTCTTGCCGGCAAGGATCAGCGCGCCAGCGGTGAGGCCGAGGTTGAGCGTGTACGCCGCATCGAACAGGGTCGGCGCGCCGCAGCGGCCTTCGTAACCGAAGAAGTGGCTCTGCGTCGCGAAGGGAATCTTCGGGTCGATTTCCTTCAAGCGGCGCTTGGTCATGTCGACCAGCAGCTGCTCGGTGGGGATCAGCGAGAGCTGCAGATTGCCGTGCGAATCGCGCTCGGCCAACAGCATGTCCTGGATATACACCGGCAGGCTGGCGAACAGGCTGGCTGCGGCCGCAGCCAGCTTGCCGGCGACGAAGCCGCGCTTGCCCTCGGCATCCAGCGCGGCAAAGGCCTCACCGTGATGCGCCAGCACTTCGTTGAGCTCGTCGATCAGCGCCTTCACCTCGGGCACGAACTCGATCAGGCCTTCGGGCACCAGCAGCACGCCGTGGTGGATGCCCTTGGCGGCGCGGCCGGCCACGGTCTGCGCAATCTGCTCGATGATCTGCGCCAGCGACAGCTTGCGGGCGGCGATCTCTTCGGAGATCAGGGTGATCGCCGGCTTGGCCTGCAGCGCCACTTCCAGGGTCACATGCGAAGCGGCACGGCCCATCAGCTTGATGAAGTGCCAGTATTTGAGCGAGGAACGCGAGTCCTGCAGGATATTGCCGACCAGCTCGGCATACACGCGGGTGGCGGTGTCGAAGCCGAAGGAGATCGGCAGCAGATCGCGGATCTGCAGATCGCCGTCAATGGTCTTCGGCACGCCAATCACCTGCACGCCACGGCCGTCGGCATGCACGCCAGCGAACAGCTCTTCGGCCAGCACGGCGGCATTGGTGTTCGAATCGTCGCCACCGATGATCACGATGGCGTCCAGCGCTTGCGCCACGCAGACCGCGCGCACCTGGGCGAATTGTTCGGCAGTCTTGATCTTGGTGCGATCCGTGCCGAGGTAATCAAAGCCGCCGCTGTTGCGGATCAGCGCGATGTCGGCATCCGTCACCGGCTCCAGACGACCATTGAGCAAGCCCTTGGGGCCGCCGCGCACGCCCAGCAGCAGATTGTCGTCGCCGAGCATCTGCTTGAGGCCGACCACCACATTGTGACCACCCGGCGCCGGGCCGCCCGAGAACAGCACCGCCACGCGCTTGCCGCTCGGGCGCTTGGCCAGCGGCGCCGTACCACGCAGCACCGCGCCGGCGTTGAGGGCCGAAGTCTGCGGGAAGATCTCGCCAATCCGCCCGGCATCCGCCGTGCTCAGCACCTCGCCGGTCGGCTCGAAACTGACCGCCTGCGAACCCGTACCGAAGGCGGACACCACGGGCAAGGGCAACTGGCGCAGTTCATCTTCAAGCAGCGCATGATGCTGCTCGGTGGCGGTAAGGCGGCTGGTGAGTTGTGACATGAGAAAGTCTCTAACACGAAGAAGGAAACCGTGATTATCCCGCGAAGCGCGACCTTCGGGGGAGACGCCAACATCGCATGTTCATTTGTGAAAAAACACAGGGCTGCGCCCGCCGCTCAAGCGCCCTGGCTGTGCTGCAACAGCGCGGCGATACCGGCTGGCAGATTGGCATTGGGCTTGACTGGCGGCAGGGCGAAACTGCCCTGGCTGGCTTTGCGCACGCCCAGCGCGACCAGGCTTTCAGCATGACGAACCGCGCTGGAAACACCATCGACGACCGGCACCGGCAGTTGGCTGGCAACGCTGCGTGCCAGGCCGGCCAGCGGCGCACCGGCGAGGATGATGACATCGGCACCGTCTTCGCGCACCGCCGCTTCGCACAGCTCGACAAGGCGTGCCGCATGGTCCGCCTGCACGCTGCCGGCGTCGCGCAGCGGGCGGTCGAGGTGGCGGATGCTCGCCAGCCTCTCCAGCAAGCCATTGGCGGCAACTGTTTCGCGATACCAGGCCGTGATCCGCGCCGAGATGGCCACAATCGAAAAGCGCTGGCCGAGCAAGCAAGCACTCATCAGCGCCGCTTCGGTCATGCCGACCACCGGTACCGGCAGCACTTCCTTGAGCGCCGCCAAGCCGGGGTCACCGAAAGCCGCAACGATCAGCGCGTCGTAGCTGCCCAGGCGTTCGCCAGCAATACAGGCGGCTGCGTGGCCGCCGAGCAGCGCTTCAAAACGCGTCTCGATGTAGGCCACACCGGCGTCGGCGGTAGCCATGCTGATCTGCGTCGTGGCGGCGGCCGTGCGCCGCGCTTCGGCTTCGATGAGCTCGGTCACGCTGTGCGAGATGTTGGGATTGATGATCAGCAGACGCATCGCAGACTCCAGTTCGAAATGATTTGAGCAAGGGCGTGCCAGCCAACTGCACGCGCCCTCACTCAGGCAAAGATGTCTTCAAGATCGATCTCGGGGCCATCGTCACCCGACAAATCCAGGGTTTGCTGAATGTGATCGAAATGCTCGGTCACGGACTTCACGGCGGCTATTTCATCACGTGCCTCAATGGCATCGATCAACTCGCTGTGTTCGTGATTGGGACAGGCCGGCATATTGGGCGAGTCGTAGAGCAGGATGATCAGGCAAGTCAGTGAAGCGAGTTCGCGCAGCACCTTGGTGAGTTGCGGATTGCCGACCATCTCGGCCATCAGCAGATGAAACTCGCCCGAGAGACGAATGACGGCGCGGCGGTCGTCCTCGGCACGCGCCTGACGCTCAAGCGCGACATGCTCGCGCAAGCGCTTGATGTCTTCCGCACTGGCATGCGCGACCAGCTTGCGCACCAGCGCCGGTTCGAGGATGCGGCGCGCATCGAAGATCTGGCGCGCTTCCTCGATCGACGGACTGGCAATGAAAGAGCCGCGATTGGGGATGGCATTGACCAGACCTTCATGCGCCATGCGCAGCAGCACTTCACGCACCCGCGTGCGGGTGACGCGGAACACGCTGGACAGCTTCTCCTCGACGAGTTTGGTACCCGGTGGCAGACGATGTTCCATGATCGCCTGGACGATGCGCTCATACACCGCATCAGCGCTAGCGCCCACTTCGGTGTCGGTAGAGGGCAACGGCGAACGGCGGGCGGGACGGATCAGCGTTTTTTCGGTCATGACAGGGCTTTCAGCAAGCAATGGCGAGGGCTGGTAGCGATTCTAAGCGTTTGCCATCTGCATTGTCACGATCATTAACACAATTGTGACAACGCACCCACAATTTAGCCTTCCATTGGTGCAGAGCGCACTGAATGCGTGCACGGCAGCAGCGCGATTGTCATCCAATAGTTAGAAAAACAAGGCGCTAAGAAACGTGGCATGTGCGTTGCTTAGCATTGTCACAATCTGTCTGATGTTTTGTGGCAACTTTGTAGCAAACGCCGCAGCAGATTGTTACCGACTTTCTTTTTCCTGCTTTCTGCTGTTTTTGCCGGAGTCGCCATGTTCAAAAAATTCATTCCCCTCGTACTTGCTGCTGCACTGGCCATACCAGGTGCCGCCCTCGCACAAGCCAAGCCGACGATCAAACTCGGCTTTGCCAAATGTGCTCACTGCCTGCCGATGTCCCTGACCCCCGGGCTGACCAGCGAAGCCAACATCGAGGCCAATGCCTTCAATTCCGGTAACGATGTGCTGACCGCCCTGGTGTCCAAGAGCATCGATGTCGCCCAGATCACCTATCTGCACTACATCACGGCGCTGGACCGCGGCTTTGATGTGGTCGCCATCTCCGGCCAGGTCAATGGCGGCTCTGAAATCCTCACCGCCAAGGGCATCGATCTGAAGCCCAATGACTGGGATGGTCTGAAGAAGCTCATCGCTGAGTACAAGGCCAAGGACAAGCCTTTCCGCGTTGCCGCCTCGCGTGGCAATGCGCAGGACATCCACATGCGTGGCGAGCTGATGCTGCACGGCATCGACCCGAACAAGGACATCCAGTTCATCAACATCCCCAATCCCTCGGATCACTCCGCAGCGCTGCAGCGCGGTGAAGTCGAGATGCTCTGTTCGGTGGAACCGTTTGCCTCGCAAATTCGCCTCTCGGGCGTCGGCAAGAACTTTGCGCTGCCCTACAACCAGGCCGCCGGCAACCTCACCAACCTGATCGTCACCCGTTCCGACGTGATCAAGAACGATCCCAAGGGCGTGCAGGCGACGGTCGGTGCCGTGGTCAAACTGGTCGACATGCTCAAGACCGATCGCAAGTCCTGGGTAGAAGTCATCAACAAGTACACCGCGATGGATGCCACGGTCGCCAACGAAGCGCTCAAGAACGCCTTCCCCGACTATGCAATGCATCGCAAACAAGCCCAGGCCATCGCCGTGATGATGAAAGACCTGAAGTACATCAGCAAGGATGTCGCGGCCGATGTCGACACGCACATGGACTACAGCTTCCTGTCCGCCGTGACGGGCAAGCCCAAGACCGCGCTGGGCTATTGAGCCACTGGAGATCATGAGCATGAATTGGCTTGTTTCAATACGCGATCAGCGTGACCGCTTCATCGTCCCGGTGGTGCTGATCCTCGCCTGGGAATGCCTGTCGCGTTCCGGCTGGCTGCCCGCTTCCTTGCTGCCCGCGCCTTCCACGGTGTGTGTCAGCTGGGCAGACTGGATTTTCAGCACCGATCAATCGACGCAAGCCAATTCAGGCCGCTGGATCTTCGATGCCTTGTCGAGCAGCCTGCGCGTCTTCGCCGGCTACGCGATCGCCGCATTCAGCGGCATCGCGCTGGGCGTGGCTATCGGCTGGTGGCGCTGGGTGGAACGCACCATCGAGCCGACCTTGCAGATGCTGCGCCCGGTGCCGCCGGTGTCGTGGATTCCGCTGGCCATCATCTGGTTCGGCATCGCCAACAAACCGGCCATCTTCCTGGTCTTCCTCGGCGCCTTCTTTCCGGTGCTGATGAACGCCATCCACGGCGTCAAGACCGTGGACCGCAACCTGATCCGCGCCGCCTCGATGATGGGCGCCAGCGAGTCACAGATCCTGCGCTTCGTCGTACTGCCGGCCGCCTTGCCAAGCATCTTCGCCGGCTTGCGCATCGCCATCGGTTCGGCCTGGATGCTCACCGTGACCGCCGAGATGGTCGCGGTGAAGAGCGGTCTGGGCTATGTGCTGTGGGACTCCTACTACTTCATGCGCTTTGACCTGGTCATCGCCGCCATGACCAGCATCGGCCTGCTCGGCTTCCTCACCGACTGGGCCATCAAGCTGGTCATGAGCCGCGTTCTGCACTGGCAGCACGGACAAACCGTGCAAGGCCGCAAACACTGAAGGAGAGCCTGATGGCCGCCATTGAACTGAAAGACATCGTCAAGATTTACGCTGACCGCAAACGCGGTACAGAGCTACTCACCATCGACCACGTCGATCTCTCCGTCGACAGCAATGAATTCCTCTGCCTGCTCGGCCCCAGCGGCTGCGGCAAGTCGACGCTGCTGAACATGATCGCCGGCTTCGAGACCGCCAGCTCGGGCACGGTGAGTGTTGCCGGCAAGTCCATTACCGGCCCCGGTGCCGACCGTGGCATGGTGTTCCAGCAAGCCACGCTGATGCCCTGGCTCAATGTCTGGGAGAACATCGCCTTCTCGCTCAAGCTCGCCGGCAAGAGCGCCAGTGAGCAGCGCGAAGCCGCCCAGCCCTTCATCGACATGGTCAAGCTCGGCGGCTTCGAGAACCACTACCCGTCCGAGCTCTCCGGCGGCATGGCGCAGCGCGTCGGCATCGCCCGCGCCCTGCTGCTCAACCCCGCCGTGATCCTCATGGATGAACCCTTCGCCGCCCTCGATGCGCAAACCAAGATCGAGATGCAGGAAGAGCTGGTCAGCATCTGGCAACGCCACCAGGGCACCGTGGTGTTCGTCACCCACAGCGTGGACGAAGCGCTGGTGCTGGGCAGCCAGGTTGCCGTGATGACGCACCGCCCTGGGCGCATCCGCGAACTCATCAAGCTCGACCTGCCGCGCCCGCGTGACTCGACCTCGCCGGAGTTCAACGAATACAAGCGCCACATCCTGGCGCTGATCCGCGAGGAATCGGCCCTCGCCCGCGCAGACGTGGCTGCAAACGCCTGAGGATGCCCGTGATGCAGCAGCAACATTTCGACCTGCTCCTCAAGGGCGCGATGCTGATCGGTGTCGGCCCCCACCACGACAGCATGGCGCGTGGCGTGATCGGCATCCGCGACAAACGCATCGCCTGGGTCGGCGAAGAGGCGCCGGCCGGCGCCACGGCAACGCGCGAGATGAGTCTTGGCGGGCGCATCGTGAGCCCCGGCTTCATTAACATGCACTACCACGCCGGCCTCAACTTCGTGCGTGGCATAGCGCCGGATCTGGGTTTTGCGCCGTCCTACACGCCCGGCCTGCCGCAAGCCTCGCAGCTGAGGCCGGACGAAGCCGCAGCCTTGTCACAGCTCGGCGCGCTGGAAGCCCTCAAAGCCGGCTGCACAACCCTGGTCGACAGCTTCGTCGAGGCCGATGCGATTGCTGCTGGCATGGCGGAATTGGGCGGGCGATTATTCCTCAGCCCGCGTCTGAACGACGTCGATTTCGCCTACGTGCTGGCCGGCAAACGACGTTTCGATGCCGAACGTGCCGCACGCATGCTGGACAGCGCCGAAGCCTTCATCACACGCTGGCAGGGCAGCGCAGACGGGCGCGTGCACACGCACCTCACGGCCCACGCGCCCGACACCTGCTCGCCTGATTTTCTCGGCGCGATAGCCGCGCTGGCACGTCGTCATGACTTGAAGATCAGCACCCATCTGGCGCAAAGCCAGGACGAAGTCGATTGGGTTCAGGCGCGCTACGCGTGCACGCCAGTCGGCCTGCTCGATTCACTCGGCCTGCTTGGCGTCGATCTGCTGGCTGGCCACTGCATCCACGTCGATGAAAATGACCTTGCGCTGATCGCAGCCTCCGCCACCCAAGTGGTGCACATTCCGCTGGGCAATGCCGTATCGGGCCGCTTCGCGCCGACCAACGCCATGCGCGCCAAAGCTGTGGCGCTGTCGCTCGCCACCGACACCATGCATGGCGACATGATCGAAGCGATGCGCTGGGCGCTGGCGATTGGCCGCATCCAGCAAGGCTGCGTCAGCGATGACTGGCAGCCTGCCGACGTACTCAAAATGGCGACCCGCAACGGCGCCCGCGCGCTGGGCATGGCCGATCAGCTGGGCAGCATCAGCGTCGGCCAGCTCGCCGACCTGGCCATCATCGACACCCGCCAGGCCCACCTCACGCCCTGCATCGACGCCCTCGGCACCCTGGTGCACAACGGCACCGGCCGCGATGTCGAGCATGTCATTGTCGCCGGCGAGCTGGTCGTCGAAAACCACCGCAGTCTGCGGGTTGACGAAGCCGCCGTGCTGGCGCGCGCCAAAGCCGCCACGCACGCCGTCTGGTCGCGTTGCGAGCCAGCGCTGCGCCCCCTTCCCGAAGCTGCATTTTCCTGACGCCGAACCCAGAGAGTCCGCATGAAACGCATCCGCCTTGGCGTCCTGACGCCCTCTTCCAACACCGCGCTGGAACCGCTTACCTGCGCCATGCTGCACGGTCAGCCCGGTCTCAGCGCGCACTTCTCACGCTTCTCGGTGACGCGCATTGCGCTCGACGAGGGCGCGCTCGGCCAGTTTGACGACAGCAAGATCATCGCCGCCGCCACGCTGCTGGCCGATGCGCGCGTCGACGTTATCGGCTGGAGCGGCACTGCCGCCGGCTGGCTGGGTTTTGACCGTGATCGCATGCTCTGCGAACGCATCACGGCCGCGACCGGCATCCCCGCCACCAGCGCTATCCTCGCCCTCAACGAATTGCTGGCGCTGCGCGGCTTCACGCGCATGGCCATCGTCTCGCCTTATCTTGAAGACGTGCAGCGTCGCATCCAGGCCAATTACGCCGCCGCCGGCATCGAAGTGGTTGGCGAATCGCATCTGTCGATCAGCGAGAACTTCGCCTTTGCCGAAGTCACCGCCGCCACGCTCGCGCAGCAAGTGGCCAGCGTGGCACACGCCAAACCGCAGGTCATCGTGCCTTACTGCACCAATCTCGCTTCCGCGCATCTGGCCGCGCAATGGGAACAGCAGTACGGCTGCGCGGTGTATGACACGACCAGCACCGTGGTCTGGAAAATGCTGCGCCTGTGCGGCTTCGACACCTCCGCCATTGTCGGCTGGGGCAGCCTGATGCGGGAGGGCTGCTGACATGGCTGAGTTTGAGCTCGTCATCCGCAACGCGCGTGCCGTCACGGCGGCCGACATTTTCATGACCGACATCGGCGTGCGCGATGGCCGCATCGTTGCGCTCGGTCTGGGCCTGGCGGGCGGCACACGCGAGATCGACGCTGCCGGCCGCCACGTCACCCCCGGCGGCATCGACTCACACTGCCACTTCGACCAGCCGACCGGCGATGGCAGCGTGATGGCCGACAACTTCGTCTCTGGCACGCGTTCGGCCGCCTGTGGCGGCACGACAACCGTGATTCCCTTCGCCTGCCAGCAAAAGGGCCAATCGCTGCGCGCAGCGGTCGAGGACTATCACCGCCGTGCGGCGGGCAAGGCGCTGATCGACTACGCCTTCCACCTGATCGTCACCGACCCGACGCCGGATGTGCTCGAACGCGAGCTGCCCGCGCTGATCGCGGAAGGTCTGACATCGTTCAAGATCTACATGACTTACGATGCACTCAAGCTCGACGACCGCCAGATGCTCGAAACCCTGGCCGTCGCCCGCCGTGAAGGCGCAATGGTGATGGTGCACGCCGAGAATGCCGACTGCATCTCCTGGCTGACCAGCAAGCTGATCGCCGGCGGCCATACCGCGCCACGTTTCCATGCCGCGTCGCGGCCGATGCTGGTCGAGCGCGAAGCCACCCACCGCGCCATCGCCTTTGCCGAGCTGGTCGATGTGCCGGTGCTGATCGTGCATGTCTCCGGCCGCGAAGCGATCGAGCAGATCCGCTGGGCGCAAGGCAACGGGCTGCGCATACATGCCGAAACCTGCCCGCAATACCTCTTCCTCAGCGCTGAAGATCTGGGCTGCGATGACAGCTTTCACGGCGCCAAATGCATCTGCAGCCCGCCGCCGCGCGACAAGGCCAATCAGGCCGTGGTCTGGGAAGGACTGGAAAACGGCGTCTTCCAGGTCTTCTCGTCCGACCATGCGCCGTTCCGTTTCGACGGCCCGGATGGCAAGCGCGCGCACGGCGAAAACGCCTCCTTCGATCAAATCGCCAATGGCATCCCCGGTGTGGAAACGCGCATGGCCCTGCTGTGGTCGGAAGGCGTGATGCGCGGCCGCATCGAGCCGCAGCGCTTCGTCGAACTGACCTCCACCAACGCGGCGAAACTCTACGGCCTCTACCCGCGCAAAGGCAGCATCGCCATCGGCGCCGACGCCGATCTGGTGATCTGGAACGAAGGCCAGCCCTTCACGCTCAGCAACACCATGCTGCATCACAATGTCGATTACACGCCCTACGAAGGCATGCAACTGCACGCCTGGCCGGCACTCACCTTATCGCGCGGCGAAGTGGTGTGGGATGGCACCGCGCCGCTGGACGCCGCCGGCCGTGGCCAATTCCTCGCCTGTGATCGCCCCGGCCCGGCACAGAAACGCCGCCGCGTGGATGAGCTGGCGCTCTGAGCGCAACGCATTGAGGCGGGTTCCTGGACGGCAAGCGCAAAACCCTGCTGACGCGAAGCATCGACGGCCTGCGCGCGCTCTTCCAGGACCGCATCCTGCCCTTCGATGTCGATGCCGCCACGCACTAGGCCGAACTGGCCTTGGCCGCCAGAACCAGCGGGTGTGGATTTCCCGCTCCTGATGGCTTCATCGCCACCTCACGCAACACGGTGCCTTTCGACGCAGCGATGAGGTGGTGCTCAATCCGTGGCTGAAATAAGCTTGTCTGATCGATATATGATGTAAGCGTACTGTTAGCTATGATCAGTTAAGCTTAATCGGCCAGAAGCAGGCATTCGGTCTTGCCGCAAAGTCGTCATCTGAATGACTGCTGTGCGCTGAAACCTGTCGGATAGCCAATTCATATAGCTCGGCCATAGCCGTCAGAGTGCCGCCTTGCGTCGTCCGAGCGGTTTGCGCCGCGCAACAGACAGCGTGCTATGCAAGAAAGCTGGACGGCTCAGCACACCTGTTCTTCGAATGGCGGCCATACCCTGTGCTAGGGTAACAATTGACCTTATGTTGCCGGAGGTAGGATGTCCTTGTTGCTGGGCATATTGCCGACACTATTTCCGTTAATCAGCCTTTTCGGCTGCTATGTCGTCGTCGTATCGTTTAGCTATCCGGCCAACACATTTGCACGCCAGGCCCTTTTGGGCATCCTGTTTTCAGCCGCAATGTGTCTGATCCTGGCCAAACCTTTTATGGTATCGGCCGGGGTTATCCTGGATTCCCGGGGAGCTGTCCTTGCCACCGCCATGCTGTTCGGTGGTCCTTGGGTCGGGATCGTCACGACCATCACCGGCATGCTGTACCGGCTTTATTTAGGCGGGGCCGGAGCCTGGGCCGGAGTATGGGGACTCGCACTCAATGCCGCCGGGTTGCTGCTCTACTTTCATTTCCACAAGAAACCGGTACAGGAAAACCCGCGGGCATTTTTCCGGCAGCTTGCGGCACTGGGGGCATGGAGCGGCTTATGCGAAGCATTGTCGCTATTTCTGGTTACCCCTTACGCCTACGGCCTGCAGCTTGCGCTGAGCACGGGCTGGGTACTGGCACTTTTCCAGTTGGCCAGCATGCTGGCGCTGGGCAGCCTGATGTATCTGCATCAGCAGAATTCCCGGCTCCTGCTCGAATTGAATCGCTCGGAAACGGAGCGACTCTGGGTTGCCGATCACGCCGCAGAAGTAATTGCCGTCTTTGGCGAGAGCAACGAGCCGCTTTATGTTTCTACCTCGGCACGCCATGCGCTTGGCGATGCGGCCGACACCCCGGATCTGCGCCAGCGCATTGATCCGCAGGGCTTGCAATTGCTTGATCTGGAACTCGCACGCCTGCGCGCGGGTCTGGTCGAGCACAGCAAGTTCAATCTGATGGTCGCTGACCGACAAGGCTATGCGCATCCGGTAGAAGCCAGTCTGTCACGCCTGAATGGTGCGGATTTGCGCATCATGCTGATGCTGCGCGATCAATCCGCCATCCGCCAGGCAGCACAGGCACTGGAAGCCAGCGAACGTAAATTTCGCGGCATCTTTGATCAGGCGGCGGTGGGGATTGCCCTGATATCTCCTGACGGTCGCTGGCTGCAGGTTAATCAGCGCTTATGCGAAATCGTGGGTTACAGCGAATCCGAGCTATTGCACAAAACCTTTCAGGACATCACCCATCCAGAAGATCTTGGCAAAGACCTGAGATTGGTGACGCAGCTGCTGGCCGGGGAAATTTCGACCTACACCCTGGAAAAGCGCTATTTCCGCAAAACCGGTGAATCTACCTGGATCGAACTCACGGTTGCGCTGGTACGCGATCATGCCCAGCAGCCGAGCTTTTTCATCAGCGTGATCAACGATATCAATCAGCGCAAAAAAGCCGAAGCGCAGATTCTGAATCTGGCCTATTACGACACGCTGACCGAACTTCCCAACCGGCGCCTGCTGCAAGAGCGACTGCAGCACGCGCGGGTGAGCAGTGCCCGTCACCAGGAATGGTGTGCCATCTTTTTCCTCGATCTGGATCACTTCAAAACCCTGAACGACACACAGGGGCACGATGCCGGTGACCAGCTCTTGATTCAGGTAGCCCGCCGCCTGAGCGCCGGATTGCGGGCTGCCGATACCGTGGCCCGGCTGGGCGGTGATGAATTTGTCATCCTGATCGAAAACCTGGGGGTGGCCGAAAGTCAGGCTGCCAAAGCAGCTGAAACGCTGGCCGAGAAAATTCGCGATACGCTCAACCAGCCCTTTACGCTATGCGAGCAAGCTGAACCGTACCATACCTCGTCGAGCATCGGCATCAGCCTGTTTCAAGGCGAAAAACTTGCCATGGACGAAATCCTCAAGCATGCCGACATGGCGCTTTATCAGGCCAAAGAAGGGGGGCGCAACACGATCCGTTTTTTCGATATTGCCGTTCAATACACCATCGAGATCAGTGCGCGACTGCAGGTCGCCTTGCATGGCGGGATCGCCCGGAACGAATTCCAGCTATTTTGTCAGGCTCAGGTGGGCAGCGATGAAGAAGTCACCGGCGGCGAAATCCTGTTGCGCTGGCGGCATGCCGATGCAGGCTGGATTTCCCCGGCACAATTTATTCCACTCGCCGAAGAAACAGGTGCCATTCATGAAATCGGCTACTGGGTATTACTGAAAACCTGCGAAACACTGGTTGAATGGTCGCACGATCCGCAGCTTGCACCCCTCACACTGTCGGTCAACGTAAGCGCCCGCCAGTTCATCAACCCGAATTTCATTCCGCGCCTGCAGCAGATGCTGATATTCACCGGAGTGAACCCGGCACGTCTCAAGCTAGAGCTGACAGAAAGCATTTTTGCGATCAAAAACACGAGCATCGTCGATCACATGCAATCGCTCTGCGCACAAGGAATCGTGTTTTCGCTGGATGATTTTGGCACCGGCTACTCGTCGCTGTCCTACTTGAAGCACCTGCCATTCCAGCAATTGAAAATCGACCAGAGTTTTGTGCAAGGCGTGCCGGAAGATTCGGACAGCTGCGCCATCGTGCAAGCGATCCTGTCGATGGGTCATTCGCTGGGGATAGAGGTGATTGCCGAAGGGGTAGAAACAGAAGCCCAGCACCAGTTTCTATCACAGCATGGCTGCAAAGCGTTTCAGGGTTTTCACTTTGCCCGCCCCCTGGCGCTGGCCGAATTCTGCGCCATGCAGCGTGGCGAACGATCACCCCCCTGTTGACGCCTTCCGAAAACTCATCGCATCGCTTGGACTCGCAGCAGGCCTCAACTCAGCAAAGCTCCCCAATGGGGCAGAAACCGTAACGAGCGGCCTCAGCTTGCGAGAAAGCGCGCAGCCGTATGCTCAGTTACGTGCAAATACAGCGAGCATCGGAATCGCGAAATGTGGCCGCGCTGTAACCCTCCACTCACCCAACTCCCCCAGTGGGGCAGAAGCCGTAGCGAGCGGCCTCAGCTTGCGAGGAAGCGCGCAGCCGTATGCTTTATACGGCGAGCACTGCAGTCGCAAGATCAGGCCGCGCTTAGGCTTATGCCCTACTGGGGCTGGGATTAGCCTTTGAAGATCTGGTGCGGTATCAGCTTCCAGTAATCTTCCTGCGTCGCATCATCCATACAAGCCTGGATGATCTTGCGGCCCAGCGGGTCGAGTTCGTCGGTGAGGAAGGGGGCCAGTTCGCGCTTGAAGAATTCGCGCCACTGGCGTGCGCCTTCTTCGAAGACGTCGACGCCGCCTTCAAGCTGGCTGCCGACATGGAGGAACACTGGCGGGATCAGCGAGCCTTCGACACGCATCTGCTTGGGCACGTAGCCGAGCAGCGAGCATGGGCTCTCGACCAGCTGCTCGCGCGAGAAGCGTGCGCTGCCGCGACGTGCGAGGTATTCGCGGGCCATCCATTCGGCCATGAAACCAACCTTCCAGGCGCCGATGTACTGATTGGGGATGAGCACGTGGCGGGTATCGGTGTTCTGCACGATCTGGCGCAGCAGCAGATTGGCCTGATCGACGCGCTTGCCGGTGGCAAAGGCCCAGTAGGAGCCGACGCCTTCGGATTGCATGCCCTTGGAATCCTGGATGCTGGGATTAGCGTGGCCGCGCGGGGCAACCAGGCGCCACAGCCAGGCCAGGGCCGGGCTCAGCACGTGCAGCATGCCGATGATGCCGTACTGGCGGCTTTCCTTGTGGGTGGGCGGGCAACGCACGCCAAAGCTGCGCACATTGATCGACACCGGACCTTCCTGGATGCCGTCGACCATCTCACGCGGGATGATCACGCGCGGATTGGTACAGGGCTTGCCGGGCGCGTCTTCGATGTGTTCCCAGATCAGGCACTGGCCGCCGGGCACGATGTAGTGGTTGAGGAAGATCAGCGGGCGGCCCGGATGCAGACAGAGGCGCTCCAGGTGCGGATCGGTACCGTAGTGCTTGATGTGGTCGACGCGCACGAACCAGCCGGCCTCGGCATCGCTGATCGCCAGCTTGGTCTGGCCTTCGTTGTAATGAGGGTGGGCGCAGGCCATATCGTCGGCCATCGGCAACAGGTGGCAGGCCTCGGGCAGCACCAGGGTGCGCTCCTCGCCGGTCACGACGTTCTTGCCCAGCAGCAGGCGCCCGTCTTCCATGCGGTGGATGTGCTCGGTCATCTCGCTCTTGCCGCCGCCCGAAGCGCCTTCGTGCATGATCACCAGCTGGTTGTCGTAAGGCGTGACCACGCCGACCGCCGCACAGTGATTGGTGGTCCAGCCTTCGCGCTCGCCAATGTCGAGCAGCAGCGAATAGACGCCCTTCTTGGCGCTCGGCCCCGGATAAAGGTTGTAGGCGAAGATTTCCTGATGCGTAGTGCAGCGCGCATGCACCACCACCTGCTTGCCATCAAACAGCGAATGGCGGAACGGCGGTGCGATGAAGATGACGCCGCCAGAGAGCTTGAAATTGGCCGGCACCTGGCTATTGGCAATCATGCCCTGCAGATCGGCCAGCGCGCCGGCAAAGAAGGCGGCATTGCGCGGGCAGATCAGCAGCGCGCCATAGCCCAGTTCGGAGGGGCCAGCATAGAAAGGCACCACCACCAGCTCTTGGGTCTTGAGCCAGTCCAGGGTCTTCTGACGCGTCTTGTCGAACTTTTCGCCAAAGCGTTCGAGATAGGTCGGTTTGTCGGTCGGCAGGCTGTCGCCGATCACCATCGCATCCGGGTCACGGCGGCGCATGCGCGGATCGGGGAAGTTGATCGCCAGACCATTGCGCGCCTTGGTGACCACGGCTTCGACGACACGCCCGACACCGGGGACGTCGAAAGCACTCTCGTACTCGCCCTTGTCCTCGCGATTGCCCTGGTTCCAGTCGGTCGTGCCCGCCGCGCGGCCGAGCGACCAGTTGAGCAGATCCTCGCGCGTCTCGGCGACGACCAGGGAAGGCGCGGCGCTGAGCACCTCGATGACATGCGCGGGCAAGCCCAGGCTGGGCCAGTCGCGCGAAAAATCGATGTATTGCGGTTGTGCAGTCATGCTCAGGCCTCAAACACTTGTCATTGAATGCTGCAATTGTCTTCTGCAGTTTCAATACAAGGCTTGAGCCGGATCAGGGTTGGCCCTGATAAGCGCCCCGCGCCTCGCTCAGAAGCCGTGGCTGGCGGGCGGCGGCAGCTGCGCGAGGAATTCCTCGATCTCGCCCAGCTCGCGTGTGCGGCGCATCGGCGGCAGGCTCTGCCAGACGCGCTTGCCGTAAGGCTTGGTGAGCATGCGCGGATCGCACACCATCAGCACGCCACGGTCGCGCTCGGTGCGGATCAGGCGGCCGGCGCCCTGCTTCATGCTGATCACCGCGCGCGGCAGCTGGTAGTCCATGAAGGGATTGCGCCCCTGCTTCTCCATCCATTCGACGCGCGCCTTGAGCACCGGATCATCCGGCGGCGCAAAAGGCAGCTTGTCGATGATCACCACCGACAGCGCATCGCCCGGCACATCGACGCCTTCCCAGAAGCTCTGGCTGGCCACCAGTACCGCATTGCCCATGCGGCGGAAGCGTTCAAGCAGCTCGCTGCGCGAACCCTGGCCCTGCATCAGCAGCGGCAAACCCAGGGATTCGGCCTCCAGCCGCGTCTGCAGGCCATCGTGGATGCGCTGCATGGCACGCAGCGAGGTACACAGCACGAAAGTCCGGCCCTGCGCCGCGCGGATCACCGGAAAGGCCGCTTCAACCACCGCATCGACGAAGTCCATGCTGTTCGGGTCGGGCATGCCGGTCGGCGCGTAGAGCATGGCTTGCGCGCCGTAATCGAAGGGGCTGCCCCACATCGCCGTCTCGGGCGCCGTTTCGAGCAGGTCCAGGCCCAGCTCGTGGATGTAGTGCTCGAAGCTGCGGCCGACCGCCAGGGTCGCCGAGGTAAAGATCCAGCTCTTGGCCTGCCCTTCGACCTGCTTCTTGAACACTTCGGCAACGCGCAGCGGCGTGACGTTGAGCGACAGCGACTGACTGAACACCTCGGCCCAGCGGATCAGATCCGGCTCATCGACACGGCGCCAGCGCACCACACGCTCGGCCAACACAGTGGCGCGCTGCCAGCATTTTTCGAGCCCCTCGGAGCGCTCGGCCTGCGATTCGGCCAGCGCCAGGAATTCGTTCATCTGCGTCTCAAGCGCGTCGAGCGCCGCATGCAGGGCGCTATTGGCCGCCAGCTGCTGAAAACCGAAGCGCGCATTCTCACCCGTGATGGCCAGGCGCAGATCGCGAGCGCACTTCTCCAGCGCGCGCGTCGCGTCCTGCAAGGGCATGAAGTCCTTGGCGGCGATCAGTGCTTCGGTGCGCGTGTCGCGGGCCAGATCGAGCAGCTGGCCGGTCGAGGCGCTCTCGCCAAAGAACAGGCTGGCTGTCTCGGGCAGCTGGTGCGCCTCGTCGAAAATCACCGTATTGAAATTGGGCAGCAGCTCGGCCGCGCCCTCGTCACGCAACATCACATCAGCAAAGAACAGGTGATGATTGACGACCACCACATCCGCCTCCTGCGCGCGGCGGCGTGCGGCAGTGACGAAGCATTCCTTGGCATAGGCGCATTCCTGGCCCAGGCAGTTCTCGCGCGTCGAGGTGGCCGCCAGCCAGACCGTGGCATCTTCGGGCACATCGCTGCACTCGGCCTTGTCGCCGGTCTGCGTCTGCTGCATCCAGCGCGAGAGGCGCTGCAGGTAGTGCGCGTCCTCACGATTGAGGAAGCGCCCTTCGCTCTTGGCGCGCTCGATATGGTAATGACATGCGTAATTGGCACGCCCCTTGAGCAGGGCCACCGACACCGGCAGCTTGAGCGCATTGCGCACCGAGGGCAGATCGCGATGGAAGAGCTGGTCCTGCAAGGTCTTGGTGCCGGTGGACACGATCACCTTGCCACCCGAGAGCAGCGCCGGCACGAGGTAGGCAAAGGTCTTGCCGGTGCCGGTGCCCGCTTCGGCGACCAGCACGCGATTGCCCTTGATGGCTTTGGAGATCGCGTCCGCCATCTCGCCTTGCTGCGGGCGCGGACGAAAGCCGTCGATGACACGGGCGAGTGTGCCGTCTTCAGCGAAATGTTCAAGAATATCGGACATGCGATTGAGGCTCTGAGAGGCTGCTCACGACTTTCGGAGCAGCCATAACACGGTGTCAGATAGTTGTCTTTGAGGCGTAGGGCGCCAAGAAAAGCAAAGCTTCGCAAAGATTCAAATCACACGGCGCACCTGACTGGATTCCTTTGCGACACTCTCCGGACTTCTCTTCGCGTCCTTCACGTCAAAGATGCAGTGATTGATCTCGTCCACGAACGATACAAGGATCACGGGCAGCCTCTGAGGTCTGCGCGATGTTATCACGCAGCCGCCCGGCACCCAGTCAGCCGCCGCAATTGCCCGCAGGGCTGGGACGCGCTACATTGACCGCTGAACTTTTCGCCAGATCGAACCGCATGCCAAAGTCCGCCCAGCTCGCAGCCCATGCGTCGCAATCCACCGTGGTGCCCGCCGCTGATCGCGCGCTGACGGTCAAGGAAATCCTGCGTCACCTGCTCGACGACCAGATGATCAGCCGTGCCGAAGCCGAGCTGGCGATGGCCCAGCGGCATCTGCAAAAACAGGGCATGCACCCGCTTGCCATCATCGCCGAGCAGAAGTTCAAATCCGCCCTGCCGCCGCACAAACTGCTGACACTTGAAGTTCTGACCGAATGGCTGGCCAGCAAGCTGTGCATGGAATACCTGCACATCGATCCGCTGCGCATCAACTTCGCCAGCGTCACCGAAGTGATGCCAAGTGCCTACGCCGCGCGCCTCAAGGTGCTGCCGGTGCAAGTGGGCAGCCACGAGGTGGTGATCGCCACCGCCGAGCCCTATGTCCGTGAGTGGGAACCGGAACTGCAAAGGGTGATCGGCAAGACGATTCATCGCGTGCTGGCCAATCCGGTCGATATCGAACGTTTCCAGATCGAGTTTTACAAGCTCGCTGCATCGGTCAAGAAAGCGCATGGTAGCGACCAGCAGCAGCGCAGCAATGTCACCAATTTCGAACAGCTGGTGGACCTCGGCGAGACGGATCGCCAGTTCGATGCCAACGAGCAGCACATCGTGCGCATCGTCGACTGGCTGTGGCAGTACGCCTTTGATCAGCGCGCCTCCGACATCCACATCGAGCCGCGACGCGACGCGGGCATCGTGCGCTTCCGCATCGACGGCGTGCTGCATCAGGTCTACCAGCTGCCGATGACGGTCATCAATGCGATGACCAGCCGCATCAAGATTCTCGGCCGCATGGACGTGGTCGAAAAGCGCCGCCCGCAGGATGGCCGCGTCAAGACGCGCACGCCGCAAGGCTCGGAGGTCGAGCTGCGCTTGTCGACCCTGCCGACGGCCTTTGGCGAAAAGCTGGTGATGCGCATCTTCGACCCCGAGGTGCTGGTGCGCAATTTCGTCGAACTCGGCTTCACCGAGGAGGACCAGCAGCGCTGGGACCACATGACGCGCCAGCCCAATGGCATCATCC
Source organism: Uliginosibacterium sediminicola (assembly GCF_039631295.1). Classification (NCBI taxonomy): domain Bacteria; kingdom Pseudomonadati; phylum Pseudomonadota; class Betaproteobacteria; order Rhodocyclales; family Zoogloeaceae; genus Uliginosibacterium; species Uliginosibacterium sediminicola. The sequence continues at coordinate 69,557 of NZ_JBDIVE010000011.1, read as the reverse complement.
TCGTCACCGGGCCGACCGGCTCGGGCAAGACCACCACGCTGTACTCCACGCTCAAGCAGCTGGCGACGCCCGAGGTGAATGTCTGCACCATCGAAGACCCGATCGAAATGGTCGAGGACAGCTTCAACCAGATGCAGGTGCAAGGCAGCATCGACCTGGGTTTTGCGCAGGGCGTGCGCGCGCTGATGCGGCAAGACCCGGACATCATCATGATCGGCGAAATCCGCGATCTGGAGACCGCCGACATGGCCATCCAGGCGGCACTCACCGGCCACCTCGTGCTGTCCACCCTGCACACCAATGACGCGCCCTCGGCAATCACCCGCCTGCTCGATCTGGGCGTACCTTCTTACCTGCTCAACGCCACCTTGCTCGGCGTGATGGGCCAGCGCCTGGTGCGCACGCTGTGTCCGCACTGCCGCGAACCGAGCGATCTGACGCCTGAAGAAGAGAGCGAGTGGGCGCGTCTGGTGCAGCCCTTCAAATCGCCCCCGCCGAGCAAGATCTATCGCCCGGTCGGCTGCCTTGAATGCCGCAAGACCGGTTATCAGGGCCGCATGGGCATCTACGAGACGCTCCTGATGTCGCCGGGCATCCGCCAGCACGTGCGCCCCGATGCCGATCTGGCCCTGCTGCGCCAGCAGGCCTACCGCGAAGGCATGAAGCCGATGCGCGTCTCCGGTGCGCTGAAGATCGCCAAGGGCCAGACCTCGATGGACGAGGTGGTGCGCATCGCGCCGCCGGCCAACGACGACGGCAGCTGAGCGCGCTCAGGCGCTCAGGCGCGTGCGCTCGGCCAGACGGGTGTAAAGGAAGGTGCGCCAGTCCAGGCTGCGACGGTTGTGCGCCGCCAGCGGACTGAAAAAGCCGTGGAACAGATCGCACAGCAGGCCCGCATGCGGCAAGCCCAGCTCCTGCCACAGCGGCTCGCGGCCCAGACAGGCGGTGGCCAGCGCATGCGCCAGCCAGCAGCTGTCTTGATCATCAAGCGTGCGGTAGCTCACCAGCAGGCCGACCAGGGCATCGAGCTCCGGCGCGTAGACGAAGCTGTCCGCCGGCTGTAAATCGCTGTGCGCGAGCAGCAGGCTTGCACCAGGAAAGTGAGCGTCGAGCATCTTGCGGGTCTCGGCCGCATCCAGACCATGAATCGGCAAGACCTCGCTGCCCAGGCTTTGCCAGCGTCGCGCCAACAAGCCGGCCAGCGCCAGGCTGACCCCGTAAGCCGGGCGCTGGGCAAGGCTCAGCAAGGCTTCGCGCGTGATGGGGCGCGGACTGCACGGCGCGGCGTGCGTTACAAGCTCTATGGCAGACGGCTGTTGCGCATGCGTGACACACTGCATGATGAGCTCCTGGTTCCGTTCCGACACTGCCTTCAAGCAGAAAGTGCGCCCGTTGGAACAAGGCTTGTGATACACCTTGGCAAACGCGCCAAGCGCGACAACAAGAATGGAATGCCCCCATGCCCGCCCCCGCCGCAACCTTAGAAAGCCTGCCCTTCGACAACAGCTTCGCGCGCCTGCCCGAGGTTTTTTACACCCGCCTGGCCCCCACGCCCTTGCCGACGCCCACACTGGTCGCCGCCAGCCGCGAGGTAGCCAGCCTGATCGGCCTGGACGAGCACCAACTGCAGCGCGCGGACTTCGCCGAATACTTCGCCGGCAATCGCCTGCTGCCCGGCAGCGAGCCGCTTGCTGCAGTGTATTCGGGCCACCAGTTCGGCGTCTGGGCAGGCCAGCTGGGCGACGGCCGTGCGCATCTGCTCGGCGGCGTGAGCACGCCAACAGGCCCGCTTGAGCTACAGCTCAAGGGGGCGGGCCAAACGCCCTACTCGCGCTTTGCCGATGGCCGCGCCGTGCTGCGCTCATCGATCCGCGAATTCCTCTGCTCCGAAGCCATGGCCGCGCTGGGCATTCCGACCACGCGCGCACTGTGCATCATCGGCTCGCCCGCGCCCGTGCGCCGCGAGACCATCGAAACCGCTGCGGTGGTGACGCGCGTGGCGCCGAGCTTCGTGCGCTTTGGCTCCTTCGAGCACTGGGCCGCCAAGGGCCGCAAGGACGAAGTCAAAATCCTCGCCGATTACCTGATCGACCATTTCCGCCCGACGCTGCGCGAGGAAGCGAATCCCTACGCAGCCCTGCTCAGCGACGTGGCGCGGCGCAGCGCCGAGCTGATCGCCCACTGGCAGGCGGTCGGCTTCATGCACGGGGTGATGAATACCGACAATATGAGCATCCTCGGCCTCACCCTCGACTATGGCCCCTTCGGCTTCATGGAGGCCTTCGACGCGCATCACATCTGCAACCATTCTGACGAACAAGGTCGCTACGCATTCAGCATGCAGCCACGCATTGCACATTGGAACCTCTACGCGCTGGGCAACGCGCTGCAATCGCTGATCGACCCCGAACAGCTCGAAAGCCTGATCGACGGCGCCTACATCCCCCGCTACGAATCGCACTTCCTACAGCTGATGCGCGCCAAGCTGGGCTTTGCCAGCGCGCAGGACGGCGACGAAGACTTCCTCGGCGAGACCTATGGCCTGCTGCAGCGTCAGCACCTGGATCACACCAATTTCTTCCGCACGCTGAGCCAGCTTCAGGGCGAGCCGGCAGAAGCCACCCGCGCACAGGCCGACGCCGCGCTGCGCGACCAGTTCATCGACCGCGAGGCCGGCGATGCCTGGCTGGCCAGCTGGCGGGCGCGCCTGGCGCAGGAGCACAGTGTTGATGCCGAGCGACAAGCAAGAATGCTGGCGGTCAACCCCAAATACGTGCTGCGCAACTGGCTGGCGGAAGCGGCCATCCGCCAGGCGCGCGAGGGCGATTTCAGCGAAATCGAGCGCCTGCTTGACTGCCTGCGCAAGCCTTTTGACGAACAGCCGCACAATGCGCACTACGCCAAGCTGCCACCGGACTGGGCCAGCCATCTTGAAGTGAGCTGTTCGAGCTGAGCGCTCAACGCGGTTCCATTCAGTCAGGCAATCAGCGAAAATGCCCGGCTGACTTAATCGCTTACAGGCATACGCGCATGAAAATCGCAAAAGACACCGCCGTCACCCTGCTGTTCAAGGTGCTCGACGCCCAGGGCAAGATCATCGAAGAGAGCCGCGAACCCAGCGTCTATCTGCACGGCGGCTACAACAACACCCTGCCGAAAATAGAAGAAGCGCTGGACGGTCAGGAAGCCGGCTACCAGGTGAGCCTCAATCTCTCGGCGCAAGACGCCTTCGGCGAACGTGACGAAAGCCTGGTGACCAGCATCCCGCGCAGCGAATTCCCGCCCGGCGTGAAGGTCGGCGGCTACCTGCAGCGCTACGACGACAAGGGCGAGCAGCACGATTACCGCGTGGTGAAGATCAAGGGCCCGGTCGTGCTGCTCGATGGCAACCACCCGCTGGCGGGCCAGGCACTGCGCTTCGCGGTCAAGGTGCTGTCGGTGCGTGCCGCCAGCGCTGAAGAAATCGCCCACGGCCACGTGCACGGCGAACATGGCCACCACCACTGAGTCCTGCTGAACGAGCGCCGACACGGCGCTCGTTACTCTAAGAGGCTGTTCATGATCTTTTGATTGTTCGCGGACAAGATCAAACGCTGCATTTTTGACGCGAAGGACGCGAAGAAAAGCGAAGGTTCGCAAAGGGAGTCATTTCGGACATCATCGCTTTGTATTCCTTTGCGGACCTTGCCTTGTTTGCTTCGCGCCCTTTGCGTCAAAAATTCAAACCTGAAAAGATCGTGAGCAGTCTCTAAGCTACCGCACTGCGCGTTGCGAGAACTCGTCTTCGATATTGTCGCGGTAATAGCTCATCGGCGAACCGCTGGCCAGAAAGCGCCGCGCGATCTCCTCGCCCACACTGGTGTGCTGCACGATGCGGCCGCCGTCGAACTCGATCTCCAGCACCCGCTGGGCGCGATCATAGCCGGCAGACTTGATGCCGCCGCGTTGAATGCTTTTGCGTTCAATCCCCATGGCATAGCTCCTTGATGTCGCCGCCCGCCGCGCCTCAGGCGGCAGGCGCTGTCGTCGGTGCCAGCGCCCAGCTGCCGTCGCGCGCCAGACTCAAGGCGCGATCATGCAGCGGCGCCAGCGTTTCGCGGTGGCCGACGCTGACCAGGATCGCCTCCGGCAAGGCGCTGCGCAGCGTCGTGTAGAGCGCGTGTTCGAGGCCGCTGTCCATCGCCGAAGTCGCCTCATCGAGGAAGATCAGCGCCGGCCGATTGATCAGCGCACGACCAAACGCCAGACGCTGCTGCTCGCCCGGCGAGAGGGTCTGCGACCAGTCCTGTTCGATATCCAGCTGCTCTGCCAGCTGCCCCAGCTGCACGCGCTGCAGCACCTCGCGCGCCCGCGCATCATCGACACTGGCTGCCGGATAGGCCAGCGCACTGCGCAAGCTACCCAGCGGCAAATACGGTTTCTGCGAGAGGAACAGGGTTTCAGCATCCGCCGGCCGGGCCGCCTCGCCCTGCGTGAAAGGCCACAAGCCGGCCAGGCTGCGCAGCAAGGTGGTTTTGCCAGCACCCGAGGGGCCGCGAATGAGCAGGCTCTCTCCCGCATTCACCTGCAGTTCGAGTGCGCGCGTCAGCACCGCACCATCGGGCCGCAACACGCTCAGACCCTGCAGGCGCAAGGCTGCGCTGTCACGCGCCAGCTTGGGCAGCGCCAGCGCCTGCGAAGCGGTGATGTTCTGCTCGAAGCCAGAGAGCCGGTTCAGCACTGCGCGATAACCGGCGAAGGAGTCGTAGGACTGGCGGAAGAAAGACAGCGCGTCCTGCACCTGACCGAAGGCCTCGGACGTTTGGGTCAGATCTCCCAGCTTGATGCTGCCAGAGAAGAGACGCGGCCCCTGTACCAGCAGTGGAAACAATATGGCCGTCTGACTGATCGTAAAGTTGTAGCCGAAGAACTTGAGGTTTCGCCACAAGCTGGCCCAGGCATTGTCGATGACCGCGGCAAAGGCTGATTGCAAATTGCGCTGCTCGACCTGCTCGCCACGGTAGAGCGCTACGCTCTCGGCATACTCACGCACACGCATCAGCATGTAGCGGTAACTGGCGTTGAGTTTCTCGTTCAAGAAATTAAGGGCAATCAAAGGACGCCCGATCCACACCGCAAACACCGTAGCAATCAGCACATAGATGTAGACCATGAACACCATCGCGCGTGGCAACTCGACGCTCGCAATCTGCAGCGGGCCTGAGAGATTCCACAAGATCAGCGTGAAGGTGAAAATCGACAACACCGACTCAACCAAGCCCATCGACAAACCCAGTGTGCTGGCAATCAGACTGCTGGCGTCTTGCTGGATGCGTTGCTCCGGGTTATCCACATCGGGTTTTGCGAAGCGCCCCAGATAATAAGTCTGGCCTGACATCCACTTGCCGACCAGGCGCTCGGTCAGCCACAGCCGCCAATGAATCGAAAACGCAGTCCGCACATACTCGCCGAACAAGGAGCGGATGATGTGCAGCGTGGCCAGCACCGCGAACAAGTAGACATGCATCCAGAAAGCATTTTTATCCAGCTCCTGCATGCTGGTGTACATGCCGTTGTACCAGTACGAGAACAGCACATTGAGCCGCACCGACATCAGGGACAACAAGAGGATCAAGGCCAACGCCGCCAGCGAACGCCAACTGCGGCGTGGCGAGAAATACGCGCCGCTGATCGCCCAGAACTGCCGCCCCCACACCGTGAAACGCGCCAGCGCGGCCATACCCGCGACAAACACCAGCAGCGTGATGAGGTAGGTCTTGACCAGCCAAATGCTGCTGTTGAGTACTTCGTGCTTCCAGTCCATCCACTCACTCCGATCCGAATCACGACAGGTCATCACCCTGCCGCTTTGGCAGGGCACGACACGAGTGGTTCCCGCACCCCGCCAAAGGCCGGCAGCCGACGCGTAAAATGTCGCACACCCGCTCGCCCGAGGAAGCCCTCTTGTTCAAGCTGCTGCGCACCCTGTTCGCTTCACCTGCCCCTGCAGAGCAGGCGCATGCCAGCTCCGCCGAAGACTTGAAACAACGCGGCAACGCGCATTTCAATGCCGGCCAGCTCGACGCGGCGGCCGCCTGCTATCGCCAGGCCATCGCGCTGGACCCGCAGCTGGCCGCCGCCTACAACAATCTGGCTGCCGTGCTGCAGCAGCAAGGCGAACTCGAACAAGCGCGCCAGCATGCCACGCAGGCCATCGTGCTCGCACCCAATCTATCACAAGCCCACTTCAAGCTCGGCGAGATCACCCGCGAGCAGGGCGACTACGCCGCCAGCGTCGCCCACTTCCGGCACTGCCTGGCACTGCAAGCCGATGACGAACCCAGCCTGCTGGCGCTCGCCCACAGCCTGTGCCTGCTCGGCGCCCACGACGAAGCCGAAGCCTTGCTGCACGACGCACTGCTGCGACAGCCGCAAGCGCTGAACCTGCATTACTACCTGGGCAATATTTACAAGGAACGCGGCGCGCCGCAGCGTGCGCTGGCGGAATATGCCTGGTGCCTCGAACAAGCGCCGGATCTGTGGCCGGCGCAGATGAACAGCGGGCTCGCCTGCTGGGAGCTTGGCGATCTGGGCAGCGCGCGCACCTGGCTGCAGCAGGCGGCGGCCGACCCGACACGTACTGAAGCGCAGCTCGCCCTCGGCGAACTGCTATTGCTGCAAGGCGAGCTGGAAGCCGGCTTTGCCCTGCTCGAACAACGCTTCGAGAGCCAGCAACCGGCCTACCGCTATATTCGCGAAACCTTGCCACGTCTGGGCGGCGTGCCGCTGTGGCAAGGCGAGGCACTGGCTGGCCGCAATCTGCTGCTGTGGGCCGAACAGGGTCTGGGCGACACCCTGATGATGCTGCGCTACCTGCCCGAACTGCGTCGCCAGGGCGCCGGCCAGCTGCTGGTGTTTTGCCAACCGCATGTGCTGCGCCTGATCGAAGCCAGCGGCCTGGCCGACGCTGTCTGCAGCCTCGCCGGACAGGCCCGCGCCTTCGCCGGCAGCGCACATCACTACGCCCTGCACTGCCCGCTGATGAGCCTGCCACAGCGCCTGGGCAGCAGCAACGCGAATATTCCCGCCAACCCGCCGCTGCAACTCCCCGCCAACTTGCTGGCCAGCTGGCAACAGCGCCTCGCCCACCTGGCCGGACACAAAGTCGGCCTCGTCTGGGCCGGCAACCCACAGCTCAAGAAAGACGCCCTGCGCAGCATTCCCCTCGCCCACTTCAGCGCACTGGCCGAAGTGCCCGGCCTGCAACTGATCAGCCTGCAGAAAAGCGAGGCGCGCGCACAGATCGCCGACAGCGGCCTGCCACTTCACGACTGGATGGACGACTGCGCAGACATGCTCGACACCGCCGCCCTGATCAGCCAGCTCGACCTGGTGATCAGCGTCGACACCTCGGTCGCCCACCTCGCCGGCCTGCTCGGCAAACCCGTCTGGCTCCTCAACCGCCACGAATCCGAATGGCGCTGGCAACTCGAACGCCAGGACTCACCCTGGTACCCCAGCATGAGAATCTTCCGCCAGCACAGCGTCGGCGACTGGCACACAACGATCAAGGAAGTACAGGAGGCGCTGCTCGCACCAACGCGCTGAGCGGGGGCAGAAAAACAAAAAGCGCCTTGCGGCGCTTTATCTTGATCCTGCTTGACTGTGGCGGAGAGAGGGGGATTCGAACCCCCGTCAGGATATTATCCTGAACACGCTTTCCAGGCGTGCGACTTAAACCACTCATCCATCTCTCCGCGAAGAGGCGGGAGTATAGCGGTTAGCGCGCGCGCAGGAAAGGGGGCTTCATGCGGAAGTTTGCCGTGCGGGCGGGCTGCGGAGTTGTTCGACGAGGGCGGCGGCGGCCGGGTCGGGGGCCGGGCCGAGCAGGCTGAAGATGAACAGCGCGGCAAAGCCGGCGGCGGCGCCGAAGAGGCCGCAGGAGATCGGCTGCACCTGGAACCAGGCGTGCTCCATCGAGCCGCCGAAAAACGGATGTGTGCGCACCGTGTAGAACATCGCCACGGCCGGGCCGATGAGCATCGCAGCAACCGCGCCCCACTGGCTGGCGCGCCGCCAGAAGATGCCGCTGACCATCGCCGGGAAGATCGCCGAGGCGGCAATCGAGAACGCGAAGCCAACGGTGAACAGGATGCTGTCGGGCCGCAGGCTGGCGACCCAGGCGGCGAACATGGTGATCACCATCAGGGCCGCCTTGGAGATCAGCAAGCGGCGCTGCGTGGCGGCGCCGGGGTTGAGGATCTGGAAATAGATGTCGTGCGACAAGGCGCTGCAGATGGTGAGCAGCAACCCGTCGGCCGTCGACAGCGCCGCCGCCAGTCCGCCCGCCGCGATGAGCCCGGAGACGAAGTACGGCAGGCCGGCAATCTCCGGCGTGGCGAGCACGATGGCATCGGGGTTGATGCTCAGCTCGGCCAGCTGTAGTACACCATCGAGGTTGATGTCTTCGACCTTGACCATACCCAGCTTGCCCCAGGACGAGACCCAGCCGGGCAGCTCGGAAATCTGCATGCCGACGATGTGGTGGTAGATCTCCCACTTGGCGAGCACGGCGTAGGCCGGCGCCGTGAGATAGAGCAGGAGGATGAAGAACAGCGACCAGCACACCGAATTGCGCGCCACGCGCACGTCCGGCGTGGTGTAGTAGCGCGTCAGCACGTGCGGCAAGCCGGCGGTGCCGATCATCAGCACGAAGACCAGGGCGACGAAATTGATGCGCTCGGCCTGGCTGCCCGGCGTGGCGGCGTCGCCCGGATAGGCTTCGGCATGCGGCGTCGGCGCGCGGCTGCGCGTCATGGCATCGCGATACTCGCCCTCCCACTGCTTGTAGGCGGCCGGCACATCGGCCGGCAGATTGCGCAGCTGGCGCTGCACGCGGGAGATTTCACGCGCAGGCGCATTGGCGTCCTGCAGGTATTCGAGGCGCTCGGTCAGTTCGCTGCGCTCGGCTGACAGCGAATCCGGCAAACCCTTGATGCGCTCGGCCAAACCATGTGCGCGCAGGATCAGGCTGTTGCGCACCTCCTGCTCCAGCGGCGCGGCGCTCAGCCGCTGCTCCTCGGCGCCAAGCTGCTGCAGCACGCGGCCGTAGGCCAGCTGCGGCACCGGCATGCCGGTTGCATTCCAGGACATCATCACCACCGGCAACAAGTAGGCAATGATGATCACCAGGTATTGCGCGACCTGGGTCCAGGTCACGGCACGCATGCCGCCGAGGAAGGAGCACACCAGCACCCCGGCAAGACCAACGAACACGCCGATGGAGAAATCGATGCTCGCAAAGCGGCTGGTGATCAGGCCCACGCCATAGATCTGCGCCACCACATAGACGAAACTGGCCATCACCACGGCTGCGACGCCCAGCAGACGCGGCAGATGACCGCCATAACGGGCGCCGAGGAAATCGGGAATGGTGAACTGGCCGAAGTTGCGCAGATACGGCGCCAGCAGGAGGCCGACGAGGACAAAGCCGCCGGTCCAGCCCATCACGAAGGCCAGGCCGCCGAAGCCGGCAACATAGAGCGTACCGGCCATGCCGAGGAAGGAAGCGGCGCTCATCCAGTCTGCCGCCGTCGCCATGCCGTTGTAGATGGCTGGCACGCGCCGCCCGGCGACGTAGTACTCATTCACGTCGGTGGTGCGGCTGAACACGCCGATCGCCGCGTACATGATGATGGTCGCCAGCAGGAACAGATAACCGATCCACTGCAGGGACATGCCCAACCACTCTGCCCCGGCCATGCAGCCGAGGAAGAGCAGGAAGCAGACGCTGAAGATCAGGTAACTGCGGGCGTGACGATCAAGCTTGAACACAACATTCTCCTGGCACAGCGCGCTCGCCCCTGCTGCGCTGCGCCCGCGATGGGCCGGAACGCTTCATTCCGGCCCGCAGGCTCACAAGCTTTGCTTGAGCTGCTCAAGGATCGCCGGGTTTTCGAGGGTGGAGATATCCTGCGTGATCTCCTCGCCCTTGGCCAGCGAACGCAGCAGGCGGCGCATGATCTTGCCCGAGCGCGTCTTGGGCAGATTGTCGCCGAAGCGGATGTCCTTGGGCTTGGCAATCGGGCCGATTTCCTTGGCCACCCAGTCCTGCAGCTGCTTGACGATGGCCTTGGCGGCATCCCCCGTCGGCCGCGCCTGCTTGAGCACGACAAAGGCGCAGATCGCCTCGCCGGTCAGGTCGTCCGGCCGCCCCACCACCGCCGCTTCAGCCACCAGCTCGCTACACGAGACCAGGGCCGATTCGATTTCCATGGTGCCCATGCGGTGGCCGGAGACATTCAGCACATCGTCGATACGGCCCATGATCGTGAAGTAGCCAGTCTTCGCATCGCGCACCGCGCCGTCGCCGGCCAGATACAGCTTGCCGCCCAGATCGGCCGGGAAGTAGCTGGTCTTGAAGCGGTTCGGGTCGCCCCAGATGGTGCGGATCATCGACGGCCAGGGACGCTTGATGACCAGGAAGCCGCCCTTGCCCCACTCTACATCGGCGCCGGCCTCATCGACCACCGCCACCTGGATGCCCGGGAACGGCAGCGTGCAGGAACCCGGCACCAGGGGTGTCACGCCCGGCAACGGGGTGATCACGTGGCCGCCGGTTTCAGTCTGCCAGAAGGTGTCCATCACCGGGCAGCGTGAGCCGCCCACCTGCTCGTAGTACCACATCCAGGCTTCCGGATTGATCGGCTCGCCCACCGTGCCGAGGATGCGCAGGCTGGACAGGTCGTAGTTGCGCGGATGCGCCGTCGGCGTGGTGTCGGAGGCCTTGATCAACGAGCGGATCGCCGTCGGCGCGGTGTAGAACACCGTCACCTTCTGATCCTGGATGACGCGCCAGAAGCGCCCGGCGTCCGGGTAGGTCGGCACGCCTTCAAAGACAATCTGCGTCGCGCCGCAAGCCAGCGGCCCGTAAGCGATATAGGTATGGCCGGTGACCCAGCCGATGTCGGCGGTGCACCAGAAGACATCCTCAGCCTTGAGGTCGAAGGTCCACTTGTTGGTCAGGATCGCATGCAGCAGGTAGCCGCCCGAAGAGTGCTGCACACCCTTGGGCTTGCCGGTCGAGCCCGAGGTGTAGAGCAGGAACAGCGGGTGCTCGGCGCTGACCCACTCGGGCTCGCAGACCTCGCTCTGGCCGGCCAGCAGATCGCCGAGGAAGACGTCACGGCCGGCCTGCATGGCGCAGGCATTGCCGGTGCGCTGATAGACGATGACGCTGTGCACCGCCTCGCAACCGCCCAGCGCGAAGGCTTCATCGACCACCGATTTGAGGGCGATGTTCTTGCCGCCACGACATTGCTCGTCGGCGGTGATGATCGCCGTTGCGCCGGCATCGACCACGCGCTCCTGCACGCTCTTGGCCGAGAAGCCACCGAACACCACCGAGTGGATCGCGCCGATGCGCGCGCAGGCCTGCATCGCCGCCACGCCTTCGACGGACATCGGCATGTAGATGATGACGCGGTCGCCCTTCTTGATGCCACGCGACTTGAGTCCATTGGCAAACTTGCAGACCAGGGCATGCAGCTGGCGATAGGTGACACGCGTCACCTTGGCGTCGTCCGCTTCAAAGACCAGCGCAACCTTGTCGGCATTGCCATTGTCGAGATGGCGATCCAGACAGTTGAACGACACATTCAGCGTGCCATCTTCGAACCACTTGTAGAACGGCGCCTCGCGCTCATCCAGCGCGGTGCTGAACGGCGTCTTCCAGATCACGTGCTCGCGCGCCAGGCGCGCCCAGTAGCCGGCGTAGTCGTCGCTGGCTTCCTTGCACAATGCCTCGTAGGCGGCCATGCCACTGATCGTGGCACGCGCAATGGTGGCCTCAGACGGCGGGAAAATGCGGTGCTCCTGCAGCACGGAATCGATGCCAGCCATGTCACACGTCTCCTTTGGGTTTGGTGGCCGCCGGAATATCCGGGGCACTTGTGGTGTTCAGTTGTCTCCAGGCTTAAAAAGCCTTTGTGGCCCTGATTAGATGCAGTCGAGCTTACATCCCACTTACGTATTCCGGCAGCTGCAGCGCAGCAAAAACCCGCGCTGCGCGCCGCGTGGCGAGAAGAGCTGCTACGATCTGAATCAACAGCGCTGCCGAGGCGCCCAACGAGTGTTCGTGTTACGGCCGGCCATGCACAGACAAGAAGACATCATTGCCGAAATACCGCGCCTGCGCCGCTACGCGCGGGCGCTGACCGGCGACGCCTCGCGGGCGGATGATCTGGTGCAGGACACGATCGAGCGCGCGCTGTCGCGCTGGCTGCTGTGGCGGCCGGGCAATCTGCGCGCCTGGCTGTTCACGATCATGCACAACATCTTCGTCAATCAGCTGCGCAGCGCCGGCCACCTCGATTACCGCCCCGACGAACTGCTGCCCGACCTGCCCGTGCGCGCCGAGCAGGAAGACGGTCTGGTGCTGCGCGATCTGGACCGCGCCCTGCAGCAAGTCCCCGCCGAGCAGCGCGAAGCCCTGCTGCTGGTAACGCTGGAAGAACTCTCTTACGCCGAAGCGGCCAAGGTCCTCGGGGTGCCGGTCGGCACCATCATGTCGCGCCTGTTCCGCGCCCGCGAGCGCTTGCGTGGCGCCTTGCAAGGCGAGGTCAGCATCACTCATCTGAAGGTGGTCAAATGAAGCAGCGACCACCCGCTACGCCTGAACGCGAACTCTCGCCGACCGACGATGCGCTGCTGCGCTACGTCGATGACCGCCTCGACATCGACGACCGCAATCGCGCCGAAAACCTGCTGCGCGAGAATCGCGAAGCCGCACAGCGCGTCGCCACCTGGCAGCAGCAGGATGCGATCCTGCACAAGCATTTCGACCCCATCGCGCGCACGGCGGTACCGCAGCATTTGCTGCGTGCGGCCAGGCGCGCCGCACATCGCTCGCCGCTGCGCTATGCCGCTGCGGTCGTCTGGCTGAGCATCGGCTTGCTCGTCGGCTGGTTGATGCGCTACGAGCTGGGCGACACGCCGCCCGCTGCGCCGCAAGCCAGCCTTTCGCACATCGCCGCCATGGCGCATGCCATCTACGTACCGGAAAAGCGCCACGCGGTCGAAGTCGCTGCCGACGAAGAAGCCCACCTCGTCACCTGGCTGTCCAAACGCCTCGGCCAGCCACTCAAGGTGCCGGTGCTCAACGCGCAGGGCTATGCCCTGGTCGGCGGCCGGCTGCTGCCCAGCGAGACCGGGCCGGTGGCGCAGTTCATGTTCCAGAACGATGCCGGTCAGCGCCTGACGCTGTATCTGCGGACGCAGAAGGGAAACGTCGGCGAAACCTCGTTCCAGTTCGCCCAGGAAGGCACGATCAGCACCTTCTACTGGCTCGACGATCAGCTGAGCTACGCACTCTCCGGCGACATCGCGCGCGACAAGCTGCTCGCCCTGGCGCAGGAAACCTATCGCCAGCTCAATCCGTGATGGCAGAACTTCAGTACCCGGAATCGGTCTTGCTCTACAGCGCAGCACACACAACAACACACGCAGTACCCCAAGGAGTCCGCCATGCTCATCCGCAAGCCCAGCGACATCGTCCCTTCCGAGATCACCCCGCGTGAGCTCTACGAAGGCCGCCGTGAATTCCTGCAGACCCTCGCCATCGGCGGCGCAGCGCTGAGCTTCCCGGCGCTGGCGCAGGCCGCCAAGCTGCCCAATGTGGTGGCCAGCCAATACAAGCCGGCTGGCGAGGCGAACACGCCGCTCAAATACGTGACGGGCTACAACAATTACTATGAATTCTCGGTCGACAAGGAAGAGCCCGCGAGCGTAGCCGGCAAGATGAAAACGCGCCCCTGGACGGTGAGCATCGAAGGCCTCTGCGCCAAACCGCAAACCATAGCCATCGACGACCTGCTCAAGTTCGCCCCGCTCGAAGAACGCATCTACCGCCTGCGCTGTGTCGAAGGCTGGTCGATGGTGATTCCCTGGATCGGCTTTCCGCTCGCCACCCTGCTCAAGCGCGTCGAGCCGCTGGGCAGCGCCAAGTTCGTCGAGTTCATCTCGGTCGCCGACAAGGCCAGCATGCCCAATCTCAACCGCGCCATCCTCGACTGGCCCTACACCGAAGGCCTGCGCCTGGACGAAGCCCTGCACCCGCTGACCCTGATGGCGGTCGGTCTCTACGGCGAAGAATTGCCGAACCAGAATGGCGCGCCGATCCGCCTCGTGGTGCCCTGGAAGTACGGTTTCAAGAGCGCCAAATCCATCGTCCGCATCCGCCTCACCGACAAGATGCCCGGCACGGCCTGGAACAAGGCGGCCGCCAACGAATACGGCTTTTATTCCAACGTCAACCCGGACGTCGACCACCCGCGCTGGAGCCAGGGCAGCGAGCGGCGCATCGGCGAACTTACCAAGCGCAAAACCCTGCTGTTCAACGGCTACAACGAAGTCGCCCCGCTCTATGCAGGCATGGATCTGAAGAAGAATTTCTGAAAAACTGCTCGCGATCTCGTCGCAGTCTCTCAGAGAGTCAGAGACGTTTTTTTGACGCGAAGGGCGCAAAGAAAAGCGAAGGCTCGCCAAGGGAATCTTATGTTGGGGTTCATCGCTTTGTATTCCTTTGCGGACCTTGCCTTGTTTTCTCCGCGCCCTTCGCGTCAAAAACTCCAAGCCCAAAAGCTCATCAAGGGTCCGCTGCATGTGCAGACCCAAGACTCACTTCAGTCCGGCCTTCGCCATGCTCTCAATCAATCTGCGCAAGCTCACGCCAGCACGTATCAGCCAGCTCAAGTACATCGTCTTCCTGCTCTGCCTGCTGCCCGCAGCGCTGCTCAGCTGGCGTTTTTTCAACGACGATCTGGGCGCCAATCCGGTTGAGGCAATCACCCGCGGCAGTGGTGACTGGTTGCTGCGCTTCCTGCTGATCACGCTCGCCATCACGCCGCTGCGCAAACTCACGCAATGGAACTGGCTGGTACGCCTGCGCCGCATGCTCGGGCTCTACGCCTTTTTCTACGGCGTGCTGCACCTGATCACCTACCTCTGGCTGGACCAGTTTTTCGACTGGGCGGGCATCCTTAAAGATGTATGGAAGCGCCCTTTCATCACCGTCGGCTTTGCCGCCTTCGTGCTGATGATTCCGCTCGCCGTGACCTCACTCAACGCGATGATCCGCCTGCTCGGCGGCAAACGCTGGCAGCTTCTGCATCGCAGCGTGTATGCCGTTGGCGTGCTGGGCGTATTGCACTACTGGTGGCTGGTCAAACTCGACATCCGCGAACCGCTGATATATGCCGCTGTGCTGGCCATCCTGCTCGCCGCCCGCCTGCTGCGCAACAAGCCCGGCGCGCAAAAACAAGGGGCGTGATCCCTTGCGGAAACACGCCCCGAGGTGTGCAGCAGACCTGAAGGATCAGGACGCTTCGGTTTCGATCTGGCTTTGCAGGTAGTTCTGCAGGCCGACTTTCTCGACCAGCTCAAGCTGGGTTTCGAGGTAGTCGATGTGCTCTTCGGTGTCGTCGAGGATGTCCTGCAGGATGTCACGCGAGACGAAATCACGCACCGACTCACAGTGCGCAATGGCTTCCTTCAGGTCGGCATGGGCACCGGTTTCCAGCTTGAGGTCGCCGGCCAGGCATTCCGGCACGTTCTCGCCGATCAGCAGCTTGCCGAGGTTTTGCAGATTGGGCAGGCCTTCGATCATCAGGATGCGCTCAATCAGCTTGTCGGCGTGGTGCATTTCTTCGATGGATTCCTTGTACTCGTGCTTGCCGAGTTTCTCGAAACCCCAGTTCTTGTAGATCCTTGCGTGCAGGAAGTACTGGTTGATGGCGGTCAGTTCATGGGTGAGCTGGCGGTTAAGCAGCTGCAAGACTTTCTTGTCGCCTTTCATGGGGGATGCTCCTGTGCAGGTGAATGATGGCCTTGGGCTCCGCATCCGCTGAAGTCAGCTGACGCAAGCATGCATTCGCGCATTCTGCGCAACGCCCACATTCTGCCGCAACACCGAGCTTGCTGCGCAAATCACGTAAACGACGCGCGCCCGCCCCCACTGCGGTCGCGATGTCTTGTTCAGTCACTGCGTTACAAACGCATACGTACATGATTGCCAGCCTCATTCAATAAGCTTGTCGGGAGAATGCCCCGCAAGTCTTCGCGAATGCGAATGGTTCTCAATATTGAGCATTTGCGCGCCGATGTCAAGCGCCCCACGCAAGATTTTCCAATCAGGCCTGCCGCAGGCGCGCCGCTTCAGTCGCGCAGCGTGCGGCTGGACACGGCGGCCAGTGCGCTATCGTCAATCAGCTGAAAATCGCGTGCGTCGTAGCGATAATTGCGCCCCGCCGTCTCCACCACCAGCTGCTGCTGCGCGGGCTCGTAACGCAGGGCATGGATCGGCTGCGGCGGCAGGCTCAGACGGGCGATCTCGCTGACGCCGGCACGCACGTCGAGCACGCGCAGCGCACTGCCGCCAGGCAGCAGCTGGAACACACGGCCGCTGGCATGATCCTGCGCCTGCAGCGGGGATTCAATATTGCCCTGCAAGGCGCCCCGCGCCAGACTGCCCAGACTCACCGCAAGCGCCAGCAGACACACGCTGAGCAGCACTCCAGCCAGTGCGCGCACCCCGTGCGTAGCGGATGTCTGCGATTCGTTCATCGGCTTGCTGTACATGATCTTCTCCTCTCATCTGCGCCAATGCGCTAGGGCGTGTTCACATTCACGCGACGGTTGCGCGGGTACTGAATTGGGCGCAGAACAAGGCGCAGCGACGCTGTCAGGGTGGTCCCCTGACGAGGAGCTGCAACGCTGTGCTGTGGCCAATTCAGTGCCCGCCCGGAGGGTTGAAGTGCAGGGCTCGCCATACTGCGTTGCGCTCCTTGTGCAGGGGGCCACCCTGCACTGTGTCGCGCGCCCGCTTTTGGCAAGCTCGTGGCAAGCCCTGTACTTCAACGCAATCCGCCGGGTGGATGTGAACACGCCCTAAGCTTTAGGAGACAATACCGGACACTTCAAATCCTGAACCGATACAATCCGGCAGGCAATTTCACGCGCTGTACTGGTGCCAGCGCCATGACGCGTACGGAGCTTTCCATGCAACTGAGCCTTTCCAGCGAAAACGCCCATCCCCTGGTCGAGCAGATCGTCAGCGCCGTGCGTGCGCAGATCGATGATCGCCTGCTGCGCCCCGGCACACGCCTGCCGGCCATCCGTCAGCTCGCCGAGCGCCATGGCATCAGCCGTTTTACCGTCGTCGAAGCCTACGACCGCCTGGTCGCCCAGGGCTATCTGCAATCGCGGCGCGGCGCCGGCTTCTTCGTCAGCCCGCGCGACGAAGCGCCCAGCGCCGCCCTGCCCGCCGCCCAACGCCAGCGCGCCATCGACGTCGCCTGGCTGATGCGCCGCTCGCTGTCGGCGCCGCCGGGCATGCTCAGCGCCAGCGTCGGCTGGCTGCCGCCGGGCTGGCTCGATAACGATGCGGTCAGCAAGGCAGTGCGCCAGCTCACTCGCGGCCAGGACCACAGCGTGCGCTTCGGCTGCTATGGCGAGCCGAACGGTTTCCTGCCGCTGCGCGAACAGCTGCGCATCACCCTGGCCGGCATCGGTGTCGAAGCGCGGCCCGAGCAGATCGTGCTGACCCTCGGCGCCACCCAGGCGCTGGACATCGTGGCGCGCTTCTACCTGCGCGCAGGCGACACCGTTCTGGTCGATGATCCGGGCTATTTCAACCTGTTCGGCGCGCTGCGCCTGCTGGGTGCCAATCTGATCGGCGTTCCGCGCGGCGAAGACGGCCCCGACACGCAGGCGCTCGAACAGCTGGCGATTGCCCACAAGCCCAAGCTGTTCATCACCCACTCGGTAATGCATAACCCGACTTGCAGCAATCTGAGTCCGGCCACGGCCTATCGCATGCTGCAGGTAGCCGAGCGGCAGGATTTCATGATTGTCGAGGACGACACCTATGGCGACTTTCACAGCGGCCCGGCGGCGCGCCTCGCCGCGCTCGACCAGCTGCAGCGGGTGATCTACATCAGCAGCTTTTCCAAGACCCTGTCAGCCAATGTACGCGTCGGCTATCTGGCCTGCTCGCCAGACCTTGCGGATGAACTGGCCGACATCAAACTGCTGACCTCGGTGAGCACCTCGGAATTTACCGAGCAGATCATTCACCGCCTGCTCATCGAAGGCCACTACCGCAAACACATTGAACGCCTGCAGGGCCGCCTCGCCGAACAAAGCGTGCGCACTGCGCGCATGCTCGAAGGCGCGGGTCTGCAATTTCGTCACCCGGATGGCGGTGTGTTCATCTGGGCCAAGGTGCCGGACATCGAAGACGCCACGCCGGTTGCCGAGCAGGCCGAGCAAGCCGGCATCCTGCTCGCGCCGGGCAAGATCTTCCGCCCGCAGCTACAGGCCTCGCCTTACCTGCGCATCAATGTCGCCTATGCCAATGACGTGCGCCTGGAGCGCTTCCTGCACAAGCGCCGCACAGACGCCGGCGCGGCTACTTGAGGTCTTGCTGCTTGAGCTGGGTCGCCATCTGCTGCGCGATCTGATCGAGCGCGCGGCTCAAGGCTGCGGCCATCTGCGCCGGCGTGCTGTTGCTCGCCAGCGGTTCGCTGGCGCTGCTGCGCCACATGCTGCGGGCGCCGTCGGCGTCGCGCAGCAAGGTCCAGCTCAACTCCACACTGGCCGCCTCGCCCGGCGCCACATCGAAGCGCTGCACATCGATAAGGACGCGCCAGGGCGCGCTGCTCGCCGCATGCTGTGACCACACGGCCAGCGGTGTGGCCGGCAGCAGCTCGGACAGACGCGTGGCCAGCACGCGCGGAATTTCGTTCTTCGGCGTGTCGATCCAGCGCTGCTCGTCGAGCACCTCGACACTGTTCGGGCCACGGCGCACCAGCATCGCGCTGCGGTCGAGCGCATCCGGCACGCTCGCCGGGCCCACCGCCAGCAGCACGCGCCCGACCGGCTGATTGAGCAAGTCATGGCCGCCGGACAAGGCGTAGTAGCGCGTCGGTTGCGAACTGCAGGCGCCGAGCAGCAAGCTCGCCACCAGCATCCAGGGTTTCAGGCTCATGGCTTGTCCTCGTCAGGCGTACGGCCGCGAATCAGGGCCTCGGGGTGGCGATCCAGATAATCGGTAAGGCTGCGCATCGAGGCCGCCGCACGCGACACCTCGCGCAGCGTGTCGCGCAGATCCTGCTGCAGCGGCGCGTCTTGCGACATCAGGCGCTCGGCGCGCTGCATGGTCTGCTGCGCCCCCGCCAGCGTACGCTTGAGCTCGGGCGCGACATCCTGATTGACCTGCTTGAGCAGGATGTCTGCCTGCTTCACCGTGCTGTCGAGCGAGGCGATGGCGCTGCGCAGATCTTTGCTGATCTCCTCAAACGGGATCTTGTCGATCTTGCGGGCGATGCTGGTAATGCTGGCCTCCAGCTCGTTGAGGCTGCCATCAACAGTCGGAATCTCGGGCATGCCACGCTTGCGCTTGAGGACGGCCTTGGCCACCCCCGGAAAGAAGTCGAAGGCGACGTAGAGCTGCCCGGTCAGCAAGCTGCCGCTGCGCAGCTGCGCGCGCAAGCCGGACTCAATGAGCTTATCAAGAATCGCATCCGACTTCGTCTCGGGATCAACCGTATAACGCTGCAAACGCTCCGGAAAGACCCTAATCACCACCGGCACATCGACGCGTTGGGTGCTCGCGTCATAGCTCAAACCGATCGACGCCACCTCACCAAACTGGATACCACGGAACTCCACCGGCGCCCCTACCACGAGGCCATGCACAGTCTGATGGAAGACCAGACGATAAAGCTCGACCTGCGTGTCATGCTCGCGCATCGCAGTCTGCTGATTGTCGTAAAGCACGAACTGCGCACCACTCTTGGCGGGTGGCGCGGCCGTGCCGCTGGGCGAGCCAAACACCAGGCCGCCCACCAACAAGGTCGACAAGGACTCGGTATTGAAGCGCAGGCCATTGGCATCAACCGAAAAATCCAGCCCGCTGCTCGACCAGAAACGCGTGTCTTCGGTGACAAAACGATCATACGGCGCGCTCACAAAGATCGTCACCAAAGCCCCTTTGCCATCCTTGTCCAGGTCATACGCCACCACCTGACCGACCGCCAGCTTGCGGAAATACACCGGCACGCCGTAATCAATCGAGCCCAGATTCTCGGCCCGCAGCTGAAAGCGTTTGCCCGGCACGCCGTCGATCAGCATCGGCGGCACTTCGAGGCCCTTGAATTCGGTTTGCGAGACGTCCGACTTGCCGACATCCACGCCGATGAAGGCGCCTGACAGCAAGGTATCCAGGCCGCTCACACTGCCACCGGCAATGCGCGGCTTGACCACCCAGAAGCGCGTGTCTTCCACCGCAAAGTCTCGCGCCTGACCACTGAGTTTGGCGGTCACGATCACCGATTTACGATCCGGCGCAATCGCCACATCGCTGACCATGCCGACATCGACATCCTTGTACTTGATGTGCGTCTTGCCGGCGACCAGGCCCTCGCCGGTCTGGAATTCAATATGAATCGTCGGCCCCTGTTTGAGGACCGCCTGTACCGCCAGCCAGCCACCGAGGAGCAGCGCCAGAATCGGCACCAGCCACACCAGGGGCAATTGCCAGCGCTTGCGCGGCACGGCCAGCGCCTTGGGCAGATCGCCCGCTTCGTGCGGAGTTTCAGTCTCACTCATTGCTTGCATCCCAAATCAAACGCGGGTCAAAGGCCTGCGCGGCCAGCATGGTCAGCACGACCACCGCGCCGAACGCCAGCGCCCCGGTGCCGGCGCGCACATCCATCAGGGCATCGAAGCGTACCAGAGCCGCCAGCAAAGCCACGACATAGACATCGAGCATCGACCACTTGCCGACCAGCTCGACCAGACGATACAGGCGCGCCCGCTGCAGCAGATTGCGCCCGCTGCGAAACTGCACGCCCAGCAACAGCACCACCAGCGAGAGCAGCTTGCCGATCGGCACCACCACGCTGGCAATGAAGACGATCAGCGCCAGATCCTGCGAACCGCCAGTCCACAAGGCCACCACGCCGCTCAGAATGGTATTGCGCTCGCTGGCGCCGAATGAAGTCGTCTCCATGATCGGCAACAGATTAGCCGGCACATAGAGCACACAGGCTGCCAGCAGCAAGGCCCAGCAACGCACCAGACTATCGGGCTTGCGCGCATGCAGGCGGGCGCCGCAGCGCGGGCAATGGCTGTGCTCGGCGAGCGTCGACACCAGGCCGCAGGCATGGCAGCCGCACAAGCCGGCACGCAGCGCCGTCGTCACGCCGGCTCCTGCTGCACGCTGGCATGCATCGCCCACAGCACCGGCCCCTGCAAGCTGGCGCTGAGCACGGTCAGCAACAACATGCTGCCGCCATACGCCCACAAGCCGATACCCGCCGTGGCGCTAGCCATATGGCCGAGTTTGACCAGGGAGACGAGGA
Organism: Uliginosibacterium sediminicola; assembly: GCF_039631295.1. Classification (NCBI taxonomy): domain Bacteria; kingdom Pseudomonadati; phylum Pseudomonadota; class Betaproteobacteria; order Rhodocyclales; family Zoogloeaceae; genus Uliginosibacterium; species Uliginosibacterium sediminicola. Next base: position 48,156 of record NZ_JBDIVE010000011.1, on the reverse strand, counting down.
TGCCCAGCATCAACACCTCCAGCATCGACCAGGGCGCGAGGAACATCAGCACGCGGAACAGCCGCGCAAAGCCCGGCGCCGGCCAGCCCAGGCGCAAGGGCAGCAGCAACCACAGCAAGGCGAGGATCAGCAAGGCCGGCGCCACCACCACGGTCAGCAGCACCAGCAAGCCGACCAGGCTCTCGCCCTGCTCGTGCAGGACGCGCACCGCGCCAAGCATGCTGGCGTCGACCTGCAGCGCCTGGAACTGCAAGCTCATCACCGGAAAGCAATTGGCCAGCACGAACAAGATGCCGGCGGCCACCGTCAGCGCCAGCGGACGGTCGATGCCCGCATGCGCCCAGCGCTGCAAACTCGCCCCGCAGCGCACACAGACCAGGCGACCACCGCGCGGCAGCGGCACCGCCTGCTGGAGCAGATCACACTCGTGGCAGGCAATCAGCGGAGGGGTCGGGTGACGCTTATCCATGGCCGGATTGAATCACGCGGCGCAGCATCCGCCAAGCCATGCCGCGCCCGGCGGCGTCAAGAGCGGTCTATCCACGACAGCAGGCCACACGCGCTTTGGGCTAGAATTGCCCGCTTTGCCGCAGCGCACACGCGGCGCCCGACGCAACGCAACACTACACACCCGAGCAAGACAGGATAGCTTCATGCCCAGCACCAGCGCTTACCAGATCGACGACGTCCGCATCCGCGAAATCAAGGAACTTGCTCCGCCCTCGCACGTGATGCGCGAGTTTCCGGCCTCCGAGCGCTGCGCCCAGACCACCGGCGACACCCGCCAGGCCATCCACCGCATCCTGCACGGCGCCGACGACCGCCTGCTGGTCGTCATCGGCCCCTGCTCGATTCACGACAGCGCCGCCGCGCTCGACTACGCCCGCAAGCTCAAGGTGCAGGCCGAACGCCTGCGCGAAGACCTGCTGATCGTCATGCGCGTGTACTTCGAAAAGCCGCGCACCACGGTCGGCTGGAAGGGCCTGATCAACGACCCCTACCTCAACGACAGCTTCAAGATCAACGACGGCCTGCGCCTGGCGCGCCAGCTGCTGTGGGAGATCAACGAACTGGGCATGCCGGCCGGCACCGAGTTCCTCGACATGATCACCCCGCAATACATCGCCGACCTGATCTCCTGGGGCGCCATCGGCGCGCGCACCACCGAGAGCCAGGTGCACCGCCAGCTCGCCTCCGGCCTCTCCTGCCCGGTCGGCTTCAAGAACGGCACCGACGGCGATGTGCGCATCGCGCTCGACGCCATCAAAGCCGCGCAAGCGCCGCACCACTTCCTGTCAGTCACCAAGGCCGGCCACTCGGCCATCGTGTCCACCGCCGGCAATGAGGACTGCCACATCATCCTGCGCGGCGGCAAGGAACCCAATTACGACGCCGCCAGCGTCGACAAAGCCTGCCAGGAACTCGCCAAGGCCGGCCTCGCCGCACGCCTGATGGTCGACTTCTCGCACGCCAACAGCCGCAAGCAATACGCACTGCAAATCGAAGTCGCCGACGACGTCGCCACGCAAATGGCCAATGGCGACGAACGCATCATCGGCGTGATGTGCGAATCCCACCTCGTCGAAGGCCGCCAGGACCTCGTCCCCGGCAAGCCGCTCGAATACGGCAAGAGCATCACCGACGCCTGCATCGGCTGGGACGCCTCGGTCGACGTCCTCGACCTGCTCGCCGAAGGCGTACGCAAACGCCGCCTCAAGGTCGCCGAGCGCGAGTGATCTTCAGCCTTTAGGCGCTGCATTTTTGACGCCAAGGCCGCAAAGAAAGACAGAAGGTCCGCAAAGGGAAACAAACACGTTTTCCTTTGCGGACCTTTTCTTTTCCTCCGCACCCTTCGCGTCACAAATTCAGCGCATCAAACCGGCACCTCAGCTCAGTACCCGCCAATTGACGTCTTCCCTTCAATTGTCGGCAATGGCGGCCGCGCCTGCGTCGCCATCCAGACAAAACAGCGGCCAGCTCAAAGCCGCGCAAGCCCTTCCTCAAAACTGATCTTCTCGTACGTCTGGGTGAATTTGCTCGCGCCCTCGACAATCGCATCAATCTTCTGCGCCGTGTCCATCTTCTTCATCTTCGTCTTGTCCAGATACAGGCAATCGATCAGCTCGTTGTACACCGAGGTGTCATCAATCGGCAGCACGAAAAACGCAATGCCGCTGAAATCGACCACATAGCGCGCGCCGCGACGCAGATCCGAGACATAGACAAAATACTTGCCCTCCGCCTTGAGATTGGCCCCCAGCGCCGCGATCAGCGCAGGCAGCTGCGTGTAGCTGGGCAGCGAACCGGCCAGAAAAGACAGCGCAGCCTCCGCATCATCCGCCGCCGCAAACGCCGCCTCCAGCATCAGCGGCGGCTCCAGCGTCAGCGCGATTTCACCGCGAAAACCGGAACGCCCCGGAACATTCGTCGCCCCATTCAGCGCCGCTTTCAACAAACGGCCTTCAGCCTCCAGGCGCTGAAAAGCAGGAGATGCATTGGTAGTGGTCATGGGAATCCTCGTAAAGCCACCCTCGCGCAGGTTGCCCGAACGGATAGCTAAGACCCACTACGCATGGATTGGGCCACGGGGGTGGTTTGATGCCGGGGCGAGGGGTGAGGGGCTTGGTCCGAGGGGCGAGGCCGTGGCCGCGCGCTGCAAAGCCGCCAGAACTTAAGTTCGCGCAAAAAAAATGCGCAAAAGAAACCCGCTCTGCCCTTTTGGGCAGGCATGCGAATGAGATGGGGGGGCGTATTGTTTGGAGGTGCCGGAACAAGACGGCTAGGCGAGTGCGGCGCCTGTACGACATCAAGTTTTATTCGTCAAAACGAATAAGGCTTTGATAGAACTTCATCTTGAAGAGCTAATTTTTTATTCATCAGCATGACGAAGATGCTGATTATTATTTATTTTTAAAACCATTTAACGTTAGGTTGCTATGTCTAAATCCAGCACATTTGAGCTAGACGACTGGCTAGATCGTTGGGATTTTCAGGCCGTCGCCGATTTTGACGACAAGCTGAAAGAGTGTGAATTTTTCTTTGATCTGATTTCATCCGAAACCAATCGCAATCGATTTCGTTGGTTGGTTTCTGCATTCTTAAATGCTGCCTACAGCTTCTTCGAGTCAACTGCGCTCACGGCTTACTTCCGATTCACCGCCCCAGAAACCGGAGAGTCGGTCGAAGATCATGAAGGCTTGGCAATTCTGAGGAACCATGTAAAGGTTATTCAAGATGCCAAGAATCCAAAATTCGTAAAGACAGCCGGGCTTACTCCCCTTACAAAGCAGCTCTATGAATTTCGGAAAAAGAGCACACACCACTACCCACTTTCTATCATGGTGACTGGAGAGGCCCTTCCAGAGAACTTTCATTTTGGCGATATGCGCGGTGAAGGCGTTCCAGTTATTCCACTGTGCCGAGATGTTCTAGAGCTAATCCGCGCTGTCTACGCTGAGATAAACGACTAAAGGCCGTAAGTCAGAATAACTGAATGCATGGCGGTAGGTCGGAAAAGCCGTAGGCGCCTTCCGACGTTTGTGTAGTTCAAATGCCCCCCGAACGTCGGAAGGCGCTTCGCTTTTCCGACCTACGAATATGTCTTCAACCGTTCCGACTTACGGCCTTTACTCACGAGGAGCAATCCTGGATTACTTCATCAAACCAAACGGAGCCAAATCATGTATTTTGAATTTTTGAAAATTAGCAAACTTGGTGCTTGTAGCTATTGCGCAAGAATGGCTTTTCTATCTGCACTTACCTCATCGGCGCTTACCATTCTATCTACGAGTGTATTCGGTACGGACAAATGGCAATCAATATTACTACTTGTAGCGAGCACTGGATTGGCACTTCTTTGGCTATGTCATGTGATTGCTTTCGGAATTCGGGTAGCAATCGCTGAAGTTGAATCTGGGAGCCACCAGAGACGAGAGGCAATTTCAATAATGATGAAGTCTGCTGCCGCGATTGCACTGATGACCACTCTGCCAAAACAAGCCAACGCCACGCATAAATGCCCTACCGGAGAACGAGCATGTCATAGCAAAGACGGCGGATGGTGTTGCGCTCCAGGCTTCATGTGTTGTGATAAAAAGCCATTTTGCACATCTGCTGGCACTCGTTGTCCATAAGGGGTCCGCGGCCCCAACACTACAGTGGGGCAGTACGGCCACAAGCAGCGCTTGTGGTTCCGTACTCTTTGCTCCAGCCGCCTCTCACTTTCACGTTATGTTCCACAAGTATCCCGAGGTGCACTTTGAGCGAAATTATTGAACACCGCGACAACGGGAATGGAAGCTCAGGCGCAGTAAGCGTCGGAGACACCAACACATCAATCTCCCTAAAGGTTTATCAAGATGTTTACCATCAGATAACGGGGCGCACTGAGCAGATTCGACAAAGGTACCCGGACAATCTGTTAATTGAATTTTCTGAGCTAGAACAGTTGCATCACAAAGTTATGCAGCTCTGCGATGTTCACAACATCATCGCCAAGAACGAATCTATCGCCGTCTTTCACGACAAAGAACGCAAAGAACAGTTCACTTCTTTTGAACGGTTTAAGGCGTATAACGCGAATGCAGTCAGCCCTACGGTAAGTGTTGTTGTTCAGTACAACTTCTCTATCATTCCTGCGGGGCTACAACGGCCACAAGAGTACGCAGTAACTATCAGACTTACGTCGCGCGTTGCCATGATCGAACAGCTTGAAAAAGAAGCTCCACCATTCATGCGCGGCAGGTTCTTCAACTACATCGGGGATTCCTCTGCTGAAGTCACGATCGACTATGCTGATTACGTTATCGCTCGGGGGTTCTTAGAAGCGTTCGATGAATGGATTAGGGGCTGCCCCGCAATTCCTAAGAAAACTTGGCTAATTTTCCTTCGACAATGGTCAAACATTATTCCAAATTCAGTTCGGCTTATTTCTGCCGTATTGCTTGGCTTCTTTGCAACTCAGGCTATTCCTTTATTCATCAGTGCTACAAGCAGCCCTCACATTTCTGCTAAGTTCTTTGTCCTCTATAGCACGGCGATGATTGTGATTTTGTCTTTGTCCCGTGCTACAGGTGATCTCGTTGAAGATGCGATTGACAGTTACCCCGTGCTCTCCTACCTCAAGTTGAACAAAGGTGACGACAAACTTATTCAGGAATTTAAGGGTAGAAAAACCATGACAATCCTTCAATTCCTAGGCGGGTGTCTGTTGGCAGTAGCTTTGAATATAATTTCCTCAAAGCTAGAGAGGTTGATGTGAAACGTAGCCCTGCAAGGCCGTAAGTCGGAATAACTGAATGCACGGCGGTAAAGGCCGTAAGTCGCAATGATTGAATGCACGGCGGCAGGTCGGAAAAGCCGCTGGCGCCTTCCCACGTTTGTGCCGTTCAATTCAAGTCATCGCCGCCAATAATTCCCGAACGTCGGACGGCGCTTCGCTTGTCCGACCTACGCGTGCTGCCCTCGATACGCGCCTACGGCGCACTCGGGCCGAACGGTCATTTATTGCGCAACGGATTAAAGCGCCCTCTCCCGGCGCTACGCGCCACCCTCTCCCGCATGCGGGAGAGGGGAAAAACAAACACACTGCGGCCTTACGCATCTCTACGATGAAGGCCTTTGCCTTGGCCCTCCTTCGCGGCCCTTTGCGTTTCCTTCGCGCCTTTGCGGTGAAGCCCTTCCACGCCAGCGCTGCGCTCAGGCCTGCGGATTATTGAAGACTAAGTGCCTGGGGTAGGCGGATGCGGATGAACTCGTTGTTATCCGGCTTGGCGGGGTTGCGCGATGCGGAGCCGCCGGGGTAGTTGTTGTCATTGACGACAATCAGGGTGTTGGCATCGAGGATGCGCACCGACTCGATGCTTTCCATCGGGAAGGCAAAGACGCCATTAATGGTGTCGCTCGCGCCAATATTCTTGGGGTCGGCGAGATTCATCAAATCCACCAGTTCGGTCTTGACCAGGAAGCCATCGCTATCGAGCTTTTCGAGATCGACCAGATAGATCTTTTTGTATTTCGCTGCCACACGCGATGCATTGCTGGCCGGGAATTTGCCAGTGCGTGCGTCGCCTGCGCCACGGTCTTTTTCGAGAACCAGAAACTGGTGGTCATTCACCGCCGTCATGTCATTGACGGTGTAGTACTCCGTGACTGTATTGCCGCTTGCATCGATATACGTGCCGGTGCCGACCTTGTATTGGTACCAGACATTGCTGAGGAATTTATTATTAGCGATGTCGAATACATTGATGATGCGGCGCTGCTTATTGCTGTCCGACGATAATTCACGCTCGAACATCGTGTAGATGCGGGTGCGTGAAGGGTTGATGGCCATGCTCTCAAAACCGCCAGAGCTGGGCAGGTTTGCCGTCGTGACATTCGGGTTATTGCTGGTTTGAACATAGGGATTGCTGTCCAGCGCCAAGACGTTGGGGACGGACACTTCCTTCTGCAAAACCTTGCCGCTTTTATCGACCTTGATCAGCCAGGGGCCGAATTCTTCGCCGATCCAGAAATTCCCGTCGGCATCAATCACCATCGATTCCGGGTCGATATCCGCGCCGGTCAAATAGCGCTTGCTTTTGATCAGCGCGTCGACGCTGAGGGTGGACGCCGCCCCTGCCGGCGAATACGACGGATAGGCGTAGGTGCTGCCGTCCGCCACCAGCGCGAAGCTGAGTTTTTTGTCCGGGTCGGCCAGGCGGATGTAGCTGCTGCTGTCAAAGTCCGCCACAGCGCTGCCGGTCGTGAAGCCGACCGAGTTCATCTTGCCGCTCGCCCAATCCGGACGGAAAGCGTAGATATGCAGCAGCGCGTCGGGAGACGCGGATTTACCGCCAAAGCCATTATCCTGCAGGGCATACAAGGTATCCGTCGCAGCATCCCGCGCCAGCGCCGAGAAACCCTGCACTGGCTGCTTGCTCGCAAACGGCAGCGTGTAGGAATAGGTATTCAGCGCCGTCGTCAAATCACCGCCATTGATGAACTGGCCCGAAGTCGGCCCGGCGACAAACGTGTCGGCGGCAATGATCGAGCGCCCGGTCAGCGTGGGAACGCTCACCGACTCAGCGCTTGAGCTGGCGGCACTCGCCGCACTGGCCGAGTCATTGCTGGAACCGCCACAGGCACTCAACAGCACGGGCACCGCACAGAGCCCCAAGACCACAGACGACAGGGCCAGGCCCGAACGACACTTCACTACATTCAGCAAGCTCATATTTTTCCCGGCACGAAATCTAGGTAAAAAACCCGTATTCTTGGCTCGGGAAATTACAAACGCTCGGGGAAGATATTTCGGCTGGGTGACAAATGCAGCCAGCGAGCAGCCTGGATGGAGGTGACGCCGGAATCCGTGGATTTACCGGCACCGCTGCCGGGCCAGGGCCTCGCTAGACTGGGCGAGTCTGCCCGATGGCAAAGCTTGCTTTGGTGATTTTCCCTGCGGCGACTTCGTAGATACAGACCATTTCTACTGTTCCCAGGCCATCAGGAAATGTGCGTGTGACCAGTTCGTGGTCGACAACAATATTTTCCATGGCGATGCGGTGAATCAGCTGTGCATGCAGTGCCGGATCTTTGAATCGCTCTTCCATGCGTTGGCGGATGGCCGCATGCCCCTTGGCCAGCTCTCCTGCGTGGAGCAGAAACTGCACGGCGTCTTCGTGATAGGTGCTGAGCCAGGCCTCCATGTCGCGCCGGTTGTAAGCATCCAATTGGGCTTGGACAAGCGCCTCGGAGGACGCAGAGAGGGGTGACGGCGGAGGTGTCTTCATGAGTGGCGTGATGACTGGGTTAAAGGCCCTAAGTCTGAATGGTTCAGTGCACGACTGTAGCAAGTAGGCTGGCTGAAGGCGAAGCCGGAATCCTTGGATTCACCCGCGCTGCAGCCGGGCCAGGACACTGCAAGCGCCCTCTCCCGGCGCTACGCGCCACCCTCTCCCGCACGCGGGCGAGGGGAAAACCCAGCGGCGCCCTTCGGTCAAGCTTTGCCTCGGCCTTCCTTCGCGGCCCTTTGCGTGTCCTTTGCGCCTTTGCGGTGAAGACTCCACGCCGCAGGCTCAGCCAAAAGGCTCAGCGCTTGCTGATCGCTGCGCGCCAGGTGCAGGTTTCGGTGCCGGTGTTGCCGCCTTTGTAGGCGGGTTCGAAGTAGAACTTCTTGAATTGCCAGCGGCCCTTGGCATCGCGCTGGATGTGGGCCAGGCCGGTGCCGTGGTCGTCGCTGCCGGGCTGGTCGAGCGCGAAGTGGATGGCGAGGGTCTTGCCCTGGGCGACGGCTTCGCCGGGGTAGCGGCCGAAACCAGGCACTTCGAGGGTGAACAGGTAGGCGTCAAAGCCGGCCTTGCTGTGCGCCGGCACGCGCTCCAGCGTGACGATGCCGTCATAGGGACCTTCGTGGGCGTCGAGACCTTTGCAGTCATAGACGCCACTGTAATCGGCGGCTGCGGCGCTGGCGACACAGCCCAGGCTCAGCAGCATGGCGGCGGTAGTTTTCCAGGCGCGCATGTTCAGGCTCCGCTGGCTTGGGCGCGAGCGATCAGCGCTTGCGTCGATGCGTCGTAAGCGCTGGCGTCCGCCGTGCCGGCGAGCACCGCTTCGATGCCGGAAGCGAGCTGCTTGCCCAGTTCCACGCCCCACTGGTCGAAGGAGTTGAGGTCCCAGATCGCGCCTTGCACGAAAACCTTGTGCTCGTAGAGCGCGATCAGCGCGCCCAGGCGACGCGGGTTCAGCTCGTCGAGCAGGAGCGTGTTGCTCGGCCGGTTGCCGGAGAACACGCGATGCGGAATCGCCGCTTCCAGCGCATCGCCGCTGAAACCGCGTGCGGAGAGTTCGGCGCGCACTTCGTCGGCGGTCTTGCCGCGCATCAGGGCGGCCGATTGCGCGAAGCAGCTGGCCATCAGGGTGCGCTGGTGCGAGGCCAGGGTGTCCGGCTGGCGCAGCGCGAGGATGAAGTCCACCGGGATCAGCGCGGTGCCCTGGTGCAGCAGCTGGAAGTAGGCGTGCTGGCCGTTGATGCCCGGCTCGCCCCAGATCACCGGGCCGGTTGAATAGGCGATGCGCTCGCCGTCACGGCGCACGCCCTTGCCGTTGGATTCCATGTCCAGCTGTTGCAGGAAGGCCGGCAGGCGATGCAGGGTCTGGTTGTAGGGGGCAATCACCTGCGAGCGGGCGCCGAGGAAGTTGATGTACCAGATACCCAGCAGGGCCAGCAGCACCGGCAGATTGCTCGCCAGCGGCGCTGTGCGGAAGTGCTCGTCCATCTCGTACGCGCCGTGCAGCAGCTCGTCAAAGCGCTGCGCGCCCTGGGCGATGATGATCGGCAGGCCGATGGCGCTCCACAGCGAGTAGCGCCCGCCGACCCAGTCCCAGAAGCCGAACATATTGTCGGCATCGATACCGAAGGCGGTGACTTTCTCGCGATTGGTCGACACCGCCACGAAATGCTTGGCAATCGCCGCTTCGTCGCCACCGGCCGCATCGAGCAGCCACTGGCGTGCGGTGCGCGCATTGCTCAGCGTCTCGATGGTGGTGAAGGTTTTGGAGGCGATGATGAACAGCGTGCGCGCCGGGTCCAGGCCCTTGAGCGTGGCGACGATCTGCGCGCTGTCGACGTTGGACACAAAGTGCAGGCGCGGGCCGTCGGCGTAAGGTTTGAGCGCTTCGCAGACCATCAACGGGCCCAGATCCGAGCCGCCGATGCCGATGTTGACCACGTCGCTAATCGTCGCGCCGGTGAAGCCCAGCCAGGCACCGCTGCGCACGCGCTCGGCAAAGGCGTAGCAGCGCTGGCGCACCTCGCGCACGGCGGGCATCACGTCCTCGCCCGCCACGCGCACCGGCGCCGCATCCTGCTTGCGCAGCGCGGTGTGCAGCACGGCGCGCCCTTCGGTGTTGTTGATCGGCTCGCCGCTGAACATGGCATCGCGCAGCGTGCTCACGCCGCGCGCTTCGGCCAGCGCCAGCAGAGCCTTGAGCACCGCGTCGTCGATGCGGTTCTTCGAATAGTCGAGGCTGATGCCACAGGCTTCGGCACGGTAACGCTCGGCGCGCGCCGGATCAGTCTCGAAGCGTTCGCGCAGGTGCACGGCACCGGATTCAGGCGCCAGGGCGCCAAGCTGTTGCCAGGAGGGAGTCAGCGTCGGATTCATGGTCTTGGAGTGAGGCTTGAATGGGTGGAAATGATTAAAAAGAATTATGCCGCAAGCGCTGCTTAGCCACGCAAGTGACGTGCCCAATGGGTGTAGAGCTGGTCGGCCACCGCACGCATGCGCGGCAAGGCCTGCGGCAATTGCGCCGTCTGCTGGGCCGGAGTTTGTACCGAGGGCGGCAAGCTGGCCTCTGCGTCGAATTCATCGCCCCACTCCGCGATCCATTCCTTGATCAGTTCTTCGGTCATCTCGATATGGAACTGCATGCCCAGGTGCGGGCCGATCACATAGGCCTGGTTGCGACAGGTCTCGCCTTCGAGAATGCGCACCGCGCCGGGCGGCAGGCTGAAGGTTTCGCCGTGCCACTGGTAGACATCGAACTCACGCGCCTCGCCCAGCCAGGCTTGCGCTTCAGGCGTGTCGGTCGCGCTGACGCGGTTCCAGCCGATCTCCTTGACCGGATTGCGCGTCACCTCGCCACCCAGCGCGCGGCTGAGCAGCTGACCGCCCAGGCAATGGCCAATTACCGGCACGCCGGCGGCGACCGCCTGGCGGATCAGCGCCAGCTCTTCGGCGATCCACGGCAGATCATCATTGACGCTCATCGGCCCGCCCATGAAGCAGAGGCCACTGAAGGCTTCGACATCAGTGGGCAATTGCCCGCCGGCATCAATGGTGAAGAGCTGCCAGGGAATCTGCGCGGAGTCGAGGAAACTGGCAAAATGCCCCGGGCGAACGTTGTGACAATGTTGAATGACTGCGACGGGCTTCATGATCGATTTTCGGTTTCGTGTAAAGCGGCAAGGCTTGATGGCACTCATTCTATGCGCCGCAACCGCGGCGGTGAATGCCACCGATGTGATGGTGGCCGGAATTTTCCCCGGCAAGGCCTTGCTGGTGATCAACGGCGCGCCACCACGCACCCTGGCAGTAGGCCAGAGTTTCGGCGAGCTGCGCTTGATCAGCGTCGAACGCGAGGCCGTGGTGATCGAGGCTGGCGGCAAGCGCGAGCGCATCGCGATCGGCGGGCCGGGCTATCGCATCGGTGAGGACAGCGATGACGGCAGCCAGACCCTGAGCATCGCCGCCACGCCGCAAGGGCAATTCTTCCTGCAAGGCAGCCTCAACGATGCAAGCATGGGCTTCCTCGTCGATACCGGCGCCAGTGCGGTCGCCATGGGCCCCAGCCAGGCGCGTCAGGCCGGGCTCAACTACACCGCTGGCGAGCACGCCTACGTCGGTACCGCCAATGGCAATACCCACGCCTGGCGGGTGCGTATCGACCGCCTCAAGCTTGGCGGCATCGTGTTGCGCGACGTCGAAGGTCTGGTCCTGCAGCAGGAAGTGCCGGTGGTGCTGCTCGGCATGTCGGCGCTCAAGCGCCTGAGCATGACCCGCGAGGGCAATACCATGACCCTCAAACGCCGCTACTGAGAATCCGCAAAGTGCTGAGCCCCGACGCCCTCCGCCAACATTTCAGCGACCCGGCACGCCATGCCCTGCAGCCCTGGCCGGGTGCAGCGCGGGCCGCAGGCGCGGCGGTGCTGATCGCGCTGCAGCCCGGCCCGGCCGGCTTGCAGATCCTGCTCACGCGGCGCACCGAACACCTCTATCACCATCCGGGGCAAATCAGCCTGCCCGGCGGCCGGGCCGAAGAGCATGATGCCGGCCCCGCCGACACCGCGCTGCGCGAAGCCGAGGAGGAAATCGGCCTGCCGGCAGCGGCGCTCGAAGTGCTCGGCCAATTGCCGGAATTCGACACCTCGACGGGCTTTCGCGTCACGCCGGTGGTGGCGCTGGCGCCTGCCGCCTTTGAGGTGCGGCTGGACAGTTTCGAGGTCGCCGAGCTGTTCAGCCTGCCGCTGTCGGTGATCCTCACGCCGGCCAACTTCCAGCGCCACCGCGTCGAGCGTGGCGAACTGGTGCGCCATTTTCTCGCCGTGCCCTATGGCGGGCGCTTCATCTGGGGCGCTACGGCAGGCATTCTGGCGAGCTTCGCGCAGATAGTTGGCAAACAAGAAACACTTTGAGCGTCCAAACGGGCCGTCAGGCGCTGCTGAACCGGTACGCGGACAAGAGCTGCCTTATACTCGCAGCCAGCACTTCCCGCTGACACACGTATTCGAGTCATGACGCTGTTTGCTCTCGTTCTCGCCCTGGTTCTGGAACAGTTTCGCCCGCTTAACGCCGCAAAACTGCTCTACCCCCTGCTCGACTCCCTCGGCGAGGTGTTCGAAAACCGCTTCAATGACGGCAACGCGCGCCATGGCATGATCGCCTGGCTGCTGATGGTGCTGCCGCCGGTGCTGCTGTCGGCCTTCATTGCCTTCCTGCTCTACCACTTCGCGCATCCGCTGGCGGCCTTCGCCTTCAATGTGGCGGTGCTCTACTACACGATGGGCTTTCGCCACGTCAGCCACTTCTTCACGCGCATCCACGCCGCCCTGCGCAGCCAGGACCTGCCGCTGGCGCGCCGCCTGATCGGCGAATGGCGGATGCACCTCTACGAGCAAAGCAGCTCGCAGGAGATCACGCGGATGACCATCGAGGGCGGCATTCTCGGTGCGCATCGCCAGGTCTTCGCGATCATCGTGCTGTTTGCGCTGCTGCCCGGCCCCAGCGGCGCCGTGCTGTACCGCATGAGCGAGTACTACAACCGCAGCTGGGGCAATAGCCGCGGCATCGGCATGGAGCAGTTCGGCAGCTTCGCGCGCCGCGCCTTCGCCTTCATCGAATGGCTGCCGGCACGCATCACCGCCATGGCTTTTGCCATCGTCGGCGACTTTGAAGACGCCATCCACTGCTGGCGCACCCAGAGCGACAGCTGGCCGGACGCCAATGACGCCGTGGTGCTGGCCGCCGGCGCCGGCGCGCTGGGCGTGCGCCTGGGGCAGCCGATCAACCAGAGCGGCGAGATCCTCGAACGCCCCGAGCTGGGCGTCGGCGACGAGAGCGAAGTGGAATACCTGCAGAGCTTCGTCGGCCTGGTGCGCCGTACCCTGGTGCTCTACGTGATGGTGCTGCTGATGATGGGCATCACCCGCCTGCTCAGCTGATCAAGCCCGCTGCGCGCGAAAGGCGTGCACCTGCGCAATCACTTGCGCGACGGCGTCCGCCGCCAGACTGTCGATCTCGACGAGGCCCGCCCAGTTCTCGCGGAACTGGCGCAGCCAGGTGATCTGGCGCTTGGCCAGCTGGCGCGTGGCGGCAATGCCCTTGTCGCGCATCGTCGCGAAATCGTCCAGGCCTTCGAGGTAATCCCACATCTGCCGGTAACCCACGCAGCGCATCGAAGTCATGCCCGGCTGCAGGGTGTAGCGTGCGCGCAAACCACACAACTCCTGCTCCAGCCCCTGCGCCAGCATGGCATCGAAGCGCTGGGCAATCGCCGCATGCAGCGGTGCACGATCCGAAGGCGCCAGCGCCAGTGGCAGGAAATCCACGGAGTCGGCGGCGCCCTGCTCGCGCTGCGCATAGCTCTCGGCCAGCGGACGACCCGTGAGCATGACGATCTCCAGCGCGCGCTGGATACGTTGCGCGTCCGTCTCGTGCAGGCGCGCCGCGGCGGCAGGGTCGAGCTGCGCCAGGCGCGCATGCAAGGCCGGCCAGCCCAGCTGCAGCGCGTCCGCATCGATCTGCGCACGCAAGGCGGCATCGGCCTGCGGCAGATCGGACAAGCCTTCCCACAAGGCCTTGAAGTACAGCATGGTGCCGCCGGCGAGCACCGGCAGCGCGCCGCGCGCGTCGATCTCGTGGATCAGGCGCAGCGCATCGCTGGCGAAAGCCGCGGCCGAATAAGCCTCTTCCGGGCTGCAGATATCGATCAGATGATGCGCGCAGCGCGCGCGCTCGGCGAGGCTGGGCTTGGCCGTGCCGATGTCCATGTCGCGGAACACCAGGGCCGAGTCCACGCTGATGATCTCGACCGGCAGCTCGGCGGCGAGCGCCAGTGCCGCCGCCGTCTTGCCGCTGGCGGTGGGGCCCATCAGCAAGACGGCCTGCGGGCGATGCGTATCCTGAATTTTCATGGCCGCCAGTGTAGCGGCTCGGCGCGCAGGCGGACATGAAAAAGCCCGCCGCAGAGGCTGCGACGGGCTGTGACGCGGGCAGTGGAGCGTTTAGCGCTTGCCGCCGCGAGTGCTGTGCACGAAGTCGTCGAAGCTCTTCTCGGCGACGCCGAACCACAACAGTTCGTCGTCACGGAATTTCTTCCAGGGCTCGTAGATCTTCTTCCACTTCGGGTTCTTCGCCGAGTACTCGTCGTACATGGCAAAGGCTTCCTTGTTGGCGGCGCTCATCACTTCCTTGGAGAAGGCGCGCAGCTGGGTACCGGCAGCGGCTAGACGGCGCAGCGCGTTGACGTTCTTGATGTCGTAGCGCGCCTGCATTTCCAGGTGGGCGTAGGCGCAGGCGTCTTCGAGGATCTGCTGGTATTCCTTGGGCAGCTCCTGGAACTTCTTCTGGTTGATGTACAGCGAGAGCTGCGCGCTGCCTTCCCAGAAGCCGGGGTAGTAATAGTACTTGGCGACCTTGTTGAAGCCGAGCTTCTCGTCGTCATAGGGGCCGACCCATTCGACGGCGTCGATGGTGCCTTTTTCCAGCGCCGGGTAGATGTCGCCCGCCGCAATTTGCTGCGGCACCACGCCCAGACGAGCCAGCACCGGGCCACCGAGGCCGCCGATGCGCATCTTCAGGCCCTTGAGGTCGGCCAGGGTCTTGAGTTCCTTGCGATACCAGCCGCCCATCTGCGTGCCGGTGTTGCCACAGGGAATGTTGTGGATGTTGTAGTCCTTGAAGAAGTCACGCAGCAGCTCCATGCCACCGCCTTCCCACAGCCAGGCGTTTTGCTGGCGCGAATTGAGGCCGAAGGGAATCGCCGCATCGAAGGCGAAAGTCGGATCCTTGCCGATGAAGTAATAACCGGCGGTATGGCAGCACTCGACGGTGCCGTCCTTGACGGCGTCGAGCACGCCCAGGCCGGGCACCAGTTCGCCCGCCGCGAAGATCTGGATGTCGAACTTACCGCCGGTGGCAGCCTTGACGTGCTGCGCAACGACTTCAGCCGCCGCGAAAATGGTGTCCAGGCTCTTCGGGAAGCTCGAAGCCAGGCGCCATTTGATTGTCGGTGCAGATTGCGCAATGGCCGGCGCAGCCACTGCACCGGCAGCCATGCCCACACTCGCCTTTTTCAGAAATGAACGACGTTCCACTTTGCTAGTCTCCTCTTATGGGTGCATCGGTTTGTGTCAAATCGGCTTGCGTCGCCGATTATAGAAACAATCGTGCATAAAGCCTCAGGGGTTAACCCGCTGGCCTGCGTTGGGCCAGACCGCATTCCGCCTGTGGCGGATGCGGCGTACCACACCTGCCTAACTCCCCGCGACAGTCATGCCCTCAACCACCAGCGAAGGCGCCTGCTTGCCGCCACGCACGACGCTGTCATTGCCCAGCAAGCTGATCTGCTTGAACATCTCGCGCATATTGCCGGCGATGGTGATTTCCTGAACCGGGTACTGGATCTCGCCATGCTCGACCCAGAAACCCGCCGCGCCGCGCGAATAATCGCCGGTCACATAATTGACGCCATGACCGAGCAGATCGGTCACCAGCAAGCCGCGCGAAACTTCACGCGCCAGCTCGTCAAGACTGCGCTGCCCCGGCGCCAGACTCAGGTTATGGCTGCCGCCGGCATTGCCGGTCGAGCGCATACCCAGCTTGCGTGCCGAATAACTGCCGAGGAAATAGCCTTGCAGCACACCGTCTTTGACCACATCGCGCGGCGTGGTGGCCACGCCTTCGTCATCAAAGGGGCTGCTCGCTTGTGCGCCCGGCAGGTGCGGATTTTCATGCAGGGAAATATGCGGTGCGAAAATCTGCTGGCCCAGCGAATCGAGCAGGAACGAGGATTTGCGATACAGGCTGCCACCGCTGGCGGCCTGCACGAAATTGCCGAGCAGGCCACAGGCCAGCGGCGCCTCGAAGATCACCGGCACCGCGCAGGTCGGCACACGACGAGCGCCCAGACGCGACAGCGCGCGCCGTGCGGCGTAATCGCCAATCGCTTCGGGTGCGGCCAGACCGCTGGCATCACGGCGCGAGCTGTACCAGTCGTCGCGCTGCATCGCCTCGCCCTCGCCGGCGATCACCGAACAGGCTATGGAATGACGCGAGGTGGCAAAGCCATCGAGGAAGCCATTGCTGTTGCCCGCCACGAATTGCGACTGCTGGCTGGACACGCTGGCGCCTTCGGAATTGCGGATCTCCGGGCTCACCGCAAAAGCAGCGGCCTCGCAGCGACAAGCCAGCGCGGTCGCCTCTTCCACCGTCAGCGCCCAGGGCGCGTAGAGCTTCATGCCCTCGACAAAGCTGGCCGGACCGTGCCAGAGCAGATCTTCATCGGCGAGGCCGGCGCAATCGTCTTCGGCGGTGAAGCTGGCAATCGACATCGCTGCGTCGACCGCAGCGCGCAGCGCCGCACGCGAGAAATCCGAAGAACTGGCGTGGCCACGGCGATGGCCCAAGTAAATAGTGACGCCGACGCCCTTGTCGCGGTTGTACTCGATGGTCTCGACCTCACCGCGCCGCACCGTCACCGAAAAGCCGAAGCCCTCTGAGACATCGGTCTCGCACGCCGTGGCGCCACGATGGCGGGCGTAGTCGAGTACTTCACGGGCAATTTCCTGCAACTGATCACGGGTATAGCTGAATCCATCGTTCTTGCGCGGCATCTCGTTCGGGCACGGTTGTGACAAAGGCTATAATCTTAGCCTGATCGCTTCTCCAAAACCTCATGCCCACCACCGATAATTTCGAATACGACGGCCCCAGCAAATCGCAGAAGAAGCGCGATATGCAAGCCCTGCAGGAACTGGGCGAAGCCCTCGTCAAGCTGCCCAAGGAGCGCCTGGCGCGCCTCGACATCCCCGACACCCTGCGTGAGGCCCTGCGCGATGCGCAGCGCATCGAAGGCCGCAACGAAGCCATGCGCCGGCAGATCCAGTACATCGGCAAGCTGATGCGCGACGTTGATCCGGAGCCGATCCGTGCGGCGCTGGAAGCCTCCAAGGGCAAGTCACGCGCCGAAACGGCACGCATGCATCGCCTCGAAGCCCTGCGTGATCGCTTCCTCGCCGACGAACAGGTCGCCAGCGAAATCGCCTCGACCTACCCCGGCGCCGATCTGCAACACCTGCGCCAGCTGCGCCGCAATGCCCTGCGCGACAAGGAACAGGCACGCCCGCCGCGCGCCTACCGTGAAATCTACCAGCTGCTGCGCGAGCTCGACGACGCGCTGCACGCCGCCGACGAAATCAGCGAGCCGCAAGACGATGAGTAATAGCCCTGTTGCCGCCAGCGCCGAACATCCCTTCGTGATCGGCCTGGTCTCGATCAGCGACCGCGCATCGAGCGGTGTCTATGCCGACCAGGGCATTCCTGCCCTGCTCGACTGGTTCGGCAGCGCCCTGGCCTGCCCGTGGCGCGCCGAGCAGCGCCTGATTGCCGATGAGCGTCTACAGATAGAGCGCACGCTGATCGAACTGGCCGACAAGGCCGGCTGCCACCTGATCGTCACCACCGGCGGCACCGGCCCGGCGCCGCGCGACGTCACGCCGGAAGCCACCCTGGCCGTTGGCGGACGCGAGATGCCGGGCTTTGGCGAGGAGATGCGGCGCATCTCGCGGCACTTCGTGCCGACCGCGATCCTCTCGCGCCAGACTGCGGTGATTCGCGGCAAAAGCCTGATCATCAACCTGCCCGGCCAGCCCAAGGCGATCCGCGAAACCCTCGAAGGTTTGCGTGATGCCGAGGGAAATTTGCTGGTTGAAGGCATTTTTGCTGCCGTGCCCTACTGCATCGACCTCATCGGCGGCCCCTTCATCGAGACGAACAGCGCGGTCTGCAAGGCTTTCCGGCCGAAAAGTGCCGCAAGGCCAAATGGCAACCTGTAGGCAACTTGTAGCGCTTTTTTGGTTCGATTTATGCACAAACACAGCAAAACATGCCCCAAAGGGCATAGTTTTCGCACTCGCAGCAAATAAAGCTTGCCAAGATGCCCTTTGCACGCCATAGTCGCGAACACGATTTTCAAGCAGTAGTTGTAGTGCTTTTCTCCAGCGTCATTCAACGCTCCGGTTGGCCATCCCTCTCTTGATTTTCGTTCTCGGGCGCGAGCCCAATCTTTATTTTTTTCAGGACTTATCAAACATGGCAACTGGTACCGTCAAGTGGTTCAACGACTCCAAGGGTTTCGGCTTCATTACTCCGGACGGTGGTGGTGAAGACCTCTTCGCCCATTTCTCCGCAATTCAGAGCAATGGTTTCAAGACCCTGGCCGAGAACCAACGCGTGTCGTTCGACATCACGCAAGGCCCGAAGGGCAAGCAAGCTTCCAACATCCGTCCGGAATAAGCTTCGCACTGACACCAGAAAAGCCCGGCCACAAGCCGGGCTTTTTTTCGTCCACCTTTTGGGTCCGCATTGGCCCGATTGCACGCGCAATCAGCTCACATGCGAGATCTGCCCCGGCTGATCTTCGTCGGGGATGCGCGGTTCGGCGCCGTGCAGCACCAGGCCCACGGTGAGGATGTCGATGACCAGCAGATGCAGGATGCGCGAGATCATCGCCAGGAAGCGGTCGCTGTCCTCGTCATGATCGACGCTGATGCTCACATCAGCACGCCGCGCCAGCGGTGACTGACTGGTGGTGATGGCAATCACCGCCGCGCCGCCCGCCTGCGCCAGGGCGACCGCTTCAAGCAGCTCGGCGACCCGGCCGGAGCTGGACACCGCAATCACCACATCGCCCGCCGCCAGGGTGCGTGCCGACATCTTCTGCAACTGGGTGTCGGCATAGGCGACGCAGGGCACGCCGCAGCGGAAGAACTTGTGCTGCCCGTCCTGCGCCACCAGACCCGAATTGCCGATGCCGTAGAGTTCCAGGCGCTTGGCTTTGCTGAGCAGCTCGGTCGCCGCGTCAATCGCCGCCATATTGAGCGTGTCACGCAGGCGCAGGATCGCCGAGGCGGTGTTGTCGAGCACTTTGGCGCTGATGTCGGGCACGCCATCGCTGTGGCGCACCTGGCTGTGGCGCACCGGCAGGGTTCCGGTGAGGCCCGAAGCAAGCTTGAGCTTGAAGTCCTGCAAGCCCTCGAAACCCAGCGAGCGGCAGAAGCGGATCACCGTCGGCTGGCTGACGCCGGCCATCTGCGCGATGCCGGCCACCGGTTCGCCGAGCACACTGCGCGGCTTGAGCATCACCAGATCGGCCACTTGCTGCTCGGCGCGCGAGAAGCTGTCGCGGCTGCGGCGGATCAGGGCCAGCAAATGGCTGTCGCCGGTATTGCCGGCATGGTGGCGCAGCGCGTCGCTGAGGATCGCCGAGACGCCCAGCAAAGCCGGCTGCGCGGCGCTGATCACATAGGTCGGAATGCCCGCCAGGTAGCTGGCGAAACGCCCCTTGGCTTCAAAGCGCTGGCGAAACGCCGATTCGGCGAAGAACTGGCCCAGGCGTGGCACGATGCCGCCGCCAATATAGACGCCGCCAAAGGCGCCCAGGGTCAGCGCCAGATCACCGGCAATGGTGCCGAGCATGGCGCAAAAGCATTGCAGGGCATCGCTGCAGATGGCGTCCTTGCCGCTCAAGGCAGCATCGACGATGAGTGGCGCAGCCAGACGCTGCGCGCCGCGCCCGGCGGCTACCGACAGCGCCTCGTAACACAGCTCGATGCCGCCGCCGGAGACCAGGCGCTCGGCCGAGACATGCGGATAGCGCTGCCAGGCGTATTGCAGAATCGTCAGCTCACGCGCATCGCTGGGCGAAAAGCTGGCGTGCCCGCCCTCGCTGCCCAGGGTCACCCAGCGCTCTGCGGTGGGAATCAGGCCGGAGACGCCCAGCCCAGTGCCCGGCCCGAGCAGACCGATGACGGCATTCTCGCGCGCCAGACCAGCGCCGATCTGCACGCGATCATTCGCCGTCAGGCGCGGCAAGGCCATCGCCAGCGCGGTGAAATCATTGACCACCAGCAAGGTGTCGAGCTGCAGGGCCTGGCGCACCGCCTCGATGGAGAAGGCCCAGTTGCGATTGGTCATGCGCACCTGATCGCCATCGATCGGATTGGCAATCGCAATCGCCGCGTGGCGCACCTGCTGCGCTTGCGATTGCAGATAGGCGCGGGTGACGTCCTCGAAGCCGGCGTAGTCGTCGCAATTGAGCACCACGACATGGTCGATGCGCCCCGGCGCCTGCTCCAGCGCGAAACGCGCGAAGGTGGCGCCGATATCGGCGAGCAGGCGAGGACTATCGTAGGCGGGCATGGCTTCTGGCAGGTTCAGCGGATGCGCTGCTCGGTGGCGGGGTCGAAATATACCGCCTTTGACAGATCGAACAGCAGCTTCATCTGCTCGCCTGGGCGCGCCGCAAAATCCGGGCAGACGCGGCAGGTCACCTTGGTGTTGTTGAGGCGCACCAGCAGCAAGGTGTCCGGCCCGGTCGGCTCGCTCAGATCGACCTTGATGCTGCGCGTCACCGCGTGCGGTACATCGCCGTGCGAATCGACCACTTCGGTGATCTGCTCGGGACGGATGCCGAGAATGATCTCGCTGCCCAGCTTGCTGCGCAGCGCCTCGCCATTGATGGCCGGGAAGACGAAATGCTCGCCGCCGCTTTCCATCGCCAGACCCAGGCCGCTGCCCGCCTCCACCACGCGGGTCGGGATGAAGTTCATCGCCGGCGAACCCATGAAGCCCGCTACGAAGAGATTGGCCGGATTGCGGTAGATCTCGTTGGGCGTGCCGAACTGCTGCACCTCGCCCGCTTTCATCACGGCGATCTTGTCGCCCAGGGTCATTGCCTCGATCTGGTCGTGCGTGACATAGACGATGGTGGTCCCCAGGCGCTGATGCAGCAGCTTGATCTCGGTGCGCATCTCGACGCGCAGCTTGGCATCCAGATTGGACAGCGGCTCGTCGAACAGGAACAGCGCCGGATTGCGCGCAATCGCACGGCCCATCGCCACACGCTGGCGCTGGCCGCCGGAGAGCTGGGAGGGGCGGCGATCGAGCAGATGCTCGATCTGCAGGATCTTGGCGACGCGATCGACCGCCGCCTCGCGCTCGGCGTGCGGAATCTTGCGGATCTCCAGGCCGAAGGAGATGTTCTCGCGCACCGTCATCGAGGGGTACAGCGCGTAGGACTGGAACACCATGGCGATGTCGCGATCCTTCGGCGGCAGATCATTGACGCGGCGGCCTGCGATATGCACTTCGCCGGAAGTGATGTCGTCGAGCCCGGCGATCATCGACAGCAGGGTCGATTTGCCGCAGCCCGAGGGGCCGACGAGGATGAGGAATTCGCCCTGCTCGACTTCGAGATCGATGCCTTTGAGTATCTCGGTCCCGGCGTAGGATTTGCGGACCTTGCGGATGGAAAGTGCGCCCATTGTGTTGTGCCTTGTCTTTATGTGAATGTCCTCAGCCTTGGCAGGCTGCGGATCTGATCAACCCTTGACCGCGCCGGCCGTCAGCCCGCGCACGAAGTACTTGCCTGCCACCACGTAGACGAACAGCGTGGGCAACGCAGCGATCACCGCAGCGGCCATGTCCACGTTGTATTCCTTGACGCCGGTCGAGGTATTCACGAGGTTGTTGAGTGCCACCGTGATCGGCTGACGCTCACCCGAGGAGAACACCACGCCGAACAGGAAGTCGTTCCAGATCTGGGTGAATTGCCAGATCACGGTGACCACGATGATCGGCCCCGACAGCGGCAGCACGATGCGCCGGAAGATGGTGAAGAAGCCGGCGCCGTCGATGCGCGCGGCTTTCACCAGCTCGTCGGGAATGGTCACGTAGTAGTTGCGGAAGAACAGCGTGGTGAAGGCGATGCCATACACGACGTGCACGAAGATCAGCCCGGCCACCGAGTTGGCAATGCCCAGCACGCCCAGCGTCTGCGCCATCGGCAGCAGGATCGCCTGGAAGGGGATGAAGCAGCCGAGCATCAGCGCCATGAACAAGGCGTCGGAACCACGGAAGCGCCACATCGTCAGCACATAGCCGTTGAAAGCGCCGATCAGCGCCGAGATCAGCACCGCCGGCACGACGAAGGACACCGAATTCCAGAAGTAGCCCTTGAGGCCGTCGCAGGTCACGCCGGTGCAGGCCGAGTTCCAGGCCTTGACCCAGGGCTCGAAGGTGACCGTGTGCGGGAAGGCCAGCAAGTTGCCCGATTTGAGTTCGTTCAGATCCTTGATCGAATTGAACAGCATCACCGTCAGCGGCAAGAGGTAGTACAGGCAGCAATAGGTGATGAAGGCGTAGAGCGCGATGCGCCCGAAGCCCATTTTCGGTTTGACGCTGTGCTCAGCCACGTTTGCTGCTCCTCAATTCCGAATACATGAAGGGCACGATCACCGACACCACGATCATCAGCATGACGATGGCTGAGGCCGCGCCCATGCCGATCTGGTTGCGCGTGAAGGCGAAGGTGTACATGAAGGTGGCCGGCAGATCGCTGGAGTAGCCCGGTCCGCCGCCGGTGAGCGCCATGACTAGGTCGAAGCTCTTGATGGCGATGTGGGCGAGAATCATGAAGCTGGAGAAGAACACCGGCCGCAGGCTGGGCAGGATGATGCGGCGGTAGATCGTCGGCATCGAGGCGCCATCGATCTTCGCCGCCTTGATGATGCCATCGTCAATGCCGCGCAAGCCGGCGAGGAACAGCGCCATCACAAAGCCGGAAGACTGCCAGATACCGGCAATGACGACGGTGTAGATGGCCATCTCCGGGTCCTTGATCCAGTCGAACGAAAAGCTGGTCCAGCCCAGATCATTGATCACTTTCTGGAAGCCGATCGAGGGATCGAGAATCCACTTCCAGGCCGTACCGGTGACGATGAAGGACAGCGCCAGCGGATAGAGAAAGATCGAGCGGATGAAGCCTTCGGCACGGATGCGCTGATCGAGCAAAATCGCCAGCAGCAGGCCCATCGCCAGGCAGGCGAAGATGAACAGCCCACCGAAAGCAGCCAGGTTCTTGAGCGCCAGCCACCAACGGTCGTTGTCGAAGAGGCTGATGTATTGCTCAAGGCCAATGAATTCGTAACGCGGCAAGAGGCGCGAGGGCGTCATCGACAGCACGGCTGTCCAGATGATGAAGCCATAGAAGAACACCACGCAGATCACGAAGGTCGGCGCCATCACGATCTTGGGCAAGACGTTTTCGAACACGTCCAGCCATTTGTTGCGCGCTGCCGGGCTCAGGGATTGCACCTGGGACATGGAAACCTCTGAATTTCTGGGTCGTTGACAACCCGTGCGGAGACCCGCGCACAGCGTGTCCGGGGGCGGCCCCGGCACGCTGCGGCGAACGCAGACTTACTTGGTCTTGGCGGCGGAGGCGAGCTTCTTCACCGCGTCCTTGGAGGACTCGTTGGAGTTGAAGAAGGAGGTCACCACATCCTGGATCGCACCGGTGGTGGCAGCGGGCACCGCCATCTGGTGGGCAATCGAGGGCACCAGGCCGCCGGATTTGGCGGTATCGGCGAAGTCCTTGGCCGAGAGCTTGGCGCAATCGTCAAACTTGGCCAGCGAGACGCCGCTGCGCACCGGGATCGAACCCTTGTTGAGGTTGAACACCTCCTGGAATTCCGGGCTCATCACGGCATTGGCGAAATCCGCCTGCCCCTTGGCCGCGTCCGCCGCGCTTTGCTTGAAGACGATGAAGCTGTCGATATTGAAGGTGAAGGACTTGTCGGTGCCCGGCGCAGCCAGACACAGGTAATCCTTGCCCGGCACCTTGCCGGCAGCGGTGAATTCGCCCTTGGCCCAGTCGCCCATAAACTGCATCGCCGCCTTGCCATTGATCACCATCGCGGTGGCCAGATTCCAGTCGCGGTTGGCGGCATCCTTGTCGATGTACTTGCGCACTGTGCGGAAGGTATCGAAAGCCTTTTCCATGGTCGGGCTGGTCAGCGCCTTCTGGTCGAGCTTGACCAGGGCATCGTTGTAGAACTGCGCGCCGCCGACACCAAGCACCACCGATTCAAACACCGTGAAATCCTGCCAGGGCTGGCCGCCATGGGCCACGGCGATGAAGCCGGCTTTCTGGATCTTCTCGGCAGCGGCCGGGAAGTCGGCCCAGGTCTTCGGCACGTCAGCGCCGGCCTTCTTGAAGACTTCGGGATTCACCCACATCCAGTTCACGCGGTGCACATTCACCGGCACGGCGACGTAGCTGCCCTTGTACTTCATGACATTGGCGACCACGCCGGGCAGCAGCTTGTCCCATTCGCCCGCCTTGGCAACGCTGTCGAGCGAGGCCAGCGTGCCTTCGGCGCCCCACTCCTGGATGCTCGGGCCTTTGACCTGCGCAGCGGTCGGCGCCTTGCCGGAGACCACGCGGCTCTTCAGCACCGTCATCGCGTTCTCGCCACCACCGCCGGCGACGGCGAAGTCTTTCCACTTGTCGCCCTTGGCCTCGATCATCCTCTTGAGTTCGGCGGCCGACTTGGCCTCGCCACCGGAGGTCCACCAGTGCAGCACCTCCACCTCGGCGGCCTGTGCCGAGATCATGCCCAGCGCTGCCAGCGCGACCGCCACGCGTTTCAACTTGATCATTCCTGTCTCCTTTGGGTTTGAACATCCGGCACCGCGATGCCGCCACTGCAACACGCCTGTCGAAGCCAGCGCTCCTCAGACAATTCAAATTTTTTTAGTGCGGGGGGAAGGCAAACAGCGCTTGATTGGCAGTAAGTGTAGTAGGACTACAAAACAGCTTCAAGCAATGCGCCTGAAATACGGATCCGTACTTTCCCTTATGCCAGAGCTTTCAAGCTGCAACAAAAACAACATAAACACTTTATAAACATAGCACTAAAACACAAGCGCGATACCTGGACAGGGCCGAACAAGGCCCCGCTCCAGTGCCTATTCAGCCTGCGCAGCGCTTGAGAAAATGTAATAAACCTACATATACTCAAACCCGGCACCGGAACAAAGCGCCAGCAGCTGGCGAGCAATCCCCTGCCGGATAACGAACACACAGCTGCCGAGCCAAGCCGCTGTGGCGGCAGCGGCAATTTGCGCATGCGCACCTTGCAGCCTGGCTCTGGAGCAATGCGATCATTGATGAGGGGGCGCCCTCACAAGAACACCCCGAACCCTATACTGCAGGCATCTGGAGACGGTCGGCCTGCAGCGCGCTGCTGGCACGCGACGGCCCGGCACGAGGAAAACTGATGGCATCGAATACTCTGAGCACCCATATCGCCGGCGACATCGGCGGCACCAATGCGCGTTTTGCGCGCATCACCCTGGACGGCAAGCTCGACCAGATCCAGATCCTGCGCTGCGCCGACTACGCCGGCCCGGCCGAGGCGCTGGCCGCCTATCTGGCCGCCAGCGCAGGCCCGGCGCCGACCGCTGCGGCCATCGGCATCGCCAACCCGATCAATGGCGATCAGGTGCAGATGACCAATCACAGCTGGCATTTCTCGATCGAGGCGATGCGCCAGCAAATCGGCTTGCAGAGCCTGGATTTCCTCAATGATTTCACGGCCCTGGCCCTGTCGCTCTCGCAGCTGCAGGACAGTGATCGCCTGGCCATCGGCGGCGGCGTGGCGCAGGCCAAGGCGGCTATCGGCGTGATCGGCCCCGGCACCGGCCTGGGCGTCTCCGGCCTGATTCCCTGCAAAGGCGGTTATGCGCCGATTGAAGGCGAAGGCGGCCATGCTTCGATTGCCGGGCAGACGCCCGAGGAGCTGGCGGTGATTGCTGCGCTGTACCGCAAGTTTCCGCATGTATCGAGCGAGCGCGCCGTCTCCGGCACCGGTCTGCCTTCGCTGCACCAGGCCCTGGCCGAAGTGCGCGGCCAGCACGCCGCCGTGCTGACGCCGCCGGAGATTGCCGAGCGCGCACTGGACGGCAGCGACCCGCTCTGCGTCGCCTGCATGCAGATGTTCTGCTGCCTGCTGGGCACCGCAGCGGCCAATCTCGCCCTCACCCTCGGCGCGCGCGGCGGCATCTACATCGGTGGCGGCATCGTGCCGCGCCTGGCGGCGCATGGCACGCAGTTTTTCCAGAATTCAGGCTTTCGTCAGCGCTTCGAGAACAAGGGCCGCTTCTCGGACTATCTTGCCGCCATCCCGACCTGGATCATCACCGCCGACACCCCGGCCCTGCTCGGCGCAGCCGCCTTCCTGCAGCAGCGCTGAGCCGGCGCTGGCCAGCAAAAACAAAGGGTCGCAGCGACACTAATGCAGTTCAGCTAGGGCGTGTTCAGTTTTTTGGGCGACGGATTTTCAACGCAAAGGACGCGAAGAAAGACAGAAGGTCCGCAAAGGAAACCAAAAAATCGTTTTCCTTTGTGGACCTTTGCTTTTCCTTTGCGCCCTTTGCGTCCAAACCCAGCGCATCAAACATGCGCATAGCCTCACTGAACGGTATTGCCGCAGCGACACAGCTTGCGCTGCTGTCGCTGCGGCCCGGTCGGGTACGGAGCCCGCCAGACGCGGCAATCTGCCTAGAGCGGGCGCTCCGCGCCGATGATGCGGCGGTAGAACTCGTGGAAGTGCTGCATGCCGTCTTCCATCGGCGACTGGTAGGGCCCGACTTCGTTGCGCCCTTCCTTGTAGAGCGCCAGACGGCCGCGATCCATGCGCTCGCCGATCTCGTCATCCTCGATTGCCGTCTCCATGTACGCCGCCTGCTCGGCAGCGATGAAGTCCGGCTCGAAAGCCGCGATCTCTTCGGGGTAATAGAACTCGACGACGTTCAGGGTCTTGTTGATGTCCTGCGGCACCAGATGGCTGACCACCAGCACATGCGGATACCACTCGACCATCACGTTCGGGTAATAGGTCAGCCAGATTGCGCCCTGCGGCGGATGCTGATCGCCGTAGATCTCGCGCACCGCCTTGTGCCAGCGCTCGTAGGTGGCGCTGCCGGCTTTCTGCAGGGAAGTGATGCCAACCTTCTGCACCGAATACCAGTCACCGAACTGCCAGGACAGATCGTCACAGGTGACGAAGTTGCCCAGCCCCGGATGGAAAGGCGCAACATGGTAGTCCTCCAGATACACCTCGATGAAGGTCTTCCAGTTGTAGTTGCAGACGTGATGCTCAACCTTGCCCAGCACATAGCCGCTGAAATCCAGCTCGCTGGCCACGCTCATGCCGGCCAGATCCGCATTGGCCGAGCGCGGCCCCTTGAACAGCAGGCCGTTCCAGGATTCGAGTGACTGACGGCCAAGGTTCAGGCAGGGATTGTCGGGAAAATGCGGCGCACCGATCAGGCGGCCATCATTCTCATAAGTCCAGCGATGGATCGGACACACCACATTGCGCGCCGTGCCGCGCCCTTCGAGCATGATCGCCTGACGATGGCGGCAGATGTTGGAGAGCAGCTGAACGCCCTCCTCGCCGCGCATCAGCATGCGTGCATGATCCTGCCAGGCCAGGGTCTGGTAGTTGTTGCGCTCGGGCACCATCAGTTCGTGACCGACGTAGCCGGGACCGGCGTCGAATAGCAGACGCTTCTCGAGCGCGAAGATCTCTTCGTCGAAATAGGTGAAAACGGGCAGCTGCGAGACTGCCGGTGCAAGTTGTGAGCGTGGTACGTGGTGAGACATCGACTGGAACCTCAGATTCCGGGTAACACTGGGCACAAACACTGGGCACAAGCCGGATTTCTGCAGCGACAATTGCTTCTGCAGACGTAATTGGCAAAGGGCTGAATTATAATCCTAGGTTTATCCTCAGGTCTTTGTCGCCGTACGCTTTTCATGGGCGGCCAGACAAGATGAAAGCCGTTCCCGATGAAGAAGTCCATAGATGACGCTAGCAAGCCGCCCGCCAATCACTTCGAAGATGCGGTGAGCGAGCTCGAAAAGATCGTTGCCACGATGGAATCGGGCAGCCTGCCGCTGGAAGACTCGCTGCGCCAGTTCCAGCGCGGCACCGAGCTCCTGCGCCAATGCCGCGACACCCTGGAGAACGCCGAACAACGCATCCGCGTCCTGCAAGACGGCGTCTTGCAAGAACTCAACAAGGCCCAAGACAAGGCATGAGCGCGCTGAAATTCCCCGAATGGATGGCGCTCGTACAGCGCCGTACCGAATCCGCGCTGGACGAACACCTGACAGCCGCCCATATCGTGCCCGAGCGCCTGCATCAGGCCATGCGCTATGCCGTGCTCGGCGGTGGCAAACGTGTGCGCCCGCTGCTGGTCAATGCGGCGGGCGAGATGACCGGGGCGCCGCTGGCGCGCATCGATGCAGCCGCCTGCGCGCTCGAATTCATCCACGTCTATTCGCTGGCGCATGACGACATGCCGTGCATGGACGACGATGTCCTGCGCCGCGGCAAACCCACCGTGCATGTGCAGTACGACGAAGCAACCGCGCTGCTGGTGGGCGACGCCCTGCAAACGCGCGCCTTCGAAGTGCTGGCCACGCCCGGCCTGTTCGACGATGTGCCGCGCCAGCTGCAGGCCATCGCCCTGCTCGCCCAGGCCTCCGGCTCGCGTGGCATGGCCGGTGGTCAGGCAATTGATCTGGCCTCGGTCGGGCAGACGATCAGCCTGGCTGAACTGGAATTCATGCACATCCACAAGACCGGTGCGCTGATCCGCGCCGCCGTCATGCTCGGCGCTCTGGCCAGCCCGCAGGCGCAAGACGCCGAAGCGATGGCGCAGCTGGATCACTTTGGCAAGTGCATCGGCCTGCTGTTCCAGGTGGTCGATGACATTCTCGACGCCGTCGCCGACACCGCCACGCTGGGCAAGACCGCCGGCAAGGACGCCGCCAATGACAAGCCCACCTATGTGAGCCTGCTTGGCCTCGCTGCCGCCCGCGACCTGGCCCGCGACCTCGCCGAACAAGCCCATCGCAGCCTGGCGCCCTGGGGCGATACCGCCCAACGCCTGCGCGAACTCACCGATTACATCGTCAGCAGGCCATTCTGAATGGATCGCGCTCAAACCACCATGCCGTCATTCCCCTTGCTCGAATCCATCAATGCCCCCGCCGAACTGCGCGCGCTCGAACGCAAGCAGCTGCCGCTGCTGGCCAGCGAACTACGCGAATTCCTCATCGAATCGGTTTCGCGCACCGGCGGGCACCTCTCCTCGAACCTCGGCACCGTTGAACTGACGATTGCCCTGCACTACGTCTTCAACACGCCCGAAGACCGTATCGTGTGGGACGTCGGCCATCAGACCTACGGCCACAAGATCCTCACCGGCCGCCGCGAAGCAATGAGCGGGCTGCGCCAGTTCGAAGGCATCTCGGGCTTCCCGCGGCGCAGCGAGAGCGAGTACGACACCTTCGGCACCGCACACTCCTCGACCTCGATCTCCGCCGCCCTCGGCATGGCCGTCGCTGCCCAGCGCAAGGGCGAAGACCGTCATGCCATCGCCGTCATCGGCGACGGCGCGATGTCGGCCGGCATGGCGTTCGAAGCGCTCAACAATGCAGGCGTGATGGACGCCAACCTGCTCGTCGTGCTCAATGACAACGAGATGTCGATCTCGCCGCCGGTCGGCGCACTGACCAACATCCTCGCGCGCCTGCTCTCGGGCAGAACCTACAACTTCGCGCGCCGTGCCGGCGAGAAAGTACTGGGCGTCTCGCCAAGCATGCTGGAGCTGGCCAAGCGCGTCGAAGAACACGTCAAGGGCATGGTCACGCCCGGCACCCTGTTCGAAGAATTCGGCTTCAACTACATCGGCCCCATCGACGGTCATGATCTGGACGTCCTGATCCCGACCCTGCAAAACCTGCACAAGCTCAAAGGGCCGCAGTTCCTGCATGTGGTCACGCGCAAGGGTCAGGGCTACAAGCTGGCCGAAGCCGACCCCATCCTCTATCACGGCGTCGGCAAATTCGATCACAACGCCGGCATCCAGGGCAGCAGCAAGTCTGCCGGCAAGCTCAGCTACACCCAGGTGTTCAGCGACTGGCTGTGCGACATGGCGGCGCAGGACGAACGCCTCGTCGCCATCACCCCGGCCATGCGCGAAGGTTCTGGCCTGGTGCGCTTCGAGCAGGAATATCCGCAGCGCTATTTCGATGTCGGCATCGCCGAACAACACGCCCTGACCTTTGCCGCCGGCCTCGCCTGCGAAGGCCTCAAGCCGGTCGTGGCGATTTATTCGACCTTCCTGCAGCGCGCCTACGATCAGCTGATCCACGACATCGCCCTGCAGAATCTGCCCGTCATGCTCGCCATCGACCGCGGCGGCCTGGTCGGCGCAGATGGCGCGACACACCACGGCGCCTTCGACCTGTCGTTCATGCTCTGCGTGCCGAACATGCTGATCATGGCGCCGGCCGACGAAAACGAATGCCGCCAGATGCTCTACACCGCCTACCAGCACAACGGCCCCAGCGCCGTGCGCTATCCGCGCGGCGCCGGCATGGGCGTGACGCCGGTAGCGACCATGCAAGCCCTGCCGCTGGGCAAGGGCGAACTGCGCCGCCAGGGGCAGCGCGTCGCCCTGCTCTCATTCGGCAGCATGCTGCCGGCGGCGCTCGAAGCGGGCGAACAGCTCGACGCCACGGTCGCCAACATGCGCTTTGTCAAACCGCTGGATGCTGAACTGGTCGTCGCACTGGCCCGCCAGCATGAGCTGATCGTCACGCTGGAAGAAAACGCCACCATCAGCGGCACCGGCAGCGAAGTCAGCCGCGTGCTCGAAGAAGCCGGCCTGGCTGTCCAGGTGCTGCGCCTGGGCCTGCCCGACCACTTCATCGACCATGGCGACCAGGCCCAGCTGCTGGCAACCGTCGGCCTGGATACGCAACACATCCTGCACAGCATCCGCCAGCGCCTCGCACAGATCGACGCCCGTAACTGAAGCGCTCGCAGCGCGCCCGGCCACGGCCTCGCCAGCCGGGCGCAGAAAAACAAAAAGCCCGCAATTGCGGGCTTTTTGCTGAGGCGGAAATCCCGGAGGATTAACGCTTCGAGAATTGCTTACGACGACGTGCGCCGTGCAGACCGACCTTCTTACGCTCGACTTCACGTGCATCGCGCGTCACGAAACCGGCCTTCTTCAGCGGCGGCTTGAGCGCTGCGTCGAAGTCGATCAGTGCGCGGGTAATGCCGTGACGCACAGCGCCGGCTTGACCCGACTCGCCACCACCGATCACATTGACCATGATGTCGAAGCGATCCACGTTCTGGGTCAGTTCGAGCGGCTGGCGCACGATCATGCGACCCGTTTCACGGGAGAAGAATTGGTCCAGCGGCTTGCCGTTCACGACGATCTTGCCAGAACCAGCCTTGATGAAAACACGGGCGATCGCAGTTTTGCGACGACCAGTACCGTAATTGTATTGTCCGACGGGCATCATGCGCTCCTGGTTCAGATATCGAGGGTCTTGGGCTGCTGGGCGCTATGCGGGTGCTCAGCACCGGCGTAGCACTTGAGCTTCTTGAGCATGGCGTAGCCGAGCGGGCCCTTGGGCAGCATGCCCTTGACGGCCTTTTCCAGCACGCGCTCGGGGAAGCGCTGTTGCAGCTTGTTGAAATTGGTTTCGTAGATACCGCCCGGGTAACCCGTGTGGCGATAGTACTTCTTGTCCTGTGCCTTGTTGCCCGTCACGCGCAGCTTGTCGACGTTCACCACGACGATGAAGTCACCGGTATCCACGTGCGGCGTGTAGATTGCCTTATGCTTGCCACGCAGGCGGCGAGCGATTTCGCTGGCCAGACGGCCCAGCACCTTGTCATTTGCATCCACCACGTACCAGTCATGAACGACTTCATGCGGCTTGGCTGAAAACGTACCCATCTTGAAATTCCTTGAATTTGAGTTTCTTGGAAACCTTGTTGTTGTGGCTTTGCCAGGCACTGCAGACAGCGCACAGCAAAACGAGAGCCCTCCGCATACGCAGAGAGCCGGCAATTATATTTTGAAGGAAGGCCTACGGTCAAGAACTTAGTGCGTAGCCAGGAGCCAAGCGCAACGGGCCCGGCTCAAAAAGGCAAAAAAAAAAACGCAGCTCGGTTGGAGCTGCGCCAAGTCCACACCAAAGGAGGAGGGTGGAGGAGACACTGGGAAGATTCCTGCTAACAGTTGTTCAGCAGCAATCTGTGTACGGTTTGAATTATGGCGATCTGCTTTGTGCGACGCAAGAACTTTTATCGCAAAAATTCTCAATTCTTTCTATATGAAAATCAAAAATCCTTATAGCCATGCAAGTCTTTAGGTTTTAAGGGATTTCCCGCAGAAAACAGTTATGCATTCAAAATTCAGGACGAAGCGCGCCGAGATCAAATCCGAGTCCGAAATGCAAAATTACGCTGCGTCGCACAAAAACAGGCTGTCTGACAACTACTGCTTTGTGCGAATTTAGCATTTTTGGGGATGCAAATTCCGGATCTCAGTGAAAGTCCCTACTCTTGAGCGTCAGTTCGCCCAGCCAAGGCGAAAGATCGACCAGTCGCTTGGCGATCAGATGAACAACGTCGGCTTCACGCTGAACCTGACCGAAGACTCCGAGTAGCGAACTGGCGAGAAGTTCCCGCCGCTGACGTTCGGCCAGCGGCGCGTGGACCACTACATTGACCATGCCGAATTCGTCTTCAAGGGTTACGAAAATCACGCCGCTGGCAGTTCCCGGGCGCTGCCGGCCGGTGACCAGCCCGGCTACGCGGAGCAAGCTGCGGTCAGCGCTGCCGCGCAGAACTTGCGCATCGACAAAGCGCTGCGCCTGCAGCCGCGTGCGCAGCAAGGCCAGCGGGTGGCGCCCCAGGCTCAGCGCCATGCTGGCGTAGTCGGCGCGCAGATCTTCGCTTTCACTGGGCGCGGTAAGCAACACCGGCGCCTCAGCCAGCGGCAGCGCGGCAAACAGATCCGCTTGAGCGCTGGCGACCGCCGCCTGCCAGGCCGCCTGATGACGGTGGCCAGCCAACGCTTTGAGCGCATCGGCGGCGGCCAGCAGATCGAGATCGCGCCGCGACAAGGCGGCGCGTCGAGCAAGATCGGCGAGATCGCACCACGGGCCCTGCGCACGGGCCTGGACCAGACGCTCGGCCACCGCAGGCGACAAGCCCTTGACGCAGTGCAGCCCCAGCCTGACCGCGCCCTGCTCCAGCGTGCTGGCCGCAGCGCTGTAACGCACATCGACCGCGCGAACCTCGACGCCATGGCGCCGCGCATCCTGAATCAGCTGCGAAGCTGAGTAAAAGCCCATCGGCAGGCTGTTGAGCATGCCGGCCAGAAAGGCGGCGGGCTCGTGACGCTTGAGCCAGGCTGAGGCATAAACCAGCAGTGCGAAGCTCGCTGCGTGGGATTCGGGGAATCCGTATTCGCCAAAGCCTTCGATCTGGCGGCACAGCGCCTGCGCGAATGACAATGCATAGCCATTGTCCAGCATGCCCTGCACCAGTTTCTGCTGGAATTGCTCCAGCTTGCCCTTGTGCCGCCAGGAGGCCATGGCACGCCGCAAGGCATCGGCTTCGCCGGGCGTGAAACCAGCCGCGACGACTGCCAACTGCATGACCTGCTCCTGGAAAATCGGCACGCCCAGGGTACGACTCAATACGCTTTCGACCTCCTTGCTCGGATACGTCACCGCTTCGATGCCCTGCCGCCGCCGCAGATAAGGATGCACCATATCGCCCTGGATCGGCCCGGGGCGCACCAGGGCGACCTCGATCACCAGATCGTAGAAACTCTGCGGGCGCAGGCGCGGCAGCATGCTCATCTGCGCCCGCGATTCAATCTGGAACACGCCGACCGTGTCGGCCGCCGAAATCATCGCGTAGGTCTGCGGATCTTCCGGCGGAATATCCTGCATGCGCAGCGGCTGGCCGCGCTGGGCGCTGATCAGCGCCAGCGTACGGCGAATCGCCGAGAGCATGCCCAGCGCCAGCACATCGACCTTGAGCAGGCCCAGCGCTTCGAGATCGTCCTTGTCCCACTGGATGACGCTGCGCTCAGGCATCGCCGCGTTCTCAATCGGCACCAGGTGCGACAGCGGCCCGCGCGAGATGACAAAGCCACCGACATGCTGCGAGAGGTGGCGTGGAAATCCGCGCAGGCTCTCAGCGATCTGCAGCCACTTCTGCACCCGCGGGCTGTCGGGCTGCAAGCCGGCCTGGGCGAAGCGCTCGGGCATTTGCTCGCGGCTGTCCCACCAGGCCAGAGATTTGGTGATCGCATCGATCTGCGCGCGGCCAAAACCCATCGCCCGCCCGGCGTCGCGCAAGGCACTACGCGTACGATAGGTGATCAGCGCAGCGGCCAGCGCGGCGCGGCCGCGACCGTATTTGCGGTAGAGATACTGGATGACCTCTTCACGCCGCTCGTGTTCGAAGTCGACATCGATGTCCGGCGGCTCGCCGCGCTCCTTGGAAATGAAGCGCTCGAACAGCAAGGCCGAGCGCGAGGGATCGACCTCGGTAATGCCCAGGGCGTAGCACACCGCCGAATTGGCGGCTGAGCCGCGCCCCTGACACAGAATGCCCTGACTGCGGGCGAAGCAGACGATGTCATAGACGGTGAGGAAATAGGCTTCGAAATTCAGCTCGCTGATCAGCTGTAATTCGTGCTCCAGCGTTTGCCGCACCGCCGCCGGGAGGGCGGCCGGGTAACGACGGCGCAGGCCCGCCTCGACTTCCTGGCGCAGGAAACTCGCTGCCGTATGCCCCGGCGGCACGACTTCATCGGGATACTCGTAGCGCAGCTCGTCGAGCCTGAACTGGCACTGCTGCGCCACCTTCAAGGTTTCGGCCAGCCAGTCCGGCGGATACAGGCGCGCCAGACGCAAACGCGTGCGCAGATGGCGTTCGGCATTCGGGAACAAGGCATGCCCCGCCTCGAACACCGAGCAATTGTGGCGCAGCGCGGTGAGCACGTCCTGCAGGCTGCGCCGCGCACGCAGGTGCATGTGCACGTCCCCGCTGGCCACCAGCGGCAAGCCGGCGTGGCGGGCCAGCGCCTGCAGGCGCTCGATCCACAGCGCGTCGTCAGCACCGCAGAGCAGTTCGGCGGCAATCCAGGCGCGGCCGGCAAAACGCTGCGCGACCCACAGGGCCTGTTCGCAGAGCGCCTCCTGCGCCAGCTGCGCATCGGGCAGCCACAGCGCCAGACAATCGGGCACCGCCTCGATCGGCGGCAAACCGGAGAGATCCCCGCGCGAGAGGCTGTAAGCGCCCTTCTCGGCGCGCCGCCGCCCCAGGGTAATCAGCGCGCTGAGATTGGCATAGCCCGCTCGCGAGCGCGCCAGCAGGACCAGCTTGAGTCCGCAGGCAAGGCGCAGCTCGCTGCCGATGATCAGTTGCAGCTGCGCGCCCGGCGGCAAGGCGCGATGCGCCGCCCAGGCGCGCACCACGCCCGCCAGCGAACACTCATCGGTAATCGCCAGCGCCTGATAGCCCAGCGCATGCGCGCGCTGCACCAGCTCCTCGGCATGCGAGGCACCGCGCAGGAAGGAGTAATTGGAGAGGCAATGCAGCTCGGCGTAATCGGGCAGCATGCGCGCCTCAGGCGAAAAAGCCATGCAGGAACCAACCCTCGGCGTCACGGAACACCCACAGGCATTCACCGCGTCGTGTCAGGGCGACAAAGTAATCGCGCCGCAATTCGCCCAGCGCGCCGGCTTCGCCCGCATCCCACCAGCCACTTTCGATGCGCTCCGGCCCGGCGAGCAAGTTCAGCGGACCATCGCGCTGCGGCGCGCCGGCGATCTCCGGCAAAGGCAGAGGTCGCGCCAGCAGCCAGCGCGGCCGCTGCGCCATGACCGGCGTCTGGCGCGGTGCGGGTCGGCTCGTACTGGCGCTGGCCAGTTCCGGGCGATGTGCGGGCAGCGCTTGCAAACCGCACACCGCGGCGTCGCCCAAGCGGGCGCGCAAGCGATCAATCAGCGGCGGCAAGGCGCTGCCGGGCAGCTCGCCAAACAAGGCTGCGCTGGATGGCGTCAGCAGTTCGGCTTCTTCCGCCTGCAAAGCCAGATACTCGACGCTGGCGCGCAGCACCAGGCGTTCGAGCGACTCGCGCAGCACCCGCTCGATGCGCGCGATGTCACGCGTCGCTTCGCTGAAGCGCAGCGGCAAGCGCGTCTGGGTGCGGTCAGCGTGTTCAAGCAGCAGCACGCATTCGCGAATGCCGCGCATGCGCACCGCCAGCCAGCCGCTCAAGGCCGAGACCAGACGGCGGGCGACAAAGAGCAAGGCCTGGGTCTGGCTGATCGCCGCACCCAGTTCGATGCGCTGCAGAAAATGCTCGGGGAACACAAAGTGGGCGCGCAGATCTGGCACTTCGCCCAGGGCACGCGCCAGCAGCACGCTGAACTCGGCACCCAGGCGCTGCGCCAGCCCGGCGCGCGGCAAAGCCAGCACATCTTGCAAGCACTGCGCACCAATCGCCCGCAACAGCTTGCTGCGCGCCTCGTCCAGACCGAGTACTGCGCAAGGCAGCGGTGCCAGTGCGGCGGGCAGCTGTGGCAGATCGAACACGCTTTGCTCATCTCCCGCCAACGCCAGCCAGTAAGCGGCCAAGGGCGTCGGCGCCAGCGCGCTGCGCACGCTCCAGCCCTGCTCAAACAAAGCCTGCAAGGCCGCCTGACGCAATTTTTCGTAGCCGCCGAACAGCCGCTCGCAGCCCGCCACTTCGAGCAACATGCAATCGTTTGACTGCATGCACAGCTGTGGCGTGAAGCGTCCGGCCCAACACGCCAGGCCGTAGAGCGCGGCCGCCTCGCGCGCCGTCTCACGGGAACGGACGCGCAAGCCTGGCGCCAGGCCCAGCGCGCTCGACAGGCGCTGGCCTAGGGCGATGCCCGCCTGCGCTGCTGCAGGATTCAGCGCGCAGACACGCTCACGCCACACCGCCACAGCGGGCCAATCGGGCTGTTCAGACGGAAAAACTTCCAGTGCGAAGCGTGGAAAATAAAGGGCCAGCCACAGCATGATGAGGCGCTTTCAGGCGCATGCCGCGCAGCGGTCTTGGCACCGCCAGCAACAGCGGTTCGGGACGTGGTGGGCCACGCCGTTTGAGAATCTGCACCGACAAGGCCCCAGCCCCGGCCGCCGCCAGTTGAAGGCGCAAAGGCGCAGGCGAGGCACTGCGTGCCGCCGTCGGCGCGCGCATCACGAAAGCCAGGCTACGCCGGCCTTCGACGGCCAGCTGCAGGCGACGCATCTGTGCGCTCTCCACCTGGGGCAGCCAGCTCAGCACGGCGGCAAATGCTCCGCTGGCCAGCATCTGCTCGGTGACCCAGGCCGCCTCTTGCGCCGACACGCCACGCACCCACCACAGATGTTCGAGCGAGAGCTCGGCCCAGGCGGGCGCAAACGGCAGATACGGCGGCGCCACCAGGGCCAGCCAGCCGCTGCGTGACAGACGCACCAGCACGGGCCACAACAAGGCAAGCTCACCCACGCCGGTCTGGGTGGGCAAGAGTTCGGTCAGAGCGCCAGTTGACCAACCCTTGCCCGGCAGCTCGGCATCCAGCGCATCAAAACCGCTGGACTCCGCTGCACCATCGCGCACTGCCAGCCTGTCGCCGCGCCAGATGTCCTGACGCGACAGCACTTCGGAGAGTTGCAGAGCAGGCAGTGCCATTCATGCATTGCGAAAAACGCTCGCGTTCAGCGCGGCGCCGACAGGCGCGACTCTTCGTACATGGCCAGCAGGCCGTAGCTGCGACCACGTCTTTGCAGCACATCGAGCATGGCCAGCGCCAGGGCATGTTCCGCCGCTGCGCGAGCGGTCAGACGGGCCGATTGGGGGACGATACTTTTGCAGGCATTGAGGAAGGGTTTCATGTTGCGGCTCTCGGCAGTAGATGGGGATTAAGTGAAACTGAATTCGTCGCGGATCAGGCCAACCACGCGACCTTCGATGCTCAGGGACTGGCGCTGCGGGTCCACCACGATGGGCTGCATCGTGTGGTTCTCGGGCAATAACTCGACCAGGCCATTGCTGCGGCGCAGGCGCTTGACGGTGACCTCGTCATCGACACGGGCAACGATGATCTGGCCGTCACGCACTTCGCTCGTGCGATGCACAGCGAGCAGATCGCCTTCGAGAATGCCGACTTCGATCATCGACAGACCGCGCACGCGCAGCAGGAAGTCGGCACGCGGGGCGAACATGGCCGGATCGACGCGCACATGGGCGTCGATCGAACTTTCGGAGAGAATGGGGGAACCGGCTGCAACACGGCCGACGATCGGCAGACCCAGCGACTCCATCAGGCGGATGCCACGCGAGGCGCCGGCTTCGAGTGCGATGGCGCCTTTTTTGGCCAGCGCTTTCAGGTGCGCTTCCGCCGCGTTGGGCGATGCGAAGCCGAAAGCCGCGCAGATGTCGAGTCGCGTCGGGGGCGAACCACGCTCTTCAAGCGTGGCGCGAATAAAATCGAGGATTTCCCGCTGGCGGGAAGTAAGCTGATCCATGCTGTAGGACGTCGCAAAGTTGCAGTACTGTATTTATATACAGTAGTCGCAAAACTTGCAAGCGTCTTTTGCAGATCAGCCCACGCATCAGCGCTTGGCGCGCTGCAGCGCTTTAGGCGGCCTCTTCGATCCAGGCGGCCTGGATGGCTTCGAGGATGCGTTCGCCGCAGCGCTTGGGATCGTCGTCAAAGCCCGGCAGCGCCATGGTCCACTTCATCAGTTCGACGAAATTGACCTTGGCCGGATCGACCTCGGGATGAGCCTCCGCCAGTTCGATGGCGATATCCAGCGTATCTGTCCACTTCATTGTGCAAATCCTCTGCTGCGGTGTTATTTCTTGTGGCCGCCGCCTTCGCTGGCCAGGTTGATGGTGTAGCGCGGGATCTCGACCACCAGCGGCGTGTCGGTGACGATGGCTTGGCAGGACAGGCGCGAATTGGGCGCCAGGCCCCAGGCCTTGTCGAGCATGTCTTCTTCGAGCTCGTCGGCGCTTTCCAGCGCATTGAAGCCTTCGCGCACGATGACGTGGCAGGTCGTACAGGCGCAGGACTTCTCGCAGGCGTGTTCGATATCGATGCCGTTGTCGAGCAGCGCGTCGCAGATCGATTCACCGGCGGCCGCTTCGATCACCGCGCCGTCCGGACACAATTCGACATGGGGCAGAACCACGATTTGGGTCATGTTTTCAGATTTCCAGCTTGTCGACGCGGCTGCCGGTCAGCGCGCGGCGGATGGCCTTGTCCATGCGACGCGCCGCGAAATCGGCGGTCGCAGCGGACAAGCTCTCGATTGCACTCTTGATGAGTAGATGGTCGCTGCCGCTGCGTACCTGCAGCAGTGCGTTGATGCCTGCGTCGATGCGCTGGGCTTCGGCCAGCGACAGCAGATCGGCATCTTCTGCCAGGGCCTGACGCGTGGCGTCGATCAGACGATCCGCGTCGACCTGTTGCTCGCGCAGGGCGCGGGCTTTCATGTCGTCGCTGGCGTAATCGAAGCCGGCGCGCAGCATGCCGGCGACTTCTTCATCGGTCAGGCCATAACTGGGCTTGACGATGACATTGGCTTCCACGCCCGAAGTCTGTTCGCGTGCGCTGACCGACAGCAAGCCGTCAGCATCGATCTGGAAGGTCACGCGGATGCGTGCGGCGCCCGCCACCATCGGCGGAATACCGCGCAGTTCAAAGCGCGCCAGCGAGCGGCAATCGCTGACCAGCTCGCGTTCGCCCTGCACGACGTGGATCGCCATGGCGGTCTGGCCGTCCTTGAAGGTGGTGAATTCCTGCGCCTTGGCAACCGGGATGGTGGCATTGCGCGGCACGATCTTCTCGACCAGGCCACCCATCGTTTCCAGGCCCAGCGACAGCGGGATCACATCGAGCAGCAGCCAGTCTTCACCCGGCCGGCGATTGCCGGCGAGCACATTGGCCTGCACCGCCGCACCGATGGCGACGACCTTGTCCGGGTCGATGTCGGTAAAAGGTTCGCGACCGAAAAAGTTTTTCACGGCTGCGCGCAGATGCGGCATGCGCGTCGCGCCGCCAACCAGCACCACGGCCTGGATCTCGGCCACAGAGAGCGCAGCGTCGCGCAGCGCGATCTTCACCGGAGTCAGACAGCGCTCGACCAGGGCCTGGGTGAGCTGCTGGAAATCGGCCACGCTCACGCTCACTGCGCGTGCTTCGCCACCGACCAGGGGCACCTTGGCCAGCACCGTCGGCTGCGTGCTCAGCGCTTCCTTGACGCGTCGCGCTTCGGCCAGCAGGGCGCGATTGGCGCCGCAGTCGAGATCGGCACCGCCAACCTGGCGATGCAGCCATTGCGCCAGCGCTTCGTCGAAATCGTCACCGCCCAGCGCGGAATCACCGCTGGTGGCCATCACTTCGAAGACGCCGCGCGAGAGCTTGAGAATCGAGAAGTCAAAAGTGCCGCCACCCAGATCGAAGACGGCATACACGCCCTCGGCGGCTTCGTCGAGGCCGTAGGCAATCGCCGCGGCCGTCGGTTCATTGAGCAGGCGCAGCACATTGAGGCCGGCAAGCTTGGCAGCATCTTTAGTGGCCTGGCGCTGGGCGTCGTCGAAATAGGCCGGCACGGTGATCACCGCGCCCACCAGATCGCCGCCCAGGCTTTGCTCGGCGCGGTCGCGCAGCACTTTGAGGATTTCAGCCGAGACTTCCACCGGGCTGCGCTGCCCGGTGACGGTATTGATGCGCACCATGCCCTTGCCTTCGACCAGGTCGTAACGCGCGCGCATGGCGGCATCGGCATCAGCGAAGCTGCGCCCCATCAGGCGCTTGACCGAGGCAATGGTATTGCGCGGATCGCTGGCTTCTACCGCCAGCGCCGCCTTGCCCACTACAGCGCCCTGACGCTGATAACGCACGACCGATGGCAGCAAGATGCCGCAATCTTCGTCAGCAATACATTCAGGAATCGAGTGGCGAACAGTCGCCACCAGAGAATTGGTCGTCCCCAGATCGATACCGACCGCCAGCCGATGCTGGTGCGGGGCCGTCGATTCGCCCGGTTCGGAGAGTTGCAGAAGCGCCATTGTGTTTGATCAGCCTTCGAGCTGCGCCAGCGCGTCATCAATCTCGCTGCGCAGCTTTTCCATGAACATCAGCCGGCGCACCAGTTCGGCGGCGGCCGGCAAATCGGATGAGACATCGAGCGAGCGCTGCAGGTCTTCGAGCATGACGCCCTCGTCGCGACGCAGTTCCTGCTCCAGACGGCTCAGCGCGTCGAACTTGCCGGCCGCCTCTTCCACCGCTTCGCGCCAGGCCATTTGCTGCATCAGGAAGGCCGGTGACATCGCCGTGTTGCGCTCGGCATCGATTTCGACGCCGCGCCGCTTGAGCAGGTAGCGGCCGCGTTCGATCGGGTTTTTCAGTGCGCGGTAAGCCTCGTTGGCATGCGTCGCCCATTGCATGGCGACGCGACGTTCGGCTTCAGAGCGATCAGCAAAGCGGTCCGGATGTACCTGTGCCTGCACATTGCGGTAGGCCGCTTCGAGCGTGGCGCGTTCGAGCGCGAACTGCTCGGGAATCTGAAAAAGGGAAAAATAATCCTGCATCGCATCCCGCGCACCCTGGGGTGCACACCTGTCAGTAATCAGACGTTGAAAGATTCACCACAACCACACTCGTTCTTGACGTTGGGATTGTTGAATTTGAAGCCCTCGTTGAGCCCCTCACGGACGAAATCAAGTTCCGTGCCGTCGATGTAGGGCAGGCTCTTCGGATCGACAAAAACTTTCAGGCCGTGACTGTCGAAAACCACATCGTCAGCCAGCGCCTCGTCTGCATACTCCAGCTTGTAGGCCATGCCCGAGCAACCGGTGGTCTTGACGCCAAGACGCACACCGACGCCCTTGCCACGCTTGGCAATGTATTTGCTGACGTGCTTGGCTGCTGCTTCACTCAATGTAACTGACATGCTGCCACCTCGTTTCTTACGCGTGCTTCTTCTTGTAGTCATCGACCGCTGCCTTGATGGCATCTTCGGCCAGAATCGAGCAGTGGATCTTGACCGGCGGCAGCGCCAGCTCTTCGGCGATCTGCGTGTTCTTGATGTTGACCGCTTCGTCGAGCGTCTTGCCCTTGACCCATTCGGTCACCAGCGAGCTCGATGCAATGGCCGAACCGCAGCCATAGGTCTTGAACTTGGCGTCTTCGATCAAGCCCGTGACGGGATTGACCTTGATCTGCAGCTTCATCACGTCGCCGCAGGCCGGTGCGCCGACCATGCCGGTGCCCACTTCGCTGTCGGACTTGTCAAACGCGCCGACATTGCGCGGGTTTTCGTAGTGGTCCAGAACTTTTTCGCTATATGCCATTTTCTACTCCAAGTCCGGGAGTGGAGAGCGGGGAGTCGGGAGTGGAAAAAACGTCACATGTCCGCTTTTCGCCATTCCCCACTGCCGACTCGCCACGCCCTGTCAGTTAATCAATGTGCGGCCCATTGCACCGAACTCAAGTCGATGCCTTCCTTGAACATGTCCCACAAAGGCGACAACTCGCGCAGCTTGCCGATCTTGGCGTGCAGCAGCTTGATGGTGTAGTCGATGTCTTCCTCGGTCGTGAAGCGGCCGATGGTAAAGCGGATCGAGCTGTGCGCCAGTTCATCCTCGCGGCCCAGCGCACGCAGCACGTAGGACGGTTCCAGCGAGGCCGAGGTACACGCCGAACCCGAAGAGACGGCCACATCCTTGATCGCCATGATCAGCGACTCGCCTTCGACATACGCAAAACTCATATTGAGGTTGTGCGGCACGCGGTGTTCGAGGTCGCCATTGATGAAGGTCGCTTCCAGATCCGAGAGGCCCTTGAGCAGGCGATCACGCAGCGCGCCGATGCGCTGGTTTTCGACCACCATTTCTTCGCGTGCAATGCGGAAGGCTTCGCCCATGCCGACGATCTGGTGTGTCGCCAGCGTGCCCGAGCGCATGCCGCGTTCGTGACCGCCGCCATGCATCTGCGCTTCGATGCGCACACGCGGCTTGCGCCGCACGTACAGCGCGCCGATGCCCTTGGGGCCATAGGTCTTGTGTGCCGAGAAGGACATCAGGTCGACCTTGAGCGTTTCCAGATCAATCGCCACCTTGCCGGTCGCTTGCGCCGCATCGACGTGGAAGATGATGCCGCGTGCGCGGCAGATCTCGCCCAGCTCGGCAATCGGCTGAATCACGCCAATCTCG
Organism: Uliginosibacterium sediminicola; assembly: GCF_039631295.1. Classification (NCBI taxonomy): domain Bacteria; kingdom Pseudomonadati; phylum Pseudomonadota; class Betaproteobacteria; order Rhodocyclales; family Zoogloeaceae; genus Uliginosibacterium; species Uliginosibacterium sediminicola. The sequence goes on along the minus strand of NZ_JBDIVE010000011.1, from coordinate 4,909 downwards.
TTGTTCACGAACATCACCGAGACGAGGATGGTGTCCGGGCGCAGCGCAGCCTTGAACACCTCAAGATCAATGAGGCCGTTTTCCTGCACGTCCAGATAGCTCACTTCAAAGCCCTGGCGCTCCAGCTCGCGCATGGTGTCGAGCACAGCCTTGTGCTCGGTCTTCAGCGTGATCAGGTGCTTGCCCTTGGCTGCGTAGAAATTCGCCGCGCCCTTGATCGCCAGGTTGTTCGATTCGGTCGCGCCCGAGGTCCACACGATTTCACGTGCATCGGCACCGACCAGGGCGGCCACCTCTTCACGCGCCTTCTCGACGGCGGCTTCAGCATCCCAGCCATAGGCGTGCGAACGGCTCGCCGGATTGCCGAACTGCTCGGTCAGCCAGGGAATCATCTTCTCGGCCACGCGCGGATCGACCGGCGTCGTCGCGGAATAATCCAGGTAAATCGGGAACTTCATGTTTGACTCCATCTGCATTCAGTCTGCTGCACTAGACACTCACTGCTGTCAGGCTTCTGAGCTGCCCGACAGTCTCCCGCAACACATCCACAAATCGTTTCACATCGGCCAGCGCCGTCGTCGGCCCGAGGCTCACACGCACGGCGCCACGCGCCAGCTCGGGCGCCACCCCCATCGCCAGCAAGGTGCGCGAAGGCTCGGTGCTGGTACTCGAACAGGCCGCGCCGCTCGCCACTGCAAACCCTGCGCGATCCAGCTTGCCGACCAGGGTTTCACCGTCGATATGTGCGAAGGCGAAATAACTGGTGTTCGGCACCCGTTCAGCCTGCGCGCCGAACAACTCGGCCCCCAGTGCGACCAGGCTGCCTTCGAGCAGCTCGCGCGCAGCGCGCATGTTCGCCGAGCGTGCCGCCAGCTCGCTGTTGGCCAATTCGCAGGCCAGGCCGAAACCGACAATGGCAGCGACATTCTCGGTGCCGGAGCGCACACCGCGCTCGTGCCCGCCACCGCTGATCTGCGGCTGCAATTCCAGACGCTTGTCGAGCACCAGGGCACCCGCACCAATCGGCCCGCCGATCTTGTGCGCCGATAAAGTCATCGCCTGCACACCCAGCGCGCGAAAATCGACCGGCAGCTTGCCCAGCGCTTGCACCGCGTCACAGTGCAAGCTCGCGCCGTCCGTGCGTGCCAGTTCAGCCAGCGCCGCCACGTCATGGACAACACCGGTTTCATTATTGACAAGCATCTGCGACACCAGGGCCGGATGCTGCGTCTTGATCAATTGCGCGGCCGCCGCCAGATCCAGCCGCCCTGCCGCATCGACGGCCAGGTACTGCAGCGACCAGCCCCGTCCCTGCAACTGCAAAGCCGGCTGGCGCACGCAAGGGTGCTCGGTGGCGCCAATGGCGATCACGCCGGCACGCTGCACAGCCGCGGCGCCCTTGATGAACAGATTGTTCGCCTCCGAACCACCGCTCGTGAACACCACCTGCGTCTCGTGCGCGCAAACGGCTGCCGCCACCTGCTGGCGTGCGCGGCTGATCGCATCGCGCGCCTGACGACCGTACTCGTGGCGGCTGGAGGCATTGCCGAAGCGCTCGCGCAAATACGGCAGCATGGCCTCCAGCACACGCGCATCGAGCGGCGTGCTGGCGTTCCAGTCCAGATAGCAGGGGGCGAACATGGCGTCGCTCACGACTCAGGCCTGCGCCTCGAAGGAGGCGACACTGACGCAATCACGGGCTTCGCGGAACACGATTTCCTGGTGCGGCTTGCAGGCCAGACGCTCGCGCTGCTGCTCGACCAGCGAGGCCAGCGAGACCGACGCCAGATATTCGAACATGCGCTTGTTGAGGTTGGACCAGAGATCGTGCGTCATGCAGCGCCCTTCGTCACGGCAATCCTCTTTGCCGCCGCACTGCGTGGCATCGAGCGGTTCATCGACCGCAATGATCACATCGGCCACCGAGATCAGATCCGTTGCGCGCGCCAGCGTGTAACCGCCGCCGGGGCCGCGCACGCTGCACACCAGCTCGTGACGGCGCAGCTTGCCGAACAGCTGTTCCAGATAGGAGAGGGAAATACCCTGGCGTTCGCTGATCCCCGCCAAAGTCACGGGGCCTTCACTCTGGCGCAGCGCCAGGTCGATCATTGCCGTCACGGCAAAGCGTCCTTTGGTGGTCAGCCTCATGTCTTGCTCCAGGAATAACGGTTCTGTTGTGGGTGCTTGCGCGACGAGCGGGGAAATACCCGATCATTTTTGTCAAGTATGCAATACCCGAGCAAAACAGTCAAGGATTCGCCAGAGGGCGGCTCAGTCGACGATTTTCGACAGATAGTCGTGATCGAAGGGCTGCGGACAGCCCGGATCATCGCCTTCAGCGCACAGCCCTGCCGCCTTCAGACGGGCAACCAGGGCGTCGATGCGCTTGTCCTGCTCGGCGGCGTGGTCGAGCAAGGCGTGTATCGCACGCGACAACGGGTCGTCCATGTCGCGCGTCACGCCGTAGGCAGAGAACTGCTGCACGTCGGCACTCTGTTCGCGCTCAGCCCCCTTGGGCTCGATGATGCGCGCCGGAATGCCGACCGCCGTCGCCCCCGCCGGCACCGGCTTGGTCACCACGGCATTGGAGCCGATCTTGGCCCCCGCACCGACGGTAAAACCGCCTAACACCTTGGCGCCTGCACCGACCACAACGCCCGCCTCCAGGGTCGGATGACGTTTGACGCCGCGATACAGTGAAGTGCCGCCCAGGGTCACGCCCTGGTAAATGGTGCAGTCGTCGCCAACTTCCGCTGTCTCGCCGATCACCACACCCGTGCCGTGATCGATGAAGACGCGGCGACCAATGCGCGCGCCCGGGTGAATCTCGATCCCGGTCCACCAGCGGCCGAACACCGACACGCTGCGCGCCAGCCAGACAAAGCCGCGCCGCCACAAGGCATGCGCAATGCGATGCATGAACAGCGAATGGATGCCCGGGTAACACGTCAAGACCTCCAGCTTGCTGCGCGCGGCAGGATCGCGCGACAGAACGCTGTTGATGTCTTCACGCAGATGGGCAAACATGATTTTCCTTTTACGCTTTCCCGTCGTCGCGGGTGGGGGCTGCAATTGTACTGGCCGCGCTGCCGGGCAAGGGGCGCTCGAAGAAATTCAGCATGCCGCGCAGGATGTTCACTTCATCCCGCTCCAGCGCGATCCGGCCGAACATGCGACGCAGGCGCGGCATCAGGCGCTTCGGATTGGCGGGGTTGAAAAAGCCTGTCGCCGTCGTCGCCCGCTCGATATGCGCCATCAGCGCCTCGACCTCATCCACGGTCGCCAGCGGCTCGCCATAGACAGGCAGCGCAGCCGGCGTAGCGAGCGCCATACTGATCTCGTAACTCATCACCTGCACCGCAGCGCCCAGATTCAACGAGCTGTAGGCCGGATTGGCGGGAATCATCACCGGCAGCTGGCAGACCCGCAGATCCTCGTTGGACAAGCCGTAGGTTTCGTTGCCGAACACCAGGGCCACCTCCTCGCCATGCTCGGCGCGGCTCGCCAGGGTCTGTGCCGCTTCGCGCGACCACTGCGCTGGCAAGGACAATTCACGGCGGCGCGACGTCAGCGCAGCGGCCAGGGTGACGCCTTGCAAGGCCTCGGTCAGCGTGCTGACGACCTGGGCTGCCTCAAGCACGTCGGTCGCCCCAGACGCGCGCGCGCTGGCCTCCGCATCGGGAAAAGACTTCGGCTGCACCAGCCAAAGCGAGGACAAACCCATGGTTTTCATGGCGCGCGCAGCGGCGCCGATATTGCCGGGATGGCTTGCTTGCACAAGCACCACCCGAACACGGCTCAAAGCCGGACGATCCGTCATATAATTAGTGGTTTCCAAAGGCAAAAGGCAACGGCCTGGCGCCATCGCTCATTCAAAAGAAGCCATGCATCCGATACTGAACATTGCCATCAAGGCAGCACGACGCGCCGCGACCATCATCAATCGCGCGTCCCTCGATCTGGACCTCATCGAGGTTCGTACCAAACAAGCCAACGATTTCGTCACCGAAGTCGACCAAGCGGCAGAAGCGGCCATCATCGACATCATCCGCGAAGCGTATCCGGAGCATGGCATTCTAGCAGAGGAGTCCGGCCACTCTGAGGGCGCCTCGGCGAGCGAATTCCAGTGGATCATCGACCCGCTCGACGGCACCACCAACTTCATCCACGGCTTCCCGCAATACGCCGTCTCGATCGGCATCGCCCAGAACGGCGTTGTTCAGCATGCAGTGGTGTATGACCCCAATCGCAACGAACTGTTCACCGCCAGCCGCGGCAAGGGCGCGTTCCTCAACGACCGCCGCATCCGTGTCGCCAAGCGCACCAAGCTGCAGGAAGCGCTGATCGGCACCGGCTTCCCCTATCGCCAGTTCGAGCACATCGACGCCTATCTGGGCATCTTCCGCGAACTGACGCAGAAGAGTGCCGGCCTGCGCCGCCCCGGCGCCGCCTCGCTGGACCTCGCTTACGTCGCCTGCGGCCGCACCGACGCATTCTTTGAAATGGGCCTAGCGCCCTGGGACATGGCCGCCGGCGCCCTGCTCGTCTCCGAAGCAGGCGGCCTGGTCAGTGACTTTGGCGGCGAAGGCGAATACCTCGAGAGCGGCAACGTGATTGCCGGCTCGCCGAAGATCTTCGGCCAACTGCTCCCGGTCATCCGCAGCCACTGCGGTGAAAGCCTGAGCCGTTAAGCACTCAGCTCAGCTGATAAAAAACGCCCGGAATCATCCGGGCGTTTTTTTATATCTACACAGCCAAGCCAACGAGCAAACATCAGCTCATGGCCGCTTGCATGAGCGGCAAGGCGGCTTGTTTATGCAGAAGCAGAAGTAACAAAGCCCCGCTCACGGTAGATGTGAGAGGGGCTTTGTGTTGTGGGGTAGTCTGACGATGACCTACTTTCGCGCGG
>NZ_JBDIVE010000010.1:0-186042 GCF_039631295.1 Uliginosibacterium sediminicola | reverse complement strand
ATCGGCTTGCCACCAATCTCGATCATGGGCTTAGGTTTCAGGTGGGTCTCTTCGCTGATGCGCGTACCCAAGCCCCCTGCAAGAATGACTGCTTTCAAGATCGCTCCCAATTGGCAGCCAAAGGCAGCCGCACACAGATCTGCACCGCAGGAGATTCGCTTCCTACGGACCCTCCGGCTGAACATTTTTCTTTGTCGTACGCGTTATGTTTTTTATTTTTGACTGCCCAGCTTAGCCGGCGATTCTACAACATCCGCGATTTTCGCCGTCCCCCCTTAAACAAGCTTACATCCTGTAATAATTCCGATACCACTCCACAAAACGCCGTACGCCGACATTCACCGAAGTTGAAGGCTTGAGACCGGTCCATTCGGTCAGGGCCAAGGTATCCGCAAAAGTTGCCGGTACGTCGCCGTCCTGCATGGGCAGGAAGTTCTTGGTGGCGCTCAGGCCGGTGGCGGATTCGATGGCCTGGATGAAATCCATCAGCTCCACCGGGTCCTGATTACCGATATTGAAGACGCGGTAGGGCGCGTGCGAGCGCGAAGGGTCGGCGATGGCGTGGTCGAAAGTGGGATCTGCTTCGGGGGCGCGGTCCAGGGTGCGGATGACGCCTTCGACGATGTCGTCGATGTAGGTGAAGTCGCGGCGCATGCGGCCGTGGTTGAACACGTCGATCGGCCGCCCTTCGAGGATCGCCCGCGTGAACAGGAACAGCGCCATGTCCGGCCGGCCCCAGGGGCCATACACCGTGAAGAAGCGCAGCCCGGTGGTCGGCAGGCCGTAGAGGTGGCTGTAGGTGTGCGCCATCAGCTCATTGGCCTTCTTGGTGGCGGCGTAGAGACTGACCGGGTGGTCCACGCTGTCATGCTCGGCAAAGGGCTGCTTCACATTGCCGCCATAGACGCTGGAGCTGGAGGCATACACCAGGTGTGCCACCTTGTTGTGGCGGCAGCCTTCGAGGATGTTGACGAAGCCGAGCAGGTTGCTGTCAGCATAGGCATGCGGATTCTGGATCGAGTAGCGCACACCGGCTTGCGCAGCGAGGTGGATGACGCGATCAAAGCCTTCCTGCGCGAACAGGCGGGCGACGCCCTCGCGGTCGGCGATGTCGAGTTTCTCGAAGCGGAAACGCGCCTGATCGCCGATCTGCGCCAGACGGTCGAGCTTGAGCTGTGGGTCGTAGTAATCATTCAGATTGTCGATGCCCACCACCACATCGCCACGTGCCAGCAGGCGCTGGCAGCAATGCATGCCGATAAACCCGGCAGCACCGGTCACGAGTACTTTCATCAGATTTTTCCGTCGCAAAACAAAAGCAAGGCCGCATCGCGCGGCATTCTAGTCGAGCCCGCAGATCACGCCTGCTGGGGTATGCCCGCCCGCCAATACACCGCCAAGCCCAGCAAGGGCAGCCAGGCCAGCAAGCACAACCAGGGGCCCTGCTCGGGCCACTGCCGCGCCGCACAGGCCAAGGGCAGCAACCATAACAGGTTGATGGCGATCACCGCGCAGCTCACCGGACGATGGGCGCCCAGGCGCTGCGCAGCGTGCTGGTAGGCATGGCTGCGGTGCGCTTCGGTCCAGCGCTGGCCGCTGAGCATGCGGCGGATCAGGGTAAAGCTGGCATCGACGACGAACACCGCGTAGAGAATCAGCCAGGGCCAGATGGTGGTCTGCTGCGCCAGCGTCGAACGCAGGGCCAGCAGCGCGAAGGCAAAGCCCAGAAAACCGCTGCCGGCGTCACCCATGAAGATCTTGGCCGGCGGCCAGTTGAGCAGCAGAAAGCCGCCGCAAGCAGCCGCCAGCAACAGGGCCGGGTACGAGGCACCACCGGCCAGATGGACGATCAGGGCGGTTCCCAGCGCCATGAACACCGCCTGCGAAATGGCCAGGCCATCGATGCCGTCCATGAAGTTGTAGAGATTGATCGACCAGGCGATGGCCAGCACGCCGATCACAAAGCCCAGCGCGCCCCAATGAATCGCCCGCACGCCCAGCTCCAGCACCGGCCAGCCGCCGAGCAGGCCCAGCGCCAGCGCCGCCGCCAGCAGATGGCAGCCAAAGCGCACGCGGCTGGAGAGCGAACGGCGGTCATCGATGAAGCCCACCACGGCCACCAGACTGCCGCCAACGGCCAGCGCCAGCGCGGTGCGTGGCAAGACCCACTCCAACCACCACAGCAGTGGCAAGCCGAGCAGGAACACCAGCACAAAGGCCACGCCGCCGCCACGCGGCGTCGGCACGCGATGCGAACTGCGCGCATTGGGCACATCGAGAATGGCGCGCGACAAGGCGTAGCGACGCATCAGCAGGGTGCCGCCCCAGGCCGCGAGGAAGGCCACAATCAGAATGGCGAGGAGCATGCGTCAGCCTTGCTGCCGTTCGCCACGGCGGACAAACTCGAAGAGCTTGGCGTACTTGGCGAAACTATTGAAACAACCGATCAGTATGTGGATTAGACCCGGCAAACCGTCCTGCCAGCCACCGCGCAAGAAGTAAAACTTGATAAAACGGAACATCGGGCTGAGGAACAGCTTGGTCAGCGACAGGTCGGTGCCTTCGGCGTAAAGCGCTTCGGCGGCCAGCGTGGTGTAGCGATTCTGCTTGGCCATATAGCTCTCGATGCTCTCCTCGGAGTGGTGCAGCAGGTCACCTTCGAGCTGACCGACCACGTCCAGGGTGATCACCTTTTCATGCACCACATCATCCGACCAGCGCGCATGCTGGCGGTTGAAGAGGCGCAAGGAGCGATCCGGGTAACCCTCGCCATGGCGCAGGTAACGGCCGAGGAAACGATTGCAGCGCGGGAACTCGTAAGCCTTGTAATCAGGCTGGCGCAGGGCCTTGAGCATGTTGTCGCGCAATTGCGGGGTGACGATCTCGTCCGAATCGACACACAGCACCCAGTCATGACGCGCCTGGTCGATGGCAAACTGCTTCTGCGGCCCAAAGCCGCGCCAGGGTTCGCTGATCACCCGCGCACCAAAAGATGCGGCCAGCGCCTGAGTGCCGTCCTCACTGCCCGAATCGACGACGATGATCTCGTTGCAAAAAGCCAGCGACTCCAGGGTGGCGCCCAGACTGTGGGCGCAATCGAGGGTGATCAACACCGCCGACAGCGGCTGGTGGGAGGGTTCAGCAGAATTCGTTGCAGAGCTCTTGGCCATCGGGAACGGTGCAGGGCGATATAATCCGTGGCCCGCCATTCTACGCTAGCCCATCCGCTACGCCTCATGCGCTCAGTCCTTCTGGTCAAAACCTCGTCGATGGGGGATGTCATCCACAACCTGCCAGTGGTCAGCGATCTGCGCCGCATGTGGCCGCAGCTGGCCATCGACTGGGTCGTCGAGGAGAGCTTCGCCGAAATCCCGCGCCTCCATCCAGGCGTGCGGCGGGTCATTCCGGTGGCCTTGCGGCGCTGGCGCAAGGCGCTGGCCCAGGGACGCACCTGGCGCGAAATCGGCGCCGCGCGCCGGGCACTGGGCGAGCAGTATTACGACTTCATCATCGACACCCAGGGCTTGGTCAAAAGCGCGCTGATCAGCCGTTTTGCCGGCGGCCTGCGTTGCGGCTACACGCGTGGCGTGGCGCGCGAGGGCCTGGCAGCGCTGGCCTACGACTGCCGTTACGCGATTCCGCGCTCGGCGCACGCTGTCGAGCGCAACCGCTGGCTGGCCGCCGCCGCCTGCGAATACCCGCTCGACCTGCCGCTGCGCTACGGCCTGCAAGCGCCAGCAGCGCTGCCGGCCTGGCTGCCCACCGGCGACTACGCCGTCCTGCTCACCGCCACCAGCCGCGACGACAAGCTGTGGCCTGAAGCGCACTGGATCGCGCTGGGCCACGCCCTCGCCGCACGCGGCCTGCGCAGCGTGCTGCCGGCCGGCAATGCGCGTGAATTCGAACGCGCTGCACGCCTGGCTGCCGCGATTCCCGACGCCGTCGCCGCGCCGCGTGCCAGCCTCAGCGAGCTGGCCAGCGTGCTGCAGAGCGCGCACTGCGTGATCGGTGTCGATACCGGCCTGACCCATCTGGCCACCGCGCTGGACCGTCCGGTGGTCGCCCTGGCGGTGTCCACCGATCCGGCCCTGACCGGCGTACATGGCGGCCGCCAGGCCATCAACCTCGGCGGCATCGGGCAGATTCCCGCCGTCGACAGCGTTCTGGCGAGCCTGCACCCATGGCTGCCCTGAGTCGCTTCGCCTACAGCCTGCTGTGGGCCCTGGGCATGCCCCTGGTGCTCGGCCGCCTGCTCTGGCGCGCCCGCCGCCAGCCGGAATACCTGCATCAGCTGGGCGAGCGCTTTGCGCGCATCGAGCCCACCCGCCAGCCGACGATCTGGCTGCACGCCGTCTCGGTCGGCGAGACGCGCGCCGCCGAACCCCTGGTCAAGGCCCTGCTCGCCGCCTATCCCGAGCACCGCATCCTGCTCACCCACATGACGCCGACCGGCCGCGCCACCGGCAAGAGTCTGTTCGGCAAGTTCGAGCGCGTGCAGCAAAGCTGGCTACCCTACGACCTGCCCTGGCTGGCGCGCCGCTTCCTGCGCCGCGTACAGCCCGAGGCCGGCATCATCATGGAAACCGAGGTGTGGCCCAATCTGATGCACGCCGCACAGCGCCTGGGCGTGCCGATGCTGCTCGCCAATGCGCGCCTGTCGGCCCGCTCGGCGCGCGGCTATGCACGTCTGGGCGGACTCAGCCGTGAGGCTTTCGCAGGCTTCGCGCAGATTGCCGCGCAAAGCGAGGCCGATGCGCAGCGTCTGCGGGCGGCCGGCGGGCGCGCCGTGCAGGTCTGCGGCAACATCAAGTACGAAGTCGAAATTCCCGCCGGCACGGCAGAGACGGCAGCGCGTTTTCGCAGCTGGTGCGTGCAGCGCCCGGTTCTGCTGGCCGCCAGCACACGCGACGGCGAGGAAGCCCTGCTGCTCGACGCCTTTAGCCAGCTGGCGCCGCCCGGCGTGCTGCTGGTGCTGGTGCCGCGCCATCCGCAGCGCTTTGACGAAGTCGCCACGCTCGCTGCGCAACGCGGCCTGGTGCTGGCACGGCGCAGCAGCGCGCAGCCGATCGGCGAGCAGGTGCGCGTCTGGCTGGGTGACAGCATGGGTGAGATGGCGGCGTATTACGCCATGGCCGATGTGGCCCTGATCGGCGGCAGCTGGCTGCCCTTCGGCAGTCAGAACCTGATCGAAGCCTGCGCCGCTGGCGTGCCGGTGATGATCGGCCCGTCCAGCTTCAACTTCGCCGAAGCCGCCGAACTGGCTATCGCCGCGGGCGCCGCACGCCGCTGCAGCGATCCGCTCGATGGCATGCGCGTGGCGCTGTCGGTGCTCGCCCAAGCGACGCTGCGCGCGCAGATGGGCGCCGCCGGGCGCGAATTCTGCGCCCGCCACAGCGGCGCCACGGCACGCGTGCTGGCGCTGCTGCGGCCGCTCATGCGCGGCTGAGCTTATTTATCGAGCAGTGAATTGACGCCTTCGATGTCGGCGCTCTCGATGACGCCGGTCGCCGCCTTGAGTTTGAGTTGCGACATGATGGTGTCGTAGCGCGACTTGGCCAGTTTCTGCTGCGTGTCCGCCAGCGAACTCTGGGCATTGAGCACATCGATATTGATGCGCACGCCGACTTCGTAACCGAGCTTGTTGGATTCGACCGCGCTCTTGCCCGAGACCAGGGCAGCCTCGTAACCGCGAACCTGGGCCACACCACTGCTGACGCCAACAAAGGCCTGGCGTGCCGCCTGGGTGGCGGTGCGCTTCTGCGCTTCGAGATCGGCCGTGGCCTTGTCGGCCAGTGCGATGGCTTCACGCACCTTGGACTGCGTGGCGCCGCCCGCGTAGAGCGGCACCGTCAGCTGCAAGCCCACCGCAGCCGTGCGCGACAGCGAAGGCGAACCACTGCTGCCATTGCCGGCGTGGCTGTTGCTGTAGGTAGCAACGGCATCCACGGTCGGCAGATGGCCGGCACGCGCCTTGTCGACATCGCGCTTGGCGATTTCCAGATTCAGCGTCGAAGCCTGCACGGCCGCATTGTTCTTTTCTGCTGCGCTGACCCAGGCTTCAACCGCAGCCGGCGTCGGCGGCATGATCTGCACGCCGTTACGCAGGCCCGACAGCGGACGCGGCGGCTTGCCTGAGAGCAGGCTCAGCGCCTGACGCTTGACCTCCAGATCGCTCTGCGCGGCAATCTCCTGCGCAGCTGCGAGGTCGAACTTCGACTGCGCTTCATTGACGTCGGTGATGGTGACGGTGCCGACCTCGAAGCTCTTCTTGGCCAGCTGCAGCTGCTCGGCCGCCGCAAACTTGAGGGTCTGCACCGAGCTCAGCACGTCCTGTGCATAGAGCACGTCGAAATAGCTTTGTGCTGCACGCAGCGCCAGATCGTTGCGCGCCGCCTGGAACTGCGCTTCGGCCACAGCGACCTGCAAAGCGCCTTCCTTGTAATTGATCCAGTTCTGCCAGCGGAACACCGGCTGGCTCAGCTGGAGCTGATAGGTATTGGTGTTGAAGCCGTAGCTGCGTTCGCTCGGCAGCGTCGCATCGACATTCGAGTAGGTCGTGCTGCCACTCAGATTGACCGTCGGCAGGATATTGGCGGTGCCTTGCGGGCCCTTTTCCTTGCCCGCCGTCAGCTGCGCCGTGGCACTGGCGAACTGCGCGTCGTTGATCAGCGCATCACGATAGATTTCCAGCAGATCCGCTGCATTCACCTGCATGGCTACGCAGGCAGCCAGCACAAACATCACGCTGCGTTTCATGAACACTCTGTCTCCTGCTCGATGGACTGGGTAAAGTTGCTGAAGGCTCTGAAGACTTTAAGTCGCGGTGATTCCGTTGAGCCGTCCAGGCTCTACCTATGCCCGGCACAGTCGTTGAGCGTGTGCATTGCCTGCTGCTCCACCATGACGGCCGCCAAGCGTTTCAGTAGGTCGGCATTTGCGGATCGACCTGCTGTGCCCAGGCATGCACCCCACCGCTGAGATTGAAGACCTTGTCGAAGCCACGCGAGCTGAGAAACATCGCCACTTGCAGGCTGCGCATGCCGTGGTGACAGATGCAGACGATCTCGGCCTCGGGGTCCAGCTTGTCGATATCGCTAGGCACCGTACCCATCGGCATCAACTGCGAACCGGCGATGGCACAGTAGGCGAACTCGTGCGGCTCGCGCACATCGAGCAGGACCGGCTGCGGACGCCCCGCATCCTGCAACCAGGCCGCCAGATCGGCGGCCGGCAACTGGCTGACGGCGGCCATCAGAACGAAAAACTCTCGACCTGGGCGGAACGCAGCGGCGTCACCAGGGTTTCGAACACGCCATAGCGTTCGAACTGGCCTTCACCGCGGCACTGCACCAGCACGCCTTGCTGCACCGGCGCCGAACCGACGAAGGCAAACAGGCGGCCATCGGGGCGCAGCTGGTCAAGCAGCACTTGCGGGATCTCCAGCACGGCGCCGGAGACCATGATCACATCGTAGGGCGCAGCACTGGCCCAGCCGGCCAGGCCATCGCCCTCTTCGACGATGACGTTATCGACGCCGCTGCGGTCGAGGTTCTTCGCTGCCAGGCTGACCAGTTGCGGATCGATCTCGATGCTGCGCACCCAGGCGCCGCGCGAGGCCAGCAGCGCCGCCATGTGGCCGGAACCGGCACCGATTTCGAGGATGTTGTCGCCGGGGCGCACGGCCAGCGCTTGCAGGGCGCGCGCTTCGATCTTCGGCGCCAGCATGCTCTGACCGCCGCCAATCGGCAGTTCGATGTCGCTGAAAGCCAGGGCCTGGCGTTCCGGCGCGACGAAAGCTTCGCGCTTGACGATGCGCAGCGCGTCGAGCACGTCCTGATCGAGCACATCCCAGGGGCGGATCTGCTGTTCGATCATGTTAAAGCGGGCCTGTTCAAAATCCATGATGCGTCCTCATTGTGGCTTTGCGCGATTCTAACCTGCCTGCCCGGCGACCGTATCTGTTGTGCGCGGCTGGCTCATGCTTTTCTTGTGCGGTACCAGGCGGCGTAAAGCGCTGGCAGGAAGAACAGTGTCAGCACCGTCGCCACCGCCAGGCCGCCCATGATGGCCACCGCCATCGGGCCGAAAAAGGCGCTGCGGGTCAGCGGAATCATCGCCAGGATGGCCGCGGCGGCCGTCAGGATGATCGGCCGGAAGCGGCGTACCGTGGCTTCGACAATCGCCTGCCAGCGCGGCACGCCGGCCGCCTCGTCCTGCACGATCTGGTCGATGAGAATCACCGAATTACGCATGATCATGCCCGACAGGGCGATGGTGCCGAGCATCGCGACAAAGCCGAATGGCTTGTTGAAGAGCAGCAGTGCGAGGGTCACGCCGACCATGCCCAAGGGCGCGGTCAGCACCACCATGGCCACGCGCGAGAAGCTCTGCAGCTGCAGCATCAGCACCGTCAGCACCACCAACAGGAACAGCGGCACACCGGCAGCCACCGAGCTGCCGCCCTTGGCGCTCTCTTCCACCGCGCCGCCCACCTCGATGCGGTAGCCCAGCGGCAGCGTCGCGCGCAGCTTGTCGATCTGCGGCGCCAGCTGAGCCACCACCTCGGCCGGCTGCACGGTACCGTAGAGATTGGCTTTGACAGTCACCACCGGCATGCGATTGCGGCGCCACAGAATGCCCGGCTCCGAGCTGTATTCAAGCGTGGCGATCTGCGACAGCGGCAGGCCGCGCCCGCTGCCGACCGGCAGGCTGATCTCGTTGAAACGCGAGATCAAGGTGTCACGCTTGTTGGCGCGCAGGTCCAGTTCGATGGTCTCGGTGCCCTCGCGGAACTCGCTGACCTTGCTGCCATTGAGAATGCCGGCAAAGAGGTTCTGCAGATCCTGCCGCGACAAGCCGGCCATGCGCGCCTTCTCGGTGTCGACATGCAGGCGCACGGTCTTGGATTCCTCTTCCCACTCCTTCTGCACATTGGCCAGATCCGGGCTGGCGCGCATCAGGCTGACAATCTGGCTGGCAATCTGCTGGATCTGCGCGTGCTCCGGCCCCGTCACCCGGTATTGCACCGGAAAGCCGACCGGCGGCCCGTTCTCCAGGCGATTGATCGAGGCACGCAGTTCGGCGTAATCGCGGTCGAACAGCGCGATCAGATGCGTGCGCAGCGCTTCGCGCTCGGCAATGCCACGGGTGAGCACCACAAACTGCGCAAAATTGGTCTGCGGCAGCTTCTGGTCCAATGGCAGGTAAAAGCGCGGACTGCCATTGCCGACATAGGCGACGTAGTTCTCGATGCCCGGCTGCTTGGCCAGTTCGGCCTCGAAACGCTTGACCGCACGATCCACCGCCTCGTGCGAGGCGCCCTGCGCCAGGCGCAGATCGACCAGCAGCTCCGGCCGTGTCGAATCCGGGAAGAACTGTTGCGGCACCAGGCCAAAGCCCCACAGCGAGAACACGAAGCTCAACAGCGTGGCCCCAATCACCCACCAGCGGCGCAGCACGCACCAGTCGATCAGCGTGCGCAAGGCGCGATAGAAGCCGCTGTCGTAGATGTCATGCTGCGCGCCGGCGGGTTCCGCCACCGGCGCGGGCCGGCCGCGCAGGCGGGCAAGCAGGCGCGCCATCAGCGAGGGCTTGTGCGCGTGCTGTGCGTAATCGGGCAGCAGGTAGTAGCCAAGGTAGGGCACAAACAGCACCGCCGCCACCCAGGACACCAGCAGGGCAATCACCGTCACCTGGAAAATCGAGCGCGTGTATTCGCCGGTGGCCGAAGCCGCAGTGGCAATCGGCAAGAAGCCGGCCGCGGTGACCAGGGTGCCGGAGAGCATCGGCATCGCCGTCGAGGCATAGGCAAAGCCCGCCGCCTTGGTGCGCTCCCAGCCCTGCTCCATCTTGGCCGCCATCATCTCCACGGCAATGATTGCGTCATCGACCAGCAAGCCCAGCGCGAGAATCAGCGCCCCCAGCGAGATCTTGTGCAGGCCGATGTCAAAGACGTGCATGAACAGGAAGGTGATCGCCAGCACCACCGGAATCGAGATCGCCACCACGATGCCGGTGCGCAGGCCCAGCGACAGCAGGCTGACCGCCAGCACAATGACCACCGCCTCGGTCAGCGAACGCACGAAATCCTGCACCGAGTCGCGCACCGCGCGTGGCTGGTCGGCCACCCGCTTGAGCTGCACACCAAGCGGCAACTGGCTGCTGATGCGCTCCACCGCCGCATCGAGATTCTTGCCCAGGGCGATGATGTCGCCACCGTCCGTCATCGACAGGCCGATGCCCAGCGCTTCATGCCCCATGAAGCGCATCTTGTCGCTGGGCGGGTCCACATAGCCGCGCCGCACCTCGGCCAGATCGCGCAGATAAAGCGTGCGGCCATTGATGCGGATCGGCAGATTGCGCAGCGCATCCAGATCGGCATAAGCACCCGTGGTGCGCAGATAGATGCGCTCGTCAGCCAGCTCGAAATAGCCGCTGGCCAGCTGCGCGTTCTGCTCGCTGATCTGCTGCGCCAGCAGGCTGGGGCTGATGCCGGCATTGGCCAGACGCGCCGCCGAGAATTCGACATAGACGCGTTCATCCTGCGCGCCGAAAAAGCTCACCTTGCCGACATCGGGCAAGCGCAGCAACTCGGCACGCACCGCTTCGCCATAGCGCTTGAGCTCGGCATAGGAGAGCCCTTCGCCGACCAGCGCAAAGATGTTGCCGTAGGTGTCGCCGAACTCGTCGTTGAAGTAGGGGCCATTGACGCCGGTGGGAAGATTGGCGCGGATGTCGCCGATCTTCTTGCGCACCTGGTACCACAGCGCCGGCATCGTCGAGGACTCCAGACTGTCGTGCGCCTGCACCATCACCAGCGATTCGCCGGGCCGCGAATAGCTCGACAGCACATCGATCTCGGGCGCCTCGCGCAGCTTGGCCTCGATCTTGTCGGTCACCTGCTGCTCGACTTCGCGCGCGCTGGCACCCGGCCAGTTGGTGCGCACCACCATCACCTTGAAAGTGAAAGGTGGATCTTCGCTCTGCCCCAGCCGTGTATAAGAAAACAGGCCGATCACCGTCGCCACGACGATGAAGAACAAGACCAGCTGCGGATGCCGCAAGCCCCAGATCGAGAGATTGAAGCCGCCTGAGGTATCGTATTCTTTTTTCATATCAGCGCAGCACATCCAGCGCTACCGGCGCGCTCTGCTCCACCGGCTTGAGCGCCATGCCAGCCTGTACCGTGTGCGCACCGACCACCACCACCTGCTCGCCCGGCTGCAGTCCGCTGCCGATCAGGGCATCCGTATCGCGGTAGGCACTCACCTTCACCTCGCGCTGCTGCGCCTTGTTGTCCTTGTCGAGCACCCACACCAGGCTGCGCTCGCCGACACGCAACACCGCTGGCAGGGGTAGACGGATTTCCGCCGTTCCCGCCGCCTTGGCCGCTGCAGCGTCCTTGACGAAAGCGGCGGCCACCGTCGAACCCAGCGGCATGCGCGCATCGGCGCCACTCACCGCAATCCGCACGGCATAGGTGCGGGTGGTGCTGTCAGCGCTGCCGGCAATCTCGCGCACCTTGCCGGGCAAGGTCTGGTCCTGCGCACTCCAGGGTCGCACCAGGGCCGCATCGCCGATCTTGATCGACGCCACACGCGACTCCGGCACCCAGATCAGCGCTTCACGGCTGGACGGATCAGCCAGGCGCAACACCGCCTGCCCTGCAGCGACAACCTGGCCGGCTTCGACATTCATCGCCGTCACCACACCATCGCGGTCGGCATACAAGCTGGTGTAGCCCAGCTGGTTCTTCGACACCGCCGCCTGCGCCTGCGCCTGCTGCAAACGTGCCTGCGCCGACTGCAGCTGGCTGCGGCGCGTATCGAGCGCACTGGCGCTGACAAAGTGCTGCGCAAACAGGCTCTCGCTGCGCTGCAGTTCAGCCTTGGCCAGATTCAGATCGGCCTCGGCGACACGTACCGCATCTTCCGCCGCGCTGGCGTTGAGGCTGCTGTCCTGCGCGTCGATGCGCGCCAGCAGCTGTCCCTTCTTCACGCTCTGCCCGGCGTCGACGCGGCGTTCGATGATCTTGCCGGCAACGCGGAAGGCCAGATCGCCTTCCAGCCGCGCACGCACCTCGCCCGAATAGAGCTGCGCATGCTGCGCGTCACCGGCCGGCACCGACATCACCACCACGGCGCGTGGCGCGCTACTGACATGCTGCGGCCGACTGCAGCCGGCCAGCGCCAGCGCCGACGCAAACAGCATCCACACCGCTGAGCGCGGCAGACCAAGAGGCTGATTCATTGCAAAGCTCATTCATCCACCTTTTGAAGCAGGCCACCCATCAGGACATCCAGATGGACTTCGATATAGTGCGCGTAGTCCGTTTCACCCTTGCCACTCAGATCAAACGAACACTGCCAGAGACTGGCCATCCACAGCGGCGCGATCACCACCTTGCAGAGCAGGTCCGGATCATGGCGACGGAATACACCGCGCTCCATGCCCAGCTGCAAGGTACTGGTCAGCAAGCGCATGCCGCGCTGGATGACATTGTCACGATAATACGCTGCCAGCTCGGGAAAGTTGCCTGCTTCAGCCAGCATCAGCTTGGCAATGCCGGCCAGCGGAGTGTTGCCCACCCGCTCCCACCACACCCGCAAGAGCTGGCGCAGCAAGGCGGCCGGATCATCCTGCGCCGCGGCAAACAGTGCCTCGCCCTCGGCCAGGGTCGGCACGATGCTGGTCTCCACCACAGCCTTGAACAGACTCTCTTTGCTGTCGTAGTAGAGATAAAGCGTGCCCTTGGACACGCCGACGCGCTCGGCAATCTCTTCAAGCCGCGCCGCGCTGAAGCCACGCTCGACGAAGACATCCAGCGCCGCCGCCAAAAACTCGGCCGGACGCGCCTCCTTGCGCCGCTGCCGTGAAGTCAGCGCCGCACTCACCAGCCACCTCGGGCCAGCAGCACCGCACACAGCGGAATCAAGGGCAGCAAGAGCAGCTCGGCCAGCAGCCAGCGACGCGTCGCCAGCACCTCAGCGTGTTCCGCCACCCCTGCGCGGCGCCAGCGGAAGAAGCGTAAGGTCGGCACCACCGAAATCAGGCCGATCAGCACGAAAAACCCCAGCTTGGCGTGAAAAGCCGGGTGATGCGCGTAGAACACCCAGGGCTTGTCGCCCAGCGTCGCCCGCGCAAAACCGCTCGCCAAAGCCAGCACGGCGAGCAGCAGATAGCTCAGATCCAGCCTGAGCAAAAAGCCGATCTGCCCGCTGTCCAGACGACCGCGCAGCTGGCACCACTCGGCAAACAACACCGCGACGAGCGCACCGACAGCGAGGAAGTGCAGCAAGACCAACACCGTATTCATCACTGCCCTCCCTTTTCGCTGACTAACCAGTCAGTCATTATTAGGAGAACAGGGAAATTGTCAATCGGGCACGGGGTTCTGGCTGAAGGGAAATGGCAGGCATGCAGCGCAGCCAGCAGCCAATACCGGCGCCCGGCAAGCGGTATTAAGGTATTTGCACAGAGTCTGGAGACGACTTCCGTAAAGAACGATCAATGTGCAGCTTTTACACGAGCACTGCGCCAGTCATGGTGATCGGCCGTTCCCGGCCCGTTGCCGACGGTCTGGGAAAAGCAAAGCAGACCTTCAAAGCGTAGCCCGGATGCAGCGTAGCGGAATCCGGGAGCCTATCGCGGCGACAGGGGAAAGCCCCGGATTTCGGCGTAGCCTTCATCCGGGCTACTTGCTGAGTAGCGGCTGCCGCCGCTCAATGTCAAGGCCCAGCCTCACGGTGACAGCAAACTAGCGGTTGCTCGGATGAGAGAAGGGGCTCCTGGTTGTCGCCTAGTGAACGTTGCCGCGCAAAAGAAAAAAGCCCCGAGTGGCGGGGCTTTTTTCTTTTAGAACTGGGGGCGCGAGCTTTCTGGATTGAGCAGTTGGACTGCGGCTTCCTTCCAGGTCTTGCCCCACTAGACGGTGAGCCAACTTAACTTATTAATGGCTGTTAAGGTGATAATACCCCCATATGCTAAACATAGTCAATTCGCGAGACGGCCTCGCCGCTTGGAGGCTGCTGGAATTCCTGTCTGAGCGCACCCCATGGCAGCGATCACTGTGGGGGGTTGGTGTGGTGCTCGCGATGGAAGAGCTCTTCGAGGCATGCGTTGCGTCCAAGCAGGGGCACCTGAGCGAAGGCTCGATCAAGCGGATGGCCTCCTCTCTGCAGAAGCGTGTGGGAGTCCACCCGGCCTTCACGGACGCTGAGAAGCAGTTCCTAAGGCAGCAAGTCCAGCAGATCCCAAAGGCTGACGGGCCAGCCCATTTCGGCGTACGCGAGCTGTCCGAGCGGGTCTCGAGGGACTACCTGGCTCGCTGGGGTCAGGCTGTGGCAGCAAGCAACGTGGCGGTGGAGCATTTTTCTCGCAGCGTTGCTGCTCACCTCCTCGACGCAGGGTTCTCCGGCGCATATCTCTACGACTTCATTCGGTCTAGGGTCGATGCGCCCGAAGCGATCACTCTGCCGCAACTATGCGAGGCGTTGCAGGCGGAGCTGGTTGCAAGTCCGCGCCGTGAGTTCGAAGTTCTGTTGGCGTTTGCTGAAACACCAGACATGCCCAACGGGGTCCCGTCGAGCTGGCTTCGTGGGAACGCGATCACGGCTTGGTTGCAGGGGAACGGATTCTCGACTACCAACGTTCGCGCCTCGGTTGCCATACTCCTGAAGGTAAGGGCTCGCGATCATGTAGGCGCGGCAAGCGCAGCCAGAGGCGAAGCAGACCGGTATGCCGCACGATCGCTGATTGCCACCGGAAATCCGCTGAGACAGCTTCCTCTGCTATGGGTGAAGGGCGCTCCGTCTCCGGCGCCGATGAAAGAGGCATCGCGAGGGGTGGGGGTCAAGGAGCTATTCCGTGAGGACCGGGTGTTCTCGACTGAAGCCAGCCAGAGCGTGGATGCTGCACTGGAATTACTGGCGCACCTTGACGGCAGTTCGCCACCAGCTGCGATTGCAGGTGGCTGGGGTGCAATCGAGGGACTCCTGGCGGATCCGAGCGACAGGTCCTCAGCGGCAGACAACCTAGCGACGCTGGTGACGTGTTCCTTTCCGCGGGCAGAGTTGACGGCACTTTCCTACCGCGTAGAGAGGCAGCACCCAGAAGCTTCTCAGGACCTAGCCGGCGTAGCCGGCAACAGGGACCGAGCGAGGGCTGTTGGGCTAATGATCGTCGAGGGACGCATGCCGGCCATGCGCGGAGAGGTCGATCAGACCGCGATCGCTCGGCTGAAGAAGCTTCTGGACAACCCAGGGCCGGAGCTGCAGACGATCCGCGACGCGATTGGTGAATCATTTCACCGGCTGTACCGGCAGCGCAATTTGATTCTGCATGGGGCTAGGCTGGACAGTGTGGCTCTCACGGCAAGCCTACGCACGGTAGCCAAGCTCGCCGGAGCTGGTATGGATCGCATCACGCACGGATGGTATGTCCAACAACTAAAGCCAATGGAGCTGGTGGCCAAGGCAAACCTCTCGCTTGCACTCGCAAGCCGCGAAGAGCCCTTGTGCTGTGTTGATTTACTGGAAGCGAACTAGTGCGACTTACCGCCAAAAGCCAAGCCATGACGCAGTCTGCCGAAACCGACGCCGCGCAGCCCGTAGGGTGCAATAAGCGTTAGCGCATTGCACCGGATGTTGGCGCAGTTACCGAAGGGTGATTTTGTTTGCCATAACCGTTCGGTGCAATGCCCTTCGGTTATTGCACCCTACGAACTGGATTGCGCAGCTGTGCATACGTCACGGCACAACTTGCGACCTTTGGCTTGCACCTCAGGCGTGCGTTGGCTGCGTCAGCGGCGGGAGAATGGCGTCAAGCCTGTGGCAAGGACCGGGGAAGCTTACTCATCATCGTCGTCGTCATCGCCACCATTCACACGCGGCACCTTCTTGGGGTCGCAGGTGATGGCGCGGTAGATTTCGATGCGGTCACCGGGGCGCAGGGGTGCGTCGGGTTTGGCGACCTTGCCGAAGACGCCGACTTTCTGCGCCTTGAGGTCGATCTCCGGACACATGCCGAGGATGCCCGAGCGCTCGATGCCCTCGGCGATGGTGCATTCGTCCGGTACGTCGAGCTTGAGCCAGTATTTCTTGACCACGGTGGCATAGGCGACGGCGATTTGCATGATGGCTCTCCGTTCAGTGTGCGCCGTGCGGTACGGCCAGCGCAGCGTTCTGGCTGCCGCGCCAGGCTTCGAGACGGCGGCGGCCGGCGATGAGGAAGCCGAGCACGAGGAAGCCGCCCGGCGGCAGGATCATGAACAAGGTATTGGCCGACTCGGGCAGCAGCTTCATTTCGAGGAAGGCGAAGTGCGAGCCGAGCAGCAGGTGGGCGTTGGCGAACAAGGTGCCGCTGCCGAAGACTTCACGGATGCCACCCATCACGGTCAGTGCGAGGGTGAAACCGAAGCCCATGGCGGCGCCATCAACGGCCGAGGCGAGCACCGGCTGGCGCGAGGCAAAGGCTTCGGCACGGCCGAGCACGGCGCAGTTGGCGACGATCAGCGCGATGTAGATGCCCAGCACCTTGTAGAGATCATGCAGCCAGGCGTTGAGCGCGAGGTCGACCAGGGTCACCATGCCGGCGATCAGCACGATGAAGATCGGAATGCGCACCGTGGGGCTGACCCAGTGGCGCAGGCTGGCGATCACCGCATTGGCGACGATCAGCACGGCCATGGTGGCCAGCCCCATGCCCAGCCCATTGGTGGCGCTGCTGGTAACAGCCATGGTCGGGCACATGCCAAGCAATTGCACCAGCACCACATTGCTGTCCCACAGACCGTCACGCACGACGTGGCCGAGCGACACTTCCCCTTCTACCGCTTCACCATGACTCATTTGCTTGCTCCCATTGCCAGCGGCTCGCCCAAGAGTTCAGGCTTGTGGGCCGCGAAATATTCAAGTCCCGTCTTGACCGTGGCGACCACGCCGCGCGGCGTGATGGTGGCGCCGGCGAACTGGTCGAAGTCGCCGCCGTCCTTCTTCACCGCCCAGTGACTGGGGCCGGGTTGGTCGAGCGATTTACCGTCGAAAGAGAGAATCCAGCGGTTCTTGGCCACTTCGATCTTGTCGCCCAGGCCCGGCGTTTCGGTGTGATGAGTGATGCGCACGCCGAGCACGGTGCCACGGGTGTCGATGGCCATTACCAGCGAGATCGGGCCGGCATAGCCCTTGCCGGAAATCTCGAACAGCGCGGCCTTGATGGCGCCCTGCTTGCGTGCGCGATACACGGTAAGCGGCTTGCCGTCGGGGCCGGTGACCTTCACCGTGTCCTTGAGCAGCTGATTGTCGGCAAACCCTTGCGGCAGCACTTGTTCGAGTGATTGCTGGGTGTCGCGCTCGCCCGCCGCAGCAATCGCTTCCTTGGTGAGGTCATAGACCACGGCCAGCACCGCCGTCACCGCCAGGCCCACGACACCCAGGGATGCGCCCTGGAACCACACTTCATCGAGCTTCGATTTGATGCTCATCGCACACTCTCCACACGGCGTGCCGGCAGCGACTTGCCCGTGAGGCTACGGCCGAAGATGCGCGGCCGCCACATATCGAGCAGAGGCGTCAGCGCGTTCATGATCAAAACAGCAAAGCCCACACCTTCGGGATAACCGCCCCAAGTACGGATCAACCAGGTCAGCAGGCCGCAACCCAGCGCAAACGCCCACTGCCCGGCCGGTGCGCTGGGAGAAGTGACGTAGTCGGTGGCGATGAAGAATGCACCGAGCATGGCGCCACCGGAGAGCAGGTGCGCCGAGAGCGGAATGAAGGCATCAGGCGCGAGGCCGTGGGCAATCAGCGCAGGCAGGCCAAGGCCGAGCATGAAGCCGATCGGGATGCGCAAGCCGATGATGCGCTTGGCAACGAGGAACAGGCCGCCAGCAAGGATCAGCAAGGCCGAGGTTTCGCCAAGACTGCCGGCGCGCGCGCCGACGAAGGACTGCCAGGGCACGAAGAGCTTGAGCCCGTCGATCAGCGGCGCGCCGCGACTGAGTTCGGTTTTGACATGGCCCAGCAAGGAGGCGCTGGTCATTGCATCCGGCACGCCGTTGTTGAGGAAGATCTGCGTCAGTGCATGGCTGAAATCGTGCGGCAGTGTCGCCGACAGCGGGCTGACCCATTGCGTCATCTGCACCGGAAATGAAACCAGCAACAGGGTGCGGCCAACCATCGCCGGGTTGAACAGATTGCAGCCCAATCCGCCAAACACCTGCTTGCCCAGCACGATGGCGCAGGCTGCGCCGAGGAAGCCGACCCACCAGGGCGCCCAGGGCGGCATCGACATGGCCAGCAACCAACCGGTGAGCACCGCCGAACCATCCCACAGCACGGGCATCACGCGCTTGCCGGCCCAGTTCAGGCACAACGCTTCAAAGAACACGCAGGACAGCACACAGACCGCCCAGAACAGGAAGGCCGACCAGCCAAACTGCCAGAAGCCGGCCAGGGTGGCGGGCGTGAGCGCCAGCAATACCAGGCCCATGATCTGGCTGGTGGTGCGGCTGCTCAGCGCGTGGGGAGATGCATGAACCTGACTCATGATGCGGCCTCACTCTTGCTCGGTTTTTCGGCGGCGGCTGCGGCGGCGCGCTCGGCCTTGCGGCGGGCGTGGGCTTCAGCCTTCTCGCGTTTTTCGCGTTCGATGCGTTCGGTCTTGGCATCGGTCAGCGCCTTGATGTTGTCCAGCCGTTTCTTGTCGCGACTCATCGCCGAGAGCTCGCCCTTGGCGTGGTAGAAGTACTGCACCAGCGGAATCCGCGACGGACAGACAAAGCCGCAGGCGCCACAGGTGAGGCAGTCACCGAGGCCGATGTCGTCTGCCTTGCCCAGCTCGTTGGCATTGATCAGCGAGGCCATTTCCAGCGGCATCAGGCCGACCGGACAAGCACTCACGCAGCTGGAGCAGCGGATGCAGGCACTCGGTTCGCGTTCGCCGACTTCGGCCGCAGTCAGCGCCAGTGCGCCGCTGGCGCCCTTGACCACCGGTGCTTCGAAGTTCGGCACGCCGATCCCCATCATCGGCCCGCCCACCACCACCCGCGCCGGCGAACTGGCGAGGCCGCCACAGCGCTCGAACAGATAGGACATCGGCGTACCGATGCGCGCGCGCAAATTGCGTGGCTCGCGCACCGCACCACCGGCAACGGTGATCACCCGCTCGGTCAGCGGCTCGCCAAAGCGCAGCGCGCGATGCACGGCATAGGCGGTACCGACGTTGTGCACCACTACGCCGACATCGGCGGCGCGTCCATCGGCCGGTGCTTCGATGCCGGTGAGGGTCTGGATCAGCTGACGGTCAGCCCCCATCGGATAGCGGCTGGGCACCTTGGCGATGAACACTTCGGGGTAAGCCTTGGCGGCGATCTTCATCGCCGTGATCGCTTCGGGCTTGTTGTCCTCGATGCCGACCAGCACCCGCGTGGCGCCGGTCGCTTTGAGAATCAGGCGTGCGCCCTCGACGATGCCGTCCGCATGCTCCTGCATCAGGCGGTCGTCACAGGAAAGGTAGGGCTCGCACTCGCTGCCATTGAGGATCAGCGTGGTGATCTTGTTCTTGGCGCCCAGCGCCAGCTTGACCGCCGAAGGAAAGGTCGCGCCGCCCATGCCGACGATGCCTGCAGCCGCCACGCGGCGGGCGATTTCGGCGCCATCGAGGTTGATCGGATAGTGCTCGGCGTGCAGGGGCGCCCATTCGTCGCGCCCATCGGGGCGGATGTGGATCGCCAGATCAGGCAGGCCCGAGGGGTGCGGCATGCTGGCTTCGGCAATCGCCACCACCACACCGGAGGTCGGCGCATGCAGCGGCGCCGAGATATTGCCGACCGCGTCGGCAATCAGCTGGCCACGCAGCACCTGATCACCGACGGCGACCACCGGGCGCGCAGCGGCGCCAACGTGTTGCGACAGCGGCACGGTGAGCAGCGGCGGCAAGCCGGCCTCTTCGATGGCCAGGCCGCAGGCGGGGAATTTGTGGCTATCCGGATGCACGCCCCAGCGCTGCAGGAGCTTGCGGATCGGAGGAATGACAATGGCACTCATGTCAGGACACCATGGCAGGTTTGGGCATGACCCAGGTGCCGAGGGTCTCGGGCACTTCGATCATGCAGATCGCGCCGGTCGGGCATTTTTCGGTGCATTGGTTGCAACCGGTGCAGGCTTCATCCATCACCGTATGCAGCTGCTTGGTGCTGCCGATGATGGCGTCGGACGGGCAGGTACGGAAACACTTGGTGCAGCCGATGCAGATCGCCTCCTGGATGGTGGCCACCATCGGACGCGGCGCCTCGCCACCGTCATCGAGCTTGATGCCCAGGTGATCGGCAATCGTCTGCGCAACCACCTTGCCGCCGGGCGGGCAGCAGCTGGGCGAAGCCTCACCGGCGACAATCGCCTGGGCCGCACCGGCACAGCCGGGAAAGCCGCACTGACCGCAGTTGGCGGCAGGCAGCATGGCCATCACTTCTTCCACCCGCGCATCACCCTCGACATGCAGCTTCTTCGCTGCGATGCCCAGCACCAGCCCCAGACCGGAGCTGATCGCGGCAAGACTCACCATGGCAGTTAACATGTTCCTGGCCTCCTTGAATATGTCAGTGAATGCTTGCTGGCGCGAGACCGGTGAAACCCATGAAGGCCAGCGCCAGCAGGCTGGCCGTGATGTAGGCAATCGGCGCACCGCTGAAGGTCGCCGGCACGCGGACCAGGGCCAGGCGTTCGCGCAGACCGGCGAAGATGATCATCACCAGCGAGAACCCGAGCCCGGAAGCAAAGCCGTTGATCACCGCCAGCCCGAGCCCCGCCTTGGCCTGTGCATTGATCAGCGGAATACCCAGCACGGCACAGTTGGTGGTGATCAGCGGCAGGTAGATGCCGAGCACGCGATACAGATCCGGGGTGACTTTCTTGACAAACATTTCGACAAACTGCACCACCGCCGCAATGACCAGGATGTAGGTGAGGATGCGCAGATAGACCAGGTCGAATGCGATCAGCAACCAGTTCTCCAGCGCCCACGCCGCAGCGGATGACAAAGTCATCACAAAGGTCGTAGCCAGACCCATACCGACGGCGCCGTCAATTTTGTTCGACACGCCCATGAAGGGACACAGACCTAGAAACTTGACCAGCACCACGTTGTTGACGAGCACTATGCCAATGATGGTGAGCAACATTTCGCGCATGGGGAAACCTCCTGTTTCCCGCTGCTATGCATGGCCTGTGCCAGAGAAACAAAGTCATTTCTCATCAATCACTTGCTTCGACTACGCGGCAATCTCGAAGAGGCCTTTGTCGGGCTTGTCACACAGCGCGAAACACGACATCAAGCCGCCACGACGAACAGCGTTCGGCGCGCAACGGGCGCGCGTGCGTACACGTGCGTGCGCGCCCGTTGGCCGCAGCAGCAGCTGACAAATCCATGCGCAAGTGACGCGTCAGCTATGCGACAAATTCGACATCGTGTTCGACACGTTTCGCTGCGGCGCCGCAGAAAATGCGCTAAACACTTGATCCAGATCAAAATTCAAAACTGGTTCGCAAGTTGCTTAGAGGGTCCTGCAGGCTGATTCACGCCAAGCGAATGCCCGAATCAAAGCAGGAGAGAAAGATGACGAACCGCCCGATCTATCTGGACTATTCCGCTACTACACCTGTCGATCCACGCGTTGTCGCAAAGATGATGCCCTGGCTCTTCGACAACTTCGGCAATCCGGCCAGCCGCTCGCACAGCTACGGCTGGGCGGCGGAAGAGGCGGTGGAAATTGCCCGCGAACAAGTGGCGGCACTGGTCGGTGCAGATCCCCGCGAAATCGTGTGGACCTCGGGCGCAACCGAATCGAATAATCTCGCCATCAAGGGTGCAGCGCGTTTCCACGCGGCACGCGGCAAGCACATCATCACCGTCAAGACCGAACACAAGGCGGTGCTCGATACCTGCCGCGAACTCGAACGCGACGGCTTCGAAGTCAGCTACCTCGATGTGCAGGAAAACGGCCTGCTCGACATCGAAGCTTTCAAGGCAGCGATCCGCCCCGACACCATTCTCGCCTCGGTGATGTTCGTCAATAACGAGATCGGCGTGATCCAGGACGTCGCCGCACTGGGCACCATCTGTCGTGACAAGGGCATCCTGTTCCACGTCGATGCCGCACAGGCCACCGGCAAGGTCGACATCAATCTCGACGAGCTGCCGATCGACATGATGTCGATGTCGGCGCACAAGACCTACGGCCCCAAGGGCATCGGCGCCCTCTACGTCTGCCGCAAGCCGCGTGTGCGCATCGAAGCGCTGATCCACGGCGGCGGTCATGAACGTGGCATGCGCTCCGGCACCTTACCGACCCACCAGATCGTCGGCATGGGCGAAGCCTACTGGATCGCCCGTGAAGCCATGGGCACCGAGAACGAACGCATCCGCTGGCTGCGCGACCGCCTGATGAATGGCTTGGTCAAGCTCGACCAGGTCTTCCTCAACGGCGATCTGGAACGCCGCGTGCCGCACAACCTCAACCTCAGCTTCAACTTCGTCGAAGGCGAATCGCTGCTGATGGGCATCAAGGATGTGGCGGTCTCCTCCGGCTCGGCCTGTACCTCGGCCAGTCTGGAACCCTCCTATGTGCTGCGCGCGCTGGGCCGCAGCGACGAGCTTGCGCACAGCTCGATCCGCTTCTCGATCGGTCGCTTCACCACGCAGGACGAAGTCGATGCGGTGATCGAGAAAATCTCCACTGCCGTCAGCAAGCTGCGCGAGCTCTCGCCGCTGTGGGACATGCATCGCGAAGGTATCGATCTGAATTCCGTGCAGTGGGCTGCACATTGATTTGAGGGACTAGGAGCTAGGGATAAGGGGCTAGAGAAAGCATGCGCGCGCACCAGCGCGCGGAAACTCAATCTAGTCCATAGCCTCCAGCCCCTAAGCCTCGCGACTGAAAGGAGCAAGCAAATGGCATATAGCGACAAGGTTCTGGATCACTACGACAATCCCCGCAACGTTGGCTCGATGTCTTCGGCGGATGATGATGTGGGCACCGGCATGGTTGGCGCGCCAGCCTGCGGCGATGTGATGAAGCTGCAGATCAAGGTCAATGCGGCCGGCGTCATCGAGGACGCGAAATTCAAGACCTATGGCTGTGGCTCGGCAATTGCCTCGTCCTCCCTGGTCACCGAATGGGTCAAGGGCAAGACGCTCGACGAAGCGCTGGCCATCAAGAACACCGACATCGCCGAAGAGCTGGCCCTGCCGCCGGTCAAGATCCACTGTTCGATCCTCGCCGAAGACGCCATCAAGGCCGCTGTCGCCGACTTCCGCACCAAGCAGCAAGCGGATGGTGCCTGCCCCGCCGTCGTCGTCGAACAAGCCGCCTGAAAGGAAGCGTCATGAATGCAGTCACTGAAATGCCCTCGCCGATCAACTTCTCCGACGCAGCGGCCAGCAAGGTCGCTGAAATGATCGCCGAAGAAGGCAATCCCGCGCTGAAGCTGCGCGTCTATGTCTCCGGCGGAGGCTGCTCGGGCTTCCAGTACGGCTTCGCCTTCGAAGAAGAAGACAAGGAAGACGACATGGCCATCGAAAAGGGCGGCGTCAAGCTGGTCGTCGATGCAATGAGCATGCAGTACCTGATGGGCGCCGAGATCGATTTCGAAGACGGCCTCGAAGGTTCGCGCTTTGTCATCCGCAATCCGAACGCAACCTCGACCTGCGGTTGCGGCAGCTCGTTCTCGGTCTAAGGAGCTTCATCATGATCACAGTCAGCCCTGCTGCTGCACGGCATGTGCAGAAGAGTCTGATCAAGCGTGGCGGTGGTGTCGGCCTGCGTCTGGCCGTCAAGACCAGCGGTTGCTCCGGCCTCGCCTACGCGCTCGAATTCGTCGATACGCCGGAAGCGGAAGACCAGCTCTTCGAGAGCAATGGCGTGACCATCGTCGTTGATCCGAAGAGCCATGTGATCCTCGATGGCACCGAGCTGGACTTCGTGCGCGAAGGTCTCAACGAAGGCTTCAAGTTCAACAATCCGAATGCCAAGGCCGCCTGCGGTTGCGGCGAAAGCTTCGCCGTTTAACCGCCCGGCTTACCTCTCCGCGCAGCACAGCACAGCACGCGCTGACACTGCCCGCTGCACGCGGGCGGAGGGGACTCTTGCGACACTGCTTTACCACGGAGCTTCACCATGGCCTTGCTGCAAATTGCCGAACCCGGACTGAGCGCTGCGCCCCATCAGCATCGCCTGGCCGTCGGCATCGATCTGGGCACCACCAACTCGCTTGTCGCCACGGTGGCCAGCAGTGTCGTCAAGGTGTTGCCCGACGAGGCCGGCAAGATGCTGCTGCCCTCCGTGGTGCGCTACACCGGCGATGAGGAAGCGCCGATCATCGTCGGCTACGCCGCACAGGCCGAGCAGATCCAGGACCCGCGCAATACCATCGTCTCGGTCAAGCGCTTCATGGGCCGTGGTCTGGCGGACATTGCCGAACCGGCCAGCATGCCCTACGAGTTTGTCGACGCGCCCGGCATGCTTAGCCTCAACACGCGGGCCGGCGTCAAATCGCCGGTCGAGGTCTCGGCCGAGATCCTGCGCAGCCTGCGTAGCCGTGCCGAAGCCTCGCTGGGTGGCGAACTGGTCGGCGCAGTGATCACCGTGCCGGCCTATTTCGACGACGCCCAGCGTCAGGCCACCAAGGACGCGGCGCGCCTGGCCGGGCTGAACGTGCTGCGCCTGCTCAACGAACCGACGGCGGCGGCGATTGCCTACGGCCTCGACAATGGTTCCGAAGGGACCTTCGCTATCTATGATCTGGGTGGCGGCACCTTCGATATTTCAATTCTCAAACTCTCCCGCGGTGTGTTTGAAGTGCTGTCGACTTCAGGCGACGCCGCGCTGGGAGGCGACGATTTCGATCACCGGATTGCCGACTGGATCAGACAACAGATCGAGCTGCAAACCGGGTCCAACCTCGCACTCGCAGCGCCCTCCCCCAACGACACGCGCATGATGCTGGCGCAGGCACGAGCCGCCAAGGAAACGCTGTCGAGTGCACCTGTCACTCAGGTCACCGGGACGCTGTCGAACGGACACCGCTTCGACTTCAGCCTCAGCCGCGAGGCTTTCGAGGCGCTGACGAAGGATCTGATCGCCCGCAGTCTTGCGCCGGTGCGCAAGGCGTTGCGCGACGCCGGTGTGCGTGCAGACGAGGTCGATGGAGTCGTCATGGTTGGTGGTTCGACGCGCATGCCGCAGGTACGCGAGGCCGTGCGCGGGCTGTTCGGTCGCGAGCCGCTGACCGATCTCAACCCCGACGAAGTGGTCGCCCTGGGCGCCGCGCTGCAGGCCAATATCCTGGCCGGCAATCGCGCACCGGGCAGTGGCGACGACTGGCTGCTGCTCGATGTCTGTCCGCTGTCGCTGGGGCTGGAAACCATGGGCGGCCTGGTCGAGAAGGTGATTCCGCGCAATTCGACGATTCCCACCGCACGCGCCCAGGAATTCACCACTTTCAAGGACGGCCAGACCGCAATGGCGATCCACGTGCTGCAAGGCGAGCGCGAGCTGGTCAGCGACTGTCGCTCGCTGGCGCGCTTCGAGCTGCGCGGCATCCCGCCGATGGTGGCCGGTGCGGCACGCATCCGGGTAACGTTCCAGATCGATGCTGACGGCCTGTTGTCGGTCAGCGCACGCGAGGAAACCTCGGGCATCGAGGCGCAGATCCAGGTCAAGCCTTCTTACGGGCTCAACGACGATCAAATCACCGACATGCTGCTCGACGCCTACGGCAAGGCCGACGCCGACATGGCCGCGCGCATGCTGCGCGAAGCCCAGGTCGATGCACGCCGCCTGCTCGACGCTACTGACATCGCGCTGCAGGAAGATGGCCACACCTTGCTCAGCCATGATGAGTACGTCGCCATCCAGGCCGCGATGTATGCGCTGGGTGAAGAACTGGAGAGCGGCAGCGACGCACAGCAACTCAAGCGCGTGAGCGATGCGCTCAACCAGGCCACCACGCGCTTTGCCGAACTGCGCATGGATGCCAGCATCCGCCGCGCCCTCTCGGGCACCAAACTGGAAGAACTGACATGAGCACGCTGACCGTTCTCCCCCATGCCGAGCTGTGCCCGCAAGGCGCCCGCATCGAAGCCAAACCCGGCATCAGCATCTGCGACGCCCTGCTCGACGCCGGCATCGCCATCGAGCACGCCTGTGAAAAAGTGGCCGCCTGCGCCACCTGCCATGTTTACGTGCGCCAGGGCGCCAGCTCGCTCAACCAGCCCGACGATGAGGAAGAAGACCAGCTCGACGCCGCCTGGGGGCTGGAAGCCGCCTCGCGCCTGGCCTGCTGTGCCAAGATCGGCCAAGCCGATGTCACCGTCGAGCTACCCCGCCACACCCGTAACCTGGCGCGCGAATAATCACCTCGCGGCGGCCTAAACCGGCAATTGAGGCCACAATCCAGCCTTGTACTCATTGAGACTCGGCACAGTTCCAGCTACGCTAGAACCGTGTGGCATAACGCTTGGCGCGATGTCACGCCGTATCGACACCACAGCGAGAATTGAGCATGGAACAGTCGGACCCCGCCTACGCCGCTTTGCACTCCTACACACAGGCGTTGGCGGTTGCGCTGGCCTACCGCGACCTGCTCACCCGCCTGCACTCGGAACGCGTGCTGGGGCTGGCGCAAGAGCTGGGCGAAGGGCTGGGACTCTCTGCGGAGCAGATGGGTTTGCTGCGCATTGCCGCCAGCTTTCACGACATCGGCAAGATCGGCACGCCCGACCGCATCCTCTTCAAGACCAGCGAACTCAACGCCGAGGAATGGCGGCAGATGCAGGCGCACTCGGCGATTGGCGAAGAGATCATCGCCGCCACGCTGATCGACGGCGCGCAGGAAGCCGCGCGGATCATCCGCCACCACCACGAACACTACGACGGCCAGGGCTATCCGGACCGGCTGGCTGGCGAAGACATCCCGCTGCTCGCGCGCATCATCAGCATCGCCGACAGCTACGACGCCATGGCCGAATCACGCAGCTACCAGAACGCCAAGCCGCACGGCGAGATCATGCGCATCCTGCAGGCCGAGAGCGGCAGCAAGCACGATCCCGAACTGATGCGCGCCTTCGCCGAGCGCATCGAACACAGCAGCTACAAGGCTGCCAGCAAATGAATGCAGCCATCGCATGAGAGTTTGATCTGAACCAGCCCCAAGCGGGTCTGGCGACACTAGCATGCATCCAGGAAAGGCGCCCGCCGGGCCCCGAACCGCAGCAGGTGCCACCGCACGCCGGCACCGTCCAAGGAGTTGGCAATGAAAAGAATGATCATCGTGATGTGCGCGCTGATGTTGGGCTGTTTCGGGCTCAATGCATCCGCCAAGGAAGGCGAAGCGAGCACGGGCAAGAGCAGCGGAGCGCGCATTGAAATGGGCAAAGGCCACTTCAAGCGTGACGCCAAACCCTTTCACTACTGGGATCAGGCCGGAGAGATTCCCGCGCCCTGTGCGCGCTGTCACGCCGCGGAAGGCGTGCCGCAGTACCTCAAGGAAGGCAAGAACACGCCGGCCAAGCTGGTCAAGAATGCCTATGCCTGCACCAACTGCCATGCCGACATGCTCAGCTACGAGCGCAATACGGTCAGCAAGGTCACCTTCCCCAGCGAGCTGACGGTCGACACCGGCAACAACGACGCCAATCTGTGCATGACCTGTCACCAGGGGCGTGAATCGACCAACAGCGTCAACAAAGCGATTGGCGACAAGCCAGTGGATACGCCGGATCCGAAGATCGCCTTCATCCACGTCCATTACTACCCGGCCGGCGCCACGCTCTACGGCACCCAGGCCAAGGTGGCCTACGAGTACGCCGGCAAGACCTACGCCGGTCGCTACAACCACCCCAAGAAGATGAACCAGTGCACCGCCTGCCATGACCCGCACAGCGGCGAGCTCAAACGCGAGCAATGCGCCAGCTGCCATGACGACGAGAAAACGGGTGTGCCCGAAACCGATGCCGTCGAGCTCAAGAAACAGCTCGCTGAGCTGTATGCCGGCATCCAGCAGTACGCACGTGCGGTCGGCGGCAGCGCGCTGGCCTACTCCTCCGCCGCTTCGCCCTACTGGTATGCCGACAGCAATGGCAATGGCAAGGTCGACCCCGAGGAGCTCAAGCCAAGCAATAGCTACAAGGCGTATACGCCGCGCCTCTTGCAAGCGGTCTATAACTACACCTTCCTGATCCGTGACCCGGGCGCCGCCTATCACAACGGCCGCTACGCCCTGCAGATCGCTTACGACTCGCTCGACAGCCTGGCCGCCAGCGGCAAGGCCGGCATCGACATGAAGGGCAAAGTGCGTCCTTAAGCGCACGCTCATCACCTTGCAGGCTGGATGTCGGTGACATCCAGCCTTTTTCATGTCCGGCGCAGGCCCGCCACACCGCGCAGCGCGCCGACCGCTGTCTGCGACAAAGCGCACATTCCCCACAGGCTCTCGCCCTGAACAACGCCCGCACACCTTTTAAAACAGTAACTTAACCAGTGGCACGGTGCTTGCTGAATCCCTGTCGAGGGGGTTCTCCATGAACGCTGGCTTCATCATCAACGACACGACTTTGCGCGACGGCGAGCAGACGGCCGGCGTCGCCTTCACCGTAGAAGAGAAGTGTGCGATTGCCCAGGCACTGGCGCAGGCCGGCGTGCCTGAGATGGAGATCGGCATTCCCGCCATGGGTGAAGCCGAGATCGAAGTGATCAACAGCATCGCCGAGCTGCACCTCGATTCCCTGCTGATGGTCTGGGGTCGCATGGTCGAGACCGATGTGCGCGCCGCCCTGCGCTGCCGTGCCGACATCGTGCATCTGTCGATCCCGGTGTCCGATGTGCATATCGAGTCCAAGCTGCGCCGCAGCCGTGACTGGGTGCTGGCGCAGATCCGCCCGAATGTCGAGATGGCGCTGGCCGCCGGTCTGGATGTCAGCGTCGGCATGGAAGACGCCTCGCGCGCCGACCGCGACTTCCTCTGCCGCGTCGCCGAGCACGCCCAGGCCGCCGGTGCACGCCGCGTGCGCTTTGCCGACACGCTGGGCATTCTCGATCCGTTCAGCACCGTCGAGGCGATTGCCCAGCTGCGCCGCGCAGTCGATCTGGAAATCGAAATCCACGCCCACAACGATCTGGGCCTGGCCACCGCCAACACCCTCGCCGCCTTCCGTGCCGGCGCCACGCACGCCAACACCACCGTCAATGGCCTGGGCGAGCGCGCCGGCAATGCGCCGCTGGAAGAAGTGGTGATGGCGATGCGCCACATTCACGGCGCCGATCTGGGGGTCGACTCGCACTGGCTGCTGCCGATCTCGCACCTCGTCGAAGAGGCCTCCGGCCGGCCGGTGGCCGCCAACAAGAGCATCGTCGGCGCTGGCGTATTCACGCATGAATCCGGAATCCATGTGGATGGCCTCATGAAAGACCAACGTAACTATCAGGGCTTCGACCCGGCTGAGCTGGGGCGCTCGCATCGCCTGGTGCTCGGCAAGCATTCGGGCTCACACGCCGTACAGGCCGCCTACGCCAATCTGGGCTTGCACCCGACGGCGCTGGAGACGGCACAGATCATCGAACGCATCCGCGCCCACGCCATGCAGACCAAGCATGAGCCCAGCGCCACCGATCTGACCCACTTCTACCTTGAAGCCTCGCGTAGCCTGCGGGAGGCTTCATGAAAGCTGAACACACGATCATGGACTCTCTGGCTGCGGCCGCACAACAAGCACCCCGTCCGGGCATGCTGGCGATGCTGCGTGAAGACGTGGCCTGCGTGTTCCAGCGCGACCCGGCGGCG
Organism: Uliginosibacterium sediminicola; assembly: GCF_039631295.1. NCBI lineage: Bacteria > Pseudomonadati > Pseudomonadota > Betaproteobacteria > Rhodocyclales > Zoogloeaceae > Uliginosibacterium > Uliginosibacterium sediminicola. Next base: position 156,211 of record NZ_JBDIVE010000010.1, on the reverse strand, counting down.
CGCAACACCCTGGAGCTGCTGACCATCTATCCGGGCATCCAGGCGCTAGTGCTGCATCGCTTCGCGCATGCCATGTGGACCTCCGGCCTGCGCTACCTGCCGCGCCTGATCTCGTTCATCGCGCGCTTCCTGACCAATATCGACATCCATCCCGGTGCCACCATCGGCCGCCGCTTCTTCATCGACCACGGTGCCTGCGTGGTGATCGGCGAGACGGCCGAGATCGGCGACGATGTCACGCTCTACCACGGTGTCACCCTCGGCGGCACCACCTGGACCGCCGGCAAACGCCACCCGACCCTGGGCCACGGCGTGGTGGTCGGCGCCGGCGCCAAGATTCTCGGCGCCATCACGGTGGGCGACCGCGCCCGCGTCGCCGCCAATTCGGTCGTCATTGAAGACGTCACCCCCGGCATGACCGTGGTCGGCATTCCCGGCCGCATGGTCCTGCCCAAAAGCCAGCGTCGTATCGACGGTGGCATCGACCTTGATCACCACCAGATGCCTGACCCGGTCGGCAAGGCCATTGGCTGCCTGCTCGAACGGATCAGCGAACTGGAGAAAGAAGTTCTCCGCATGCGAGGCGAGCGCATTGCGGTGCAGAGCGCCTGCGGCGACTGCGACGACACCTGCTCGCAACCCAGCTTCGACGGCAGCACGCCCGGCGTTGACCACACCACAGGAGTACCCCGCCATGAATGAACTGACCGCACGTCTTGCGAATTTGTCCTCTGCCGAGGAATTCCTCGACTTCTTTGCCCTGGCTTACGATCAATCGGTCGTCAATGTCAGCCGCCTGCACATCCTCAAGCGCTTCTACCAGTACCTGCGCCGCGACACCGAGCTCTCCGGCATGGTCGATGAAGCCAGCCTCTACGCGCGCTATCGCAGCCTGCTGTCGCAAGCCTACGAAGACTTCGTCAAGTCGACGCCGGCACAAGAGAAGGTCTTCAAGGTCTTCCAGGACACCGACGGCAAGCAAAGCGTGACGCTGGACAGCCTGCGCGCCACGCTGCCTTCGGCGGCCTGACCAGGGTTTGCGATGACGGAGATCCAGCTCTTTCTTTCGCACGCGATTCAACTCGAACGCGAAGCAGCCGCCCGCTACGTCGAACTCGCAGCGGCCATGGAAAACCTTGGCAACCACGAAGTGGCGAGCTTCTTCGCCAAGATGGCGATCTACGCCCGGCGGCACCTCGACGAAGCCGTCGAGCGTGGCGGCCTGCACGAGATCCCGGCGATGGACCGCAACGCGTTCCGCTGGCCCGGTGGCGAATCGCCCGAAGCGCCAGAACTGGACGACATCCATCCGCTGATGGACGTGCAGTCGGCCCTGCTCCTCGCGCTAGAAGGCGAGCATCGCAGCCAGCGCTTCTATAGCCAGGTCTGTTCGCTGACTCAGGATGACACCGTCCGCGTCGTCGCCGCCGAGTTCTCCATCGAAGAAGCCGAACACGTTGCCTTGCTGCAGAACTGGTTGCAACGCAGCTCGGTCGCCAGCTGAAACCGGGACCCAGATCGTGACCACCCTCGAGCAGTTTCTTGCCAATGTCGTGCTGCTCGAAAGCGAAGCGGCCGAGCACTACGAGCGCTTCGCCCAGCGCGCCCTGCAGGCCGGTGATGTCGAACTGGAGTCTTTCTTCTCCGCGCTGGCCGAGCTGACGCGGATCGAAGCGAACGATGCACGCATCAGTGGCGGGCCCGGCGCCCGCGCCAATATCCGCCTGCGCAAGCTGCCGGAATTCACCGATCACCCGCGTTCAGCGATCAAGGTCGGCGGCGATACCCTGCTCGACCTGCACCGCGTGATGACCCAAGCCCTTGAACTCAAGCGGCGCTGCCATGCCTATTACCTCAGCATGATTGCGCTGAGCACCGATTCCACACTGCGCCAGACAGCGCAGGCCTTTGAAACCGAAAGCGCAGCCCACCTGGCCGCGCTTGAACAATGGATCGTACGACTGTCCGCCTAAGTCGCCAGCGCCAAAAGGAAGCATCATGCCCAAGCCACTTCGCCACGTTTTCGTCTGTTCGCAATCACGTCCGCCCAATCACCCGCGTGGTTCCTGTCAGCAAAAGGGCAGCACCGACGTGCTGCAGTCCTTCTGGTCCGAGCTGCAAAAGCGCGGCGTGTACGACAAGATCGCCGTCACCTACTCGGGCTGCCTCGGCCCCTGCGATGTCGGCACCAATGTGCTGGTCTATCCCGAAGGCGTGCTCTACAACAATGTCACCCCGGGTGACGTAGCCGAGATCTTCGACTCGCACCTGATCGGCGGCGAACCGGTGGCGCGTCTGCTGGCGCCGGGAGCCGTGTGGTGAACCTGTTTACCGGCGAATCCTCGGACGCCTTTTTCGGCGGCGAAGTCACGCCCGCCGCACGCCGCATGCTCGACCAGATCGCCGGCGCCACGCCGGCACAGATCGAAGCCCTGCTATGGACCGCGCAGGCCAGCAGCCCCGAATGCCTGCCGGTGTATTACCTGCTCTACAAGTTCCACGCCAGCCGGCGCCAGTTTGAGCTGGCCGAGAAAGCCGCGCAGACCGGCCTCAGCCAGGCCGCGCGCCAGGCCGGCCTAGCCGAGAACTGGCGCGAAGCAGTCGCCAATGGAGCGGACTTCGCCAGTACCGGCCCGGCGCGCTTCTGGCTGTTCACCCTCAAGGCCCTCGCTTTCATCATGCTGCGCCAGGGGCGTAGCGACGAAGCCAGCGCCGCGCTGGGCAAGATCCGCGAACTGCACAGCGGCCACGGCCTGGGTGACGATGTCATCAACGCCTTGCTGGAAGGAACACGCAACAGCTGATTTTTTGACGTGCGCGCCACAAAAAACAGGCCGAACGCGCACGCCGGTACCCATAAAAACGGCCACAGTAATACCCAACCCTAGTAATCCCGACAGGAGAAATCACCATGAGCCTGAAGAGCGTTAGCTTCACGCAAAGCGGCAGCGCCTATAGCTGCGACCAAAGCGAAGATCAGTCCGGCCGCTACGTCAAATTCGACGACGTCACGCCGGTTGTCGACATCCTCGAAAAACTGGTCTGGGAAGTGCATTTCGGCAAGTTCTTCGACGCATCCGCCGCCGCCACCCGCGCCACCGAACTGCTCACCCGCCTGAAGGCCGCCTAAACCCGGCAGCCCAGCTGAGCCCCCGGCCTCGCCACGCGCGGTGCCGGGGCATGCGTAAATGAAGCGCCCATATCGGCATCCACGCGATGCCTGCGGCACTTTGGCAGGCACTCTTTTTGCTGTTATCGCTATATAGAGATATTTACAACGAAACCCGACAAAGGCGACGAAACATGGAACGCTCCTTCGAAAACTGGCAAGCACGCCTGCCTATTGAATTACAGGACATGGTGATCGCGCCGGCCTACATCGAGTCCTTCCATGATGACAGCATCCCCGCGTCGAAATGGCGTGGCTACGACAGCAGCGGCGAGATCTGCTACTACCGCCACACCTACACGCTGTGGCAGGAATGCTTCGACGACGAAGACCAGCCCTATCTGCGCCAGCTCGAAGCCGAAGCCCTCGAAGCCTGGCGCTGCACCGACGGCAGCTGGCTACGCCGCCTGCAACGCAACGGCGCCGCCGGCGAATGCCGCAGCCACACCCCCGACAAAGGCTTTGAACGCGTCGCCGCGCGCGATATACCGAAGTTCTGAACTGCGCCCTGACTGCCAGGCCGTCACGGCGGCGTACACGCCGCATTGCGCGACTGCGCCCAGCGCCGCGCATCCTGCGCAATCTGCTGCGCCGTCGCCACCACACTGCGCTGCACGGCCTGCACCATGCCGCCATAGCCTGCAGCCGCCGGCTCGCTGAAGCGGCTATGGCAATTCAGGGCGGGCGTCGCCTCGCCGACAAAGCTCAGGCTCCAATCGGCCTCGAACTCGACCACCTTGCCCAGCCAGGCATCGAGGCGGCGGACCTGCAGCTGGATGCGCATCACCGGCTTGCTGGCACGCAGCGGCAAGCCACTGAGATCTTGGGTCGCCAGCTGCTCAGTCAGGGCCGCACTGAATGCTGCTCTCAGTTCCTCATCGAGCGGGCCAGCCCAGCGCTCGGTTTCCAGCATCACCAGGCGCTCGCCCTGGCGCACACTGAGCTGGGGCTGATCCAGACGGATCGGAATGCTGAGCGTCTGCAGGGCGATGAAAAACGGTGCCGCCTCCACCGGCGCGGAGGCGCCGTCCAGCGCGGGCGCCGCCGGCTGCAAGGTGTAGAAGTGCACTGCCGGGGGCGATGCACAGGCGCTCAAGGCCAGCAACAGCGCGGCGAAGTGGATACGTAGGCGAGCAGTCATGGCGTCGGCGCCTCCGGCGCATGGGGGGAAGCAGGAGGCGCGGCGGGCAAACCGCGCAGCAGGGATTCGGGCTGGCGGCTGAGCAGCTCACTCAAGGCGCGCAGGGAGCGGAAACTGCGCTGCGCGTCCTGCAGGGTCTGGCCGATCTCCTGCTGCATCGGCGCATCTTCACTGAACATGGCCTGCGCACTGCTGAGCGTGCGCTGCGCCTGCTGCAAGGTGCGCGTGGTCTCGCCGAGCAAGGGGCCATTGAACTGGACCAGGGTTTGGTCGAGATTCAGCAAAGTGCTGTCGAGATGGTGGCCGATCGATTCGATGGGCAGGCGGTCCAGCTTGCTGACCACACTGGCCAGCTGATCCTGCAGCGAGTCCAGACTGCTCTCGACGGTGGGCAGCACCAGCGGGCGCGCATCGGCATCGAAGCTGACCGGAGCTGCGTTGGCCACGAATTCCAGCGAGATATAGAGCTGGCCGGTGAGCAGATTGCCCGAGCGGGCCTGGGCGCGCAGGCCCTGGGCAACCATGCTGCGCAGGAACGCCACCGCCTGTTGCTGCGCCTGACCTTCGAAATCCGGCAGCTTCTTGCGCACCTGGCCCAGGCGCTGCGGATAGACCAGGATGCCGACGATGGTCGGGAAGCGCCGCCGGCTTGTGTCGTAATCGAGATCCATCGACACCACACGGCCCAGATCCATGCCCAGGAATTTCACCGGCGCGCCAATCGACAGACCGCGCAAAGCCTGCGTGAAGCGCAACTGGATGAAGTGGGCCGGTCCGTCCGGCGCGGCCATCGCCGATTCCTGATCGCGTGAAAGCTCGAACTCGGCGTTTTCGGCCGCCGCCTCGCCCGGCGCATAGTCAGGCGTGGCAAATGCCACACCGCCGGCGACGATGGTGGACAGCGACTGGGTCTTCAGCTTGAAGCCATCGGCATTGACCGAGACATCCAGACCGCTGGCATTCCAGAAGCGGGTATTGCGGCTGACCGAACGATCATACGGCGCGTCGATGAAGATCTGCACCCGCACATCCTTGCCATCGGGCGCCAGATGGTAGGCGGCCACACGGCCGACGGCGATGCGCCGGTAATACACCGGCGAACCGATATCGAGCGAACCGAGATCATCGGTGTGCAGCACGAAAGACTTGCCCGGCATGCCGCCGAGGACCACCGGCGGCTGCTCCAGGCCGATGAAGTGGCGCGCCGGCTTGGTTGCGATGCCTTTGTCGACACCGATGTAGGCGCCCGAGAGCAGGGTGTCGATGCCGGAGACGCCATTGGCGCCCACCCGCGGCCGCACCACCCAGAAGCGCGTGCCGTCAAAGGCCAGGCTCGCCGCGTTCTTGATCAGCGCGACGCGGGCAATCACATGCGAGCCGTCTTCGCTGAGGCTGATGTCGCTGACCGTGCCGACCGTCACATCCTTGTATTTGACCGGCGTCTTGCCCGCCTCCAGGCCATTGGCGGTGCGAAACTCGATGCTGATCTCCGGGCCGGTGGACAGCCAGCTCTGCAGCAAGATCGAGGCGCCGAGCAAGGCGGCAAGCAGCGGCACCAGCCAGACCAGGGCCGCCGGCCAGCGCGGAGAGGTGATCAGCGGTTCCGCTGCGTCTTCGCTGTGCTGTGGATTCATGTTTGATCGCCATCCCAAATGCTGCGTGGGTCGAAACTCATGGTCGAGAGCATGGTGACAATGACCATCGCACCAAAGAAAAGAACGCCCGGCGCCGGCTCGATTTCGCCGAGCGCGGGGAAATTGACGGCCGCCGCCAGCATCGCCACCACCATCACATCGAGCATCGACCAGTAGCCAAACAGTTCGAGCAGGCGATACAGATGCGTGCGCTGCACGCCGGCCCAGGTGCTGCCGCGCCGGCTGCTCAGCAACAGGAAGGCGAGTGCCAGGAACTTGACGCAGGGCACGACAACGCTGGCGCCGAACACCAGCAGGGCGATGCCCCAGCTGCCGCCATTCCAGAAATCAAGGATGCTGCTCAGGATGGTGCTGTTGTCATCCTTGCCGAGCAGGCTGCTGGACACGATGGGCAGCAGATTGGCCGGGATGTAGAGCAGCACACCGGCGATCAGCAATGCCCAGGCCCGCGCCTGCGCATCCGGGCGGCGGCGCTGCAAGCGGCTGCCGCAGCGCGGACAGGGCCGGCCCTCGCAGCCGGGGTGGTATTCACAGACCAGATCGCAGCAATGGCAGGCGATCAAGCCCAGCTCGGCGGCGCGCGGCGGCCTCATGCCTGCGGCTCCGCGCTGGCGATGCGGCCATGCAAGCGCCACAAATCATGCAGCGTGTGCTGGGTGATCATGCACAGCAGCAGCATCAAGGCCCCCATGGCCCACAAACCAGGGCCGACGCTGAGGCTCAGCAGGGCGCCAAGCTTGATGATCGCCACCAGATTGCCCAGCAGGAACACCTCGACCATGCACCAGGGCCGCAAGCGGCTCAGCCAGCGCAGCGCCAACGCATGTCCCGGCGCGGGCCGCTGCCTGCGGGCATGCCACAGCAGCCAGATCAGCAGGCCGATCTGCAGCATCGGCACGATGATGATCGACAGCGCAAAGGGCACGGCAAGCGGACTGCTCGATCGATGCAGCAAAGCCATCGCCGCCTGCCACACCCCCACGCTGACTTGCTGGCCCTGCACCCGCAGCGCCAGCAGCGGACACAGATTGCAGATCAGGAAGGCGATGCCTGCCGCAATGCTCAGCGCCAGCCAGGCATCCACATCCAGCCAATGGCCCTGATACAGCGGCGCGCTGCAATGCGCGCAGCGTGCGCGGGCGCCACGCGGCAGCGGACGACGCTGATGCACGCTATCGCAATGCTTGCAAACAACCCAGTCGAGAAATGTCTTCATGGCCCCCCCGGTGCGGCGCACGGCACTCCAAGCTCAAGACCGCCCGGCGGCGCCGAGCCGGCCGCCGAGCTGGCGGTACGACTCAGCATCCAGCGGGCTGACAGGCTTTACTGCAGGGCGCTGGCCAACTCGGTGGCGCCCTTGTCCAGGCCGGTCTTCGCCGCGCCCAGCGCGCTGAAGTTGGCCAGTACGTTCATCGCATTCGGGTACTGCTTGGCCACGTAGGCATTGAGCAGCTGCTTGCTTTGCGCATCGTAGATTTCCACCGCGTACATCACCGAACCGGTGAGAGCGCCCTCCTTGCCACGAATCGACTGCACGATGTTGTACGGCATGCCCACCAGATCGAAACGCAGGATGGGCGCCACCACACGCGTGGTCGGCTCGGCACCGGTGAGGCTCAGCTTGACGCGCAAGGTGCCCGGCGCCGGATCGCGGCTGAGCTTGAAGCGCGCCGACAGTTCCTTGCTGAATGCCTCCTGCATGTAACGCGAGAGCTCGGACTTTTCCGCTTCGCTGATGTCCTTGAACTGCGCATCAGCGCCGCGATACACGCTCACCGGATCAATGATGACATTGCGGTACTCGCTCCACTTGGTCGCCGTTTCGTAGCGAAACGGAATGCGCGCCGCCTGGCTGCCGGTATTGGTTTGCAGCTGGCCCGCCGAAGCGAGATCGCTGTAGCGCGTCGGATTGGTACTGGCGCAGCCGGCCGCCAGCAGGGCGATCAGCAGGGTGCCGGTGAAGCGAAACAGGTTTTTCTTGAGGTTCATGGCGGTGGTTCCTTTTGGGGAGAAAGATGGGTGCAGGCATAGCGAGCAGGTGTGCAGCCCGGCGCGATGCCCCCTGAAAAGTTCGACAAACCGTCCCGCCCCACTTGGCGCGATGCGCACAAGAACGTTGGAGACGACCAAAAATGTACCAATCGGTACGTTTTCATTATTAGAGAGGCACTTTCCAACTGTCAATAAAAATGTACAATCCGGTACACTTTTAAAAGCAAAAAAAAGGAGCCGGAATGAAGGTCAGAACAGCCGCCAAGCGAGACGCCATCTTGTTTGCGGCAAGTCAGCTGTTCCTTGAACTGGGCTATGAAGGCGCCTCCATGAACGAGCTGGTCAGGCGTCTGGGGGGCTCCAAAGCGACGCTCTATGGCTACTTCCCGTCCAAGGAAGTGCTGTTCGCGGCGGTGGTGCGCTCAATCGCCACCTCGCATCTGTCCAATGCGGTGATGACGCTGCAGAAGAACGTCGACCGCGAGGCCGACTTGCGCCAATCCCTGCAGCGCTTTGCTGAAGATGTGTTGCAGATTCTCACCAATGACGACAACGCCCTGGCGGTGTATCGCATGGTGCTAGGGGAGTCGGGACGTTCGGATGTCGGGCAGATCTTCTATGAGGCGGGACCCTCGGAAGCCATCGAGCTGCTCGGCAAGCTGCTCAGCGCGTGCATGGCGCGCGGCATGCTGCAGGCGCGCGATCCCCATGTCTGCGCCCTGCAGCTGCTCTCCCTGGTCACCGCCGAGACCAATGCGCGCCTGTACCAACAAGCGCCGGCCAAAGTCAGCAAGGCGGAGATCAAACGCATCGCCGAGCGCGCCATCGAGACTTTTCTGTTCGGGCAACTGCCGGCACGCTGAACTGCGTGTATTCAGCGCAGCGCTGCTCAGTGGGCGCGGCCTTCGGAAACATCGGCCATCGCATCGTCTTTAGGGCGACAGGCGGCACCGGCTTCCAGCAGCCACGTTTAAGGCTTCTGCGAACCGGGCTCACTTGCTCACGATGCGCAGGTCGATCAGCTTGATCTTGTCGAAGTGGAAGGCCTTATTGACGAACTTGCCGTGCACCTCGACCATGGTGTTCTGGTCAATCGGCATATTGCCCGGCCAGCGCCAGAACTTGTTGTCGATGTCGAGGTAAATCGTGCCGCTGCCGTCGCTGAACTCATACAGTTCGTCAGCGACGCGGCGGATGATATGACCTTTCAGGGTGACCCGCTGGTCCTTGACGAGCAGGCTTCCGCTCAGTTCCTTGATACTCTTCGGCGAACCATCCGGGCCGACGTACTGCGCCTTGGCAGGCTCGCTGCTCACAATGGCAGCAGACAGCAGGCTGATGATGATGAGGGATTTCATGACTGACTCCTTGGGTGATGAATGCAGAGAGCTGTGCATTCCGACAGCGTGCTGTGCAGTCTAGGGAGCCCTTGCTGAACCTTGCCTGAACGTCCTGTTCAGACTCTGTTCATCCAAGCCGGTGCATTCTTCTGCCATCCTGACCGCCGTCCGCAACGCTCATGTCCCGCCGCCCTTTCATGCTCTGTCTCAAAATTGCACGCTGCGCCCTTGTTCTCGGCGCAATGCTGCCAACGCATGCCGCTCAGCAAAGCGAGCAAGACGATGCGCGGTATGCCGTACAAGCCGGCTTGGCCTTGCCGTTCCAGGCAGTGCGCGAGCGGGTCGCCCGCTACTGCGGCAACTGCGAACTCCTCGAAGCCAAGCTGCACGAGGAGAAGGAGGACGGCCGGCGCTTTCTGGTGTACGAGATCAAGGCCATCACGCCGGATGGGCAGGTACTCAAGATGAAGATTGCAGCGGCCAATGGCGAGATCCTCAAGATCAAGCGCAAAGGCATGAATCCCCTGGAGACACGATGAAGATCCTGCTGGTGGAAGACGAGCCCACCTTGCAAGCGCAGCTCGTTCAACTGCTGAGCGAAGCGGGCTACACCCTGGAGACCAGCGCCGAAGGGCGTGATGCCCGCTATCGCGGCGAAAGCGAGGACTTCGATGCCGTGGTGCTCGACCTCGGACTGCCCGGACTCGATGGCCTCAGCGTGCTGCGGCACTGGCGAAACGCACAGCGCAGGATGCCGGTGCTGATCCTCACCGCGCGCGGCGCCTGGCACGAGAAAGTCGAGGGCATGGACGCGGGCGCCGACGACTATCTGGCCAAGCCCTTCCACGGCGAGGAGCTCTTGGCCCGTCTGCGTGCGCTGATCCGCCGCAGCGCCGGGCTGGCTTCGCCGCTGCTGCGCTGCGGCCGGGTGACGCTGGATACGCGCGACGGTACGGTGAGACAGGACGGCACGGCGGTAAGCCTGACCAGCCACGAGTTCAAGCTGCTGCAGTACCTGATGCACCGGCCCGGCCAGATGGTCAGCCGCAGCGAATTGACCGAACATCTCTACGCTCAGGACCATGACCGCGACTCCAACACCATCGAGGTCTTCGTCGGACGCCTGCGCAAGAAGCTCGATCCGGCGCTGATCGAGACGGTGCGCGGCATGGGCTACCGGCTCGTCGAACATGGCTGAGGCCACCTCCACCGCCCCCCCGACGCAGCCACGCTCGCTGCGCCTGCGCCTGCTCGGCCTGACGCTCGGCGGCACGGCCCTGGCCATGCTGCTGACCGGCTTCGCGCTGACGGCGCTGTTCCGCGATCACGTGGTCAATCAATTCCAGGCGGCGCTGGCGCGCCAGCTCGACCAGCTCGTCGTCGAGCTGGAATTTGTCGACGGCCAGCTCCGTGTCGATGCCGATGCCATGCTCGACCCACGCCTGCTCAAGCCCTACTCTGGCCTGTACTGGCAGATCGACGTGCTCGGCCCGCAGCAGCAGACGACAATAGGCGCGCTGCGCTCGCGTTCGCTGTGGGATGCCAATCTCGCTCTTGGCACAGGCGGGCGCTCCGTCTCCGGCACGCTGGAGGTCAGCAGCGCCAAGGGGCCCGCCGGCGAGCAGCTGTTGGTGCTGCAGCGTCTCGTACACCTGCAGGAGTCACCCGAGCGCGCCTACCGTCTGATCGTAGCGGGCGACCTGCGCTTCAATCTGGAAGCGACGCGGCGCTTTGGCATCTTGCTGGCACTGGCGTTGAGCGGGCTGTTCGTGCTGCTCGGGCTGGCCGCCTGGGCGCAGGTGAGCATTGGCCTGCGCCCGCTGCGCAAGCTGCAACACGCGCTGGCGGCGGTGCGCGAGGGGCGCACGGCGCAACTGGAAGGCCACTTCCCGCAGGAAATCGCGCCCCTGGTCGGCGACTTCAACCAGGTACTGGGCAGCAATGCCGAGCTGATCCAGCGCGCCCGTTCGCTGGCGGGCAATCTGGCCCATGCGCTCAAAACCCCGCTGACCGTGCTGGAGAACGAAACCGAACGTGCGCAACGCAACGCGGAGGCGATCACCGAATCCTTGCTGCGCGAGCAACTCGCACAAATACGCCGCCAGATCGACTGGCATCTGCGGCACGCGCGGATCAGCGCAGCGTATGCGGTACCCGGACGCCATGTGAACGTGCACGCGGTCAGCAGCGGATTGCTGCGTGTGCTCGTGCGCACCTTCGAGTCACGCCAGCTGAGCTTTCACCACAACGCCGACCCGGCGCTGAGTTTTGCTGGCGAGGAGCAGGACCTGCAAGAAATGCTTGGCAACGTACTGGAGAACGCCTGCAAATGGGCCAGCGCCAACATCTGGCTGACGGTAGAGGCCGCCGAAGCGCCCGCCATGCTGATCGTGCGCATCGAAGACGACGGCCCCGGCATCGCGCCGGAGCAGCTCGAACACGTGCGCGGACGCGGCGTTCGCCTCGACGAACAGACGTCAGGTTCGGGACTTGGCTTAGCCATCGTGCAAGAGCTGGTCCAGCTCTACGGCGGCCGTCTCGAGCTGCGCGCGCGCAGCACCGGCAGAGGGCTCTCGGCCAGCCTGCTGCTACCGCGCTGGATGGGCGCCTGAGCGCGCGGCGCACACCGCCATCCGCGCCGCCAAACCGATCTTGTAAGCAGCGATGAACAGCGCTTGTCAGGGCCAAGTGTTTATTCCACAGTAAGCGCCGTCGCCTTGCTGTCAGGACTGCTCATGCCGCGCCCGCCCACCTGCCGCTCTCGCCTCGCACGCCTTGTTGTAGCCCTGCTGCTGCCGGCCGCCCTCAGCCTGCCGGCACAGGCGCAGAATGCCGACGCGCCGAGCCTGCGCGAACGCATCCAGGCGCGCATCGCCCAGCGCAAGGAGGCGCCCGCCGCCGAGCCGGCCGCGATCACCCGCCCCGGCGACTACAGCTTCAGCTTCGAACACGGCGGTGCCACGCGCCAGTACCGCGTGCACGTGCCCGCCAGCTACCGCGACGACACGCCACGGCCGTTGCTGCTCGTCTTTCACGGCGGGGGCGGCAATATGGACATCCAGGCCGATGACCGTTACTACGGGCAGATCAGCCAAGCCGAGCAAGCCGGCTACATCGTCGCTTTTCCGAATGGCTACAGCCGCTTCGGCGGCAAGCTGGCGACCTGGAATGCCGGCCACTGCTGCGGCGGCGCGCGCGACACGCAGAGCGACGATGTCGGCTTCGTGCGCGAAGTGGTGGCGCGCCTCAAACGCCAGCTCAACATCGACGCCCAGCGCATCTTCGCCAGCGGCATCTCGAATGGCGCGATGATGAGCTACCGCCTGGCCTGCGAAATGCCCGACACCTTCCGCGCCATCGCCGCCGTGGCCGGGACCGACAACACCACGGTCTGTACGCCGAGCCGGCCGGTCTCGATCCTCCACATCCACGCACGCGATGACGAGCTGGTGCTCTTCAACGGCGGCGCCGGGCGCGAATCCGACAAAGTCACCGCCTTCGTCTCGGTGCCCGACTCGATCGCCAAATGGGTCAAACTCGATGCCTGCCGGCCGGCGCCACAACGCGTCCTGAGCACCGCCGGCGCCTACTGCGAGGCCTACACCGGCTGCCAGGGCGGCACCCAGGTGCAGCTGTGTGTCACCGAAAGCGGCGGTCACTCCTGGCCGGGCGGCCAGAAGCCACGCGGCGGCAGCCAGCCCTCCAGCGCGATCAAGGCCACCGAACTGATCTGGGACTTTTTCGCGCAGCAGTGAGGCGCATCTGCGGGGTGGCTGCTCCGCCGCCCCTCAGCGGGCGAGGTGTTTGCTGTAGGCGAAGAAGACTTCGTCCCGCACCCAGCCCTGCGCTGCATAGGCCGCCTGCGCCGCCGTATTGGTCTTGGCGGTGGTCAGATCCATGCGCGCCTTGCCCTGCGCCGCCGCCAGCTGCTCCGCCGCCTGCAGCAAGGCGCTGCCCGCGCCACTGCGCCGCGCTGCGGGCGTGACGAAAAGATCGTAGAGCGCATAAATCGGCCGCGCCTCGACCGAACAGAAGCTCGGATACAGCTGACAGAAACCCAGCACCTCCCCGGAGGCACCGCTCGCCAGCAGGATCACCGACTCGCTGTTCTGCAGGCGCTCGCGTATGAAGCGCGTGGCCAATTCAAGATCGGGCGCTTGCTCATAAAACTGCCGATAAGCGTCGAACAAGGGCGCGATGGAATTCAGATCGTCGAGCGTGGCGATGCGGGTGCTGATCATGGCGATTCGTTGTCAGGCCGGAGGTGAGGGCCTGGAAACCTAACACGGATGCCGCCCAAAGACATCCGGGACATCGGCGCCAGGAGAAAGCGGCGGATTCCGGCTACGCCTTCGTCCAGGCTATGCGCTTGCCGTCCCCTCGCCCACTTGCGGGAGAGGGTGGCGCGAAGCGCCGGGAGAGGGCTGAAGCCACTAGGCGTGCTCAGTGAGTCTGAGTTGCACAAACGTCGGAAGGCGCCTGCGGCTTGTCCGACCTGCTGCTATGCATTTATTCATTCCGACTTACGGCCTTAAAGGCTTTATTCAGGCACGCATGAATTGGCGGTGTTTTTCAGCTTGCCGTTGATCAAACGGGACACTTCCGTTTCGCGGCATTTTTTCTGCTCGTTCCAGGTCCACACCTGCCTGTAGGTTTCCTCGTACTTTGCCCCATGCCATGACCAGATTGACTCGGCGCCGTGCCCCGCGGTGTCACTGATCTCTCGGAGTCGGCGGTAGCCATTGCGCTTTTGATCGAGGATTTCCAGTGCAGCGCTGCCCTCCGTAGACCAGATACGATTTGCCGCCTGACCGCGCATTTGAAATATCCACATCGGGCAGCTGGCTACACCGCAGAGGCACCAAGACTTCGGTTTGACGAGGAATGTTTTGACCTGCGTACCGATGTAAATCCGTTTGGCCTCCAGTGTATCGCTCAGCTTGCTTTCCAGACAGCCAAGCTCCGCCAGATCGATCTTGTGAGCCAGCAGCGCAATGATGGACGCGGGGATTTTGTCGGGATTTTCAATCTGCTCTTCCGCAGCAAACTCATCCGATGCGCCGGCAAGCCGGGAGACCAACAACAATGAGATGAAGAACCGCTTCATGGCGTCTCACGAAGGAAAGTAACTACCCGTCTCAAGGCTGCAGACGGAGGCGAGAAATCTACGCGTAACAAAATTCGTACCCCGGTGAAGCCTGGCTCCGGGCTACGCACTTGCCGTCCCCTCGCCCGCTTGCGGGAGAGGGTGGCGCGAAGCGCCGGGAGAGGGCTGGAGCCACTAGGTGTGCTCAGAGAGCCTGAGCAGCACAAACGTCGGAAGACGCCTGTGGCTTTTACGACCTAGCACCACGCATTTATTCATTCCGGCTTACAGCCTTGCAAAAACAGCAAAAAAATCAGCACAAAATTACGCCGTCACGAATCATTGTCAATTTTCTTTAGCTTCTCCAAATAAAATTTCTGGAAAACAAACAATGGAAATAATGAAACAAAAATAGCCGCGGCTTGAACAAACTCCGGGGCGCCACTGACCAAATTATTTATCAAATGGCGTATGAAAATTAACCACAAAAACCCATAAACAGCGACAACAAGGATCAAGACCACGAATGCACATGCCTTTTTCTTGAAGTTTTTCATTTTTCACCACCCCTACGACACGCCTGCGTAACCGTGCACAGCAGTAGGGTGCACATTGCGCACCATTCCATTAATCCGTCAGTATCCATGCAAAAAGCACGGCGTGAGTTCGAACATGAGTTCCGCGTGCGCGGTGCGCACCCTACAAACTAAGTCCGTAGGACGGATTGGCGAAACGACACACAGAGCGTCTTTTAGCGCCTACCGGTGGAATGTCACCGTAGATTGGTAGAACCATCGCAGGGCGCTTACGGCTTTTGCGGCCTAAGGCCAAGCATTTAATTACTCCGAAGTACGGCCTTACCTTCTAGCTTTATTTCCCCGCGCAATACCTCAAAACTTCAATTACAGCCAATGTAACTCCGGATAGAGCTCCAGCTATGGCGGATAAGTTCACCCACCATTGCAGCGTAATTCTTTCTTCTACAACGATGGGGCGGCCATCCCAGTAAAGCTTATTATTTTCATCGACACCTATTTTATCAAGCTCATCGATATTGATTGACCTAATTTCTGACATATAACCGTCCAAATGTACATCTCACGTGAAATATCCGCAGACCCTGATGGAAGGTTCGCAGAGCAAGCCACCGAACGCCTTTGCAGAGCCTGCTAACGCGTTACCGCTGCGCGTCAAACCCACGCCAGAGCAGACCTAGTCGGCAACTGCGCAAGCCAGCACACCGTCATTCTAAATGTCGATTACTTGTCAATGGAATGTCTTTTACGGCGGGCGCCGCAATGGAGGGATGTGGCCTTGCGCCATCATCCCCCGCTCGCCGGCAAACACCGGCGAGCGGAGCGCCTGCTCAAGCCGGGTGGGCGGCGGTGCGGACGAGGGTGCCGACGTGTTCGCCGCGCAGGGCGGCGCTGAGGCGGCCGGGGACGAGGCCGTTGATGACTTGCACGCGTTCGATGTGGCGGGCGGTGGCCATGACTTCGAGCAGGGCACGGTCGAAGGGCAAGGGGCCGCTCTGGGCGCTAAGTTCGGCGACGCTGGTGTCACGCAGGAGCTGCGCGCGGTCGCCTTCGGCACCATTGGGGTCACGGTCGTAGACGCCGTCCACGTCTTCGACGATGGTCAGCCCGGCTGCGCCGAGGGCATCGGCGAGCAGGAAGGCGCCGGTGTCGGCGCGGTGTGGCGGGATGCGCGAGGTCGGGAACTCGTGGTGGTGGTAGGGCGGGAAGGCGCTGCCGACCACGGCGCGGGCGGCGGCGAGGTGAATGGCGAGCTGGCTGGCGATGGTCGGGTGTTCGACGTAGGAGACGCCGTCGGCAGCGAGCAGCGCGGCGAGGATGTGGCCGTTCTGCCCGGCTTCGCTCGCTGCAAGCGGGGCAAGCGAGCCGACCGGCAAGCCGAGGTCGAGCCCGACGCCATACAGGTGGCGGGCGCGGATGCCGGCGCCGGTGAGGATCAGCAGGCGGTGCTCGGGCAGCAGTTTGCGCAGTTCGTCGACGATGGGCAGGATGGCTTCTGCGCCGCGGTCCATGATCGAGCGCCCGCCGATCTTGACGACCTGCAGCCAGGGCAGCAGGCGGATCGGCTGAACGCCGGCCACCGGGCGGGTGAGGTCGCGGTTCTGCAGGGTCTGGCGCGCGAGTGGCGAGGCGACGTGCTTGATGGTGTTGCTGGTATCTGCCATGACGATGAGCCCTCAGTTTGCCGTGATGATGGTGCCGACGTGTTCGCCCGCAAGCGCACGCGTCAGATTGCCGGGGACCAGGCCATTGATGACCTGGACCTGGCGCACGTGCTGCGCCGCTTGCAGCAGATCGAGCACCGGGAATTCGAGGATCGAGTCCTGCAGGCCCTTGGCTTTCGTTTCGCTGACCGAGATCTGCGGGATGAACTGGGCGGTTTTGTCGGTCTTCGGGTTGGCGCTAAACAGGCCGTCTTCGTCTTTCACGTAGATCATCGCCTTGCAGCCGAATTGCTCGGCGAGCAGGAAGCAGCCGGCATCGGTGCGATACGGCGGAATCACGCCTTCGGCCGGCGAACGCATCCACAGCTTGTAGGGCGGCATGCCGCTGAAGATGGCGGCATTCACTTCGTTGAGGAACAGCGGCACGGCCGACAGGCCGGCGCCATCGACCGCGCAGATGCCGTGCTTGGCGAGCAGCTGACCGAGCATGGCGGCGTTCTGGTCGGCGACCGAGGCGCCCAGTTGCGCCAGCACGCCGGCGGGCAGGCCGAGCCCGGCGGCAATCGAATACAGGTGTCGTGCGCGGGTGCCGGCACCGGTGCCGATCAGCAGCTTGTGCGTCTGGCGTGCGGCGACGATTTCATCGACCAGGGGATAGACCGCAGCGCGGCCACGGTCGATGACGCTCTGACCGCCGATCTTGATGACCGTGACGGCGGGCAGGATGCGGAAATCCGCCGCCTCGCCCGCTGCGGCCTGCAGTTGCTCGTCGGTCAGGGAGCGCTGCATGAGGAGCTGTTCAAGCTCCGCTGTGGTGTGTGCCATGCCTTACCTCTCGTCGAAATCAATCCCCTGCCCGACCACGCGTCGCGGCCCGCAGAGTGGCTTCGAGCTTAGGGGGAAGCGATGTATAGATTCAACCGCAGCTCGCTACGCACATGGCATCGGAACGATCCGGGCGATGTAGCGCGCTACATAACGCGGGATCAGCTCACATCAGGTCACCAGGGCCACGCTCTTGACCTGGGCGAACACCGACTGGCCCAGCTGCAGGCCAAGCTGGTCGCGCGAGCGGCGCGTGATGCGCGAGATAAGTACGGTGCCGGCGCCCTCCTCGCCCAGCAGCAGGCGCACATTGACCTTGTCGGGGCCGTCGTCACGCACTTCGAGCACGCGGGCGGCGAGCACATTGAGAATGCTCGATGCGCCCGGCGCCTCGACCGCCAGACTCACGTCGCGCGCCAGCACACGGGCGCGCACCCGATCGCCGAGGGCATGCGTGAGGCCGCCGACGAGCAAGGCGCCGCCGGGGAATTCGAGCCGGCTGAGGCTGTAGTCGTGGTCGTGCGCCACCACCTTGGCGTCGATCACGGTGCCCAGGTCGTCGACGAAGGCGCTTTGCAGATCGAGCCGGGTGAACACTTCGCGCAGCGGGCCGCTGGCGCGCAGCTGGCCTTTTTCGAGCAGCACGATGTGGTCGGCCAGACGCGCCACTTCGTCGATGGAGTGGCTGACGTAGAGCACCGGAATCGACAGCTCGTCGTGCAGGCGTTCGAGGTAGGGCAGGATGGCGTCCTTGCTGATCGCGTCCAGCGCCGACAGGGGTTCGTCCATCAGCAGCAGGCGCGGGCTGGTCAGCAGCGCACGGGCGATGGCCACGCGCTGGCGCTCGCCGCCGGAGAGCTGGTCGGGGCGGCGCGCCAGCAGATGGCCGATGCCCAGCAGCTCGACCGCCATGTCCCAGCCGACGCGCTGCTGCGCCTGCGGCACACGCTGCATGCCGTAGCGCAGATTGGCGCGCACATCGAGATGCGGAAACAGGCTGGCTTCCTGGAACACGTAGCCGAGGGCACGCTTGTGCACCGGCACGAAGATGCCTTGTGCATCGTCCTGCCAGACTTCGCCCGCGATGGCGATGAAGGCATCCTGCGGGCGCTGCAGCCCGGCTATGGCGCGCAAGGCGGTGGTCTTGCCCGAGCCGGAGCGGCCGAACAAGGCGGTGACGCCACGCGCCGGCAGCTGCATCGCCAGCTGCAGGGAGAAGTCGCTGTGATGCACGGCGAAGCGGGCCTGCACGTAGCCCGCCAGCTCAGAAGGATCGAGTCTTTGCATTGAAGGAATAGAGAATCAGCAGGACGGCAAAGGCAAATACCAGCAGGCCACCGGCCAGCCAGTGCGCCTGGGCGTATTCGAGTGCTTCGACGTGGTTGTAGATATCGACCGAGATGACGCGCGTCTTGCCCGGAATATTGCCGCCGATCATCAGCACCAGGCCGAACTCACCGACGGTGTGCGCGAAGCCGAGCACTGCGGCGGTGATGAAGCCCGGCCGCGCCAGCGGCACGGCAACGCTGAGGAAACGGTCCCAGGGGCCGGCGCGCAAGCTGGCGGCGACCTCCAGCGGACGCGGGCCGATGGCTTCGAAAGCGTTCTGCAGCGGCTGCACGACAAAGGGCATCGAATACAGCACCGAGGCGACTACCAGGCCGGCAAAGGTGAAGGGCAGCAGGCCCAGGCCCAGCGCCTGCATCAGCTTGCCCACCGGGCCCTGCGGCCCGAGCAGGACCAGCAGGTAGAAACCCAGCACGGTGGGCGGCAACACCAGCGGCAAAGCCACCACCGCGCCAATCGGCCCCTTGAAGCGCGACCGCGTATGCGCCAGCCACCAGGCGATCGGCGTGCCGATCAGCAGCAGGATGAACACCGTGACCGCCGAGAGCTTGAGCGTCAGCGTGACGGAGGAGAGGTCGACATCAGGCATCGCTGCAATCCCGCCTCAGAGCTCGTAGCCGTAGGACTTGATCAGCGCACGCGCCTTGTCGCCCTTGAGGAACTTGAGCAGGGCCACGGCGGCCGGATTGGCCTCGCCCTTCTTGAGCAACACGGCGTCCTGCTGGATCGGCGAATAGAGATTGGCCGGCACCACCCAGTACGAGCCCGCTTGCGGCTTGCCTGGCACGGCGACCTGCGACAGCGCGATGAAGCCGATCTCGGCATTGCCGCTGGCGGTGAACTGGTAGGCCTGGCTGATGCTCTCGGCGGTCACGAACTTGGGCTTGAGCGTGTCATACAGCTTGCTGGCCTTGAGCGCTTGTTCGGCGGCGAGGCCGTAGGGCGCCAGCTTGGGATCGCAGATCGCGATGTGGGCGATCTCCGGCTTGGTGAGTACCGCGCCCTTGTCGTCCACCACGCCGGGCTTGGCACTCCACAGCACCAGCTTGCCGCGGGCGTAGGTGAATTGGCTGCCGGCCACGCCATCTCCTTCGCTAACGATCTTCTTGGGCGTTTCGTCATCGGCCGCCAGCAGGATCTCGAAGGGCGCGCCGGCCTTGATCTGCGAGTAGAACTTGCCGGTCGAGCCGACGGCGACAATCGCCTTGTGGCCGGTTTCCGCGGCGAAGTCGGCAGCGATCTTCTCGAACGGGCCGGCGAAGTTGGCCGCCACGGCGACCTGAACATCCGCCGCCCGTGCCGCCAGCGACACACTCAACAGCAAACCAAGCAATACACGCGAAACACATGCAGATTTCATGACGACGCTCCTTGCAGCAATGGGCTCAGCCGACAACGCTGAGAATGAGGTTGGAAGATTTGATGACGGCGCAAGCCGGCTTGCCGACTTCGACGCCCAGATTGGCGACACTCTCGGTGGTGACGACG
Source organism: Uliginosibacterium sediminicola (assembly GCF_039631295.1). Taxonomy (NCBI): domain Bacteria; kingdom Pseudomonadati; phylum Pseudomonadota; class Betaproteobacteria; order Rhodocyclales; family Zoogloeaceae; genus Uliginosibacterium; species Uliginosibacterium sediminicola. Next base: position 135,968 of record NZ_JBDIVE010000010.1, on the reverse strand, counting down.
GCGGTGACGCTCTTGCCGCCGCCCAGATCGATCACCACTTCGGAATTGACGGGGCCTTCATGCACGCGGCTGACCGTGCCCCACAGATGGTTGCGCGCACTGGTGCGCAGGCCGCGCTCGGTCATCAGCAACACCGACGAAGCCTTGACCAGGGCAAACACCTCGGTGCCGATGGTAAGCTCCAGCTGCTCGGCCGAGTCGCGGGTGATGATCGCCACCAGTTCGATGGCATTGTCGAGGCGCAGATAGACTTCGTAGTCGACATCGCCCTCGCGCAGCCCCACCACGGTGCAGGCGAACTGGTTGCGGGCACTGGTGCGCAGATTCATGCGCCGCAACAGCTGCTGGAACTGCTGCGCGCTGCCGGCCTCGGCGCCCAGTTGCTGCGACAGGCGGTCCAGCGCCAGCTGGTATTCCTGCTCCACCGCGCGATACATGGCGATGACGCGCCGGCCGTATTCGGTGAGCGTCGTACCGCCGCCCTGACGGCCGCCGGTGAGGCGCTCGACCAGGGGCTGCTGGGCCAGATTGTTCATCGCATCGACAGCATCCCAGGCGGCTTTGTACGACAGCGGCACATGGCGCGCGGCTTGCGAGATGGAACCATGCTCGGCAATTGCCTCCAGCAGGCGGATGCGGGTATCGCCGAGGAAATTGCCGAACTCGGTGGACACTTCCAGCTTGCTGACCAGGCGTGGGCCCGTGGGTTCGCTGCTGCGCTTGGCGCTTTTTGTCATGTTTATATCAATATCTGAATGTATATAACGGATGCCCGATCTAAAGCACTAAGCGGGCCAATTTGTTCGGCAATCCGCTTTATGAGTAGCTTTGAGCAACAGAACTGGACTTTCAGTACTTTGCGGACAAGTACTACGAGCTGTCGTACCATCTATAGTGCCATATACATAGCGAAGCGGCGCTGATGCACCGCAAGCCCTCGCCCACAGCGAACCCGCCCAGGAAGCCGATCATGAAAGTCAGTGCGCGCAACATCTTCGAAGGTCAGGTCAGAGAGCTGACGCTTGGCGCGGTCAATGTCGAAGTGAGCCTCGACATCGGCGGCGGCGACACGATTGTCGCGATTGTCACCCGCAACAGTGTGACCAGCCTGGGGCTGGCAGTTGGCAAGCCGGCCGTCGCCATCGTCAAGGCGCCCTGGGTAATGGTGCTCGGTGAAGATGCGCCGATCCGCTTTTCGGCACGCAACCGCCTCGGTGGCACGGTCAGCGCGATCCAGCACGGCGCCATCAACAGCGAAGTCAGCATCCGCCTGCCCGGCGGCAGCGAGGTGCACGCCGTCATCACCAACGAGGCGGTCGCCGAACTGGGCCTCGCCCCCGGCAAGCCGGCCAGCGCGCTGATCAAGGCCAGCCACGTGATCCTCGGCGTGCGTGACTGAGGGCGGGCGCCAGCGCCCGGCACCGATCTTGCAGGAGTCTCCTCGTGTCTCAATGCACGGGGAATCTGATGCCTTTATTCGACTTTCATTGTCAGCTTTGCGACAAAACCAGTGAGCTGCTGGTGCGCGGTAACGACACGCCGAGCTGCCCGCATTGCGGTAGCACGCAGATCGACAAACTGCTGTCCCTGCCCGCCGCGCCGGGGCAGAGCAAGGCCATCATCGCCAACGCACGCCGTGCGGCGGCCAAGGAAGGGCACTTCAGCAACTTCTCGGCCAAAGAACGCAAAAGCCTGCTCAAGGGTTGAGCAGGCTTTGGCTTTGCGCCGCGCGCAAGGCTCGCGCGGCAATCACTGGAGCCAGACTGCGGGCGATGCGGATTCGCGGGCTCAGACTTCGGGTCCGAAGCACAAGGTGTAGTCGGTGCACACGCCGCAGCTGGGGGATTTGCAGACGCGGATCTCGGCGCGCTCGCAGAGCTGCAGGTAGAGGAATTTCTTCCACTTCATGTCCTGCCGGTTACGCACCGCCAGCGAGGTGAAGAAGCCATGCAGCAGATCGCTCAGCACGCTGCGTGCGGGCAGGTTCATGTCCTGCCAGAGGTGGTCGCTGCTCAAGCAGGCGGTGGCGATGGCGTGGGCCAGGGCGCGACTGTCTTCATCTGCAATGGTGCGGTGATCGACCAGCAGGGTGACCAGGTCGTCGAGCTCCAGCGCCTCGCTGAATTCCAGCGGTTCCTGCAAGCTGCTGTGCAGCAGCGCGGTGCTCGCGCCGGGGAAGTGGGTGTCGAGCAGCTGGCAGGTCGCCGCTTCATCCAGGCCGTAGAGCGGCAGGTACTGCGGGCCACGGCGCGCCCAGCTGGCAGCGACCACCCCGGCCAACGCCAGGCTCACGCCATAGGCCGGGCGCGGCGCCAGGGCCAGCAAGGCGTCACGCAAGCCGGCGGCGCTCGCCGGCGGCAGGGGCGGCGGAACGTGTGCGCCGGGATGATCAGCGATGAGGGCTTCGGCCAGTTGCATGACACTCTCCTTCGCTTGGGCAGCGCGCCGCTCAGACTTCAGCCGGTGCGTGGGTGTAGCACTTCTTCGGGCAAACCTTGGAGCAGGCCTGGCAGCCGATACAGTTGGCCTGGGTGGCGATGGTCATCACCTTGCGTTCGTATTCGTCGTCGTCATCGTCGTTCTCGGGGTCGACGCGGATCAGCTCGCCGTCCTCGGTCATGCCGGCCAGGGCCAGCACATTGTTGGCGCATACCTTGACGCAGCGCGCACAGCCGATACAGGTTTCCTGATTCAGATCGGCGACGAACTTGGGCGTCCAGACTTCACCGCTGGGCAGGGTGACGGAAAATGTAGCCATGATGCATACCTCTGCTTCAAATCGTGCCCGGACCCGTACTGTCCGGCGCGAACGTCCTCGCTGGGCGATTGCGCCGGCCGTAGGCGGCACACAATCGGGGTGATTGCCCCGGCCGGAGGAGGGGAAGCCGGGGCAATCGTTCTTGCTACGCAGATGCGTACAGCGCGGCCGATCAGGCTGTCGCTGCCGCCAATTCCTTGCGCGCGGCCATCAAGGCCTTATGCGAATCAAATGCCTTCTGTGCGACTTCCAGGATGTTCTCCCAGTTGGTCGGCAACTCTTCGGACAGGTCATGCAGATCCATCTTGGCCTGCGTGGCTTGCGCGTTGAGCTTCTTCACTTTGGTCTTGAGGGTTTCAAGATCTTCCATTTTCTTACTCCTGTCTTCTGCTCCCCCCTCCCCGTGGGGAGAGGGGCATATCAACCCCAGGTCGCCACTTCCTTGAACTTCTCGACCATGCCGACGCCCTCTTCGACGAACTTGGTGCCGCCTTCGGCGAGCTTGGCCAGGGTCGGGAAGCCGAAACGGTGGGCGTCGCGCAGCTGCTTGTTCACCGCGATCAGGCGACCGGCGATCAGCACCTGACGGCCGAAACCTTCGTGCGACATCTTCATCATCGGCGTCACCATCACGCCCGTCGTACGCTCGATGGTGAGGCCGACGGCGTTGAAGAACAGCTCGATGCGCCACAGGGTTTCGGGGTCCGGGTCACCCATGATCGGCAGGGCGCGACGCGCCTCGGCGGTCAGGATGTAGGGATGGAGCAGCTTGACGTCGCTCTTGCCTTCCCAGGTGCCATGCGTGTCCTGCGCGCGCCACTGCTTGATCAGCTCCTTCATGAAGGGCGTCTCCAGCGCGGCAAGGTCCTCTGCGGACAACGCTTCTTGTTCAGCCACGGTATCAACCATTTTCCACCTCGTCTTCGAAATCCAGATCACGCGCCTCATCCTTGAGGATCGCCTTGCGCAGCCACGGGGGCGGCGTACCTTTGAGCACTTCCTGCAGCTTGTCGAGAATGTCGAGAATGGGCTCGGGCTGGCTGACCTTGATCGGGTGGATCTTGCTGGCGACGACACGCGCCGCAGCCGAACCACCGATGGCCGCCACGTACACGATGGCCACGTCCTTGATCGCGTCGAGCTTGGGCGCGAGCTTGTCTTCGTCGCCGTCCTCGTCGAGCTTGCCGCCGAACTCGAAGTTCTCGACAAAGCTGTAACCGTCCTTGCTGATCTCATACACGGCAATGCACTTGGCCCAGCCAAAGTGTGCGTCGACGCGCTGCTTGTCTTGCGTGGCAAAAGCGATCTTCATGATCTGCTCCTATGTGAAATGGATTTCCTGCGGCTCGCCCGGAGCGCTGCCGCCACAACCACAACCCGTACCGCAGGCTGCGGCTTCGCCGGACTCGCCGCGTGCGGCGGCGAGGCTCTCTGCAGGCAATGGCCAGTCTTGTGGCGTGGCCACATGCTCGGCTTCAAGGAATGTATTGGCCCACTGTGTGATCAGTTCCCGCGTCCCGCGATACCCCACCAGCAAGGTGTGCGAAGCACCGAGCCGGTCGAACATCGGCAAACCCGTGCGCAGCAGCGGAATGCCCAGGCGCTGCGCGCTCTGGCGGCCGTGCGAATGCGTCACCAGCACTTCGCAGCCGGTGGCTTTGGCGCGCATTTCGAGGTCTTCGAGATCGCCGAGAATCACTTCTTCGCAGGGCAGGCCGGCAATCACCGAGGACTGCGTGGTGGTCACCGCAGCCAGCACTTCGGCGCCCATCTCGTAGGCGGTCCAGGTCAGCGCGTTGAGCAAATCGGGCTCGGCGCCGATGGCGAATTTCTTGCCGCCAACCCAGAAGTGCGCGTCGAGCATGGCGTCCTGCAGCTGGCCGCGCTGACGGCGATACTTGTTGGCGACCGGCTGCCCCGACACCTCGGCAAGGTATTGCACGAAGGCATCGACCGAGGCCAGCCCGGTGAGGCGCTCGAAGACTTTGAACGGCACGCCGGTGCGATCTTCCAGCGCCGTGGCGGCGGCGCTCATCTGCGTGCCGATGGCCAGGGTGGCGAGCGAGGCGCCCATGCTCTTGAGATCGGCCAGGGTCGTGCCGCCCAGCGTGGTCGGCGTGAAATTCTCGGGGATGTGCCCATCGAGCGAACCGGAGATATCCGGCAGCACCACGGCGCGCAGGCCGAAGGATTCGATGATCTCGCGCAGCTCGTCGATGTCGGCCGGCGTCAGATGACAGCCGGGCAGCAGATTCACCTGCCGCGCATTGCGTTCGCTAGCCGGTTCGGCGAAAGCTTCAACCACCGCCAGCACAGCCTTGCCCCAGCCGTCTTCAAACGCACCGACGTAGTCCGGCGTCGACACATAGACGATCTTGGTCTCGCCAAGCGTCTCGCCATGCTTGCGATGGATGGTCTTGAGATAGCCGTCGACATCGTCACCCTTGGTTTCGGTGAGGCCGGTCGAAGCAATCGCGATGATCGCGGGATTGGCGCGCTTCTTGATGTTGAGCACAGCCTGCTCGATGTTCTCGTAGCCGCCGAGGATGGTGCTCACTTCGTTCATCGCCGTGGTCTGCAGCGGAATCGCTTCCTTGAAGTGACGCACCAGCAGCACCAGGCCGAACGAGGTACAGCCTTGCGAGCCGTGCATCATCGGCATGGTGTTGTCGAGCCCCATGAAGGCGTAACAGGCGCCGAGCGGCTGGCTCATCTTCAGCGGATTGACCGCGCAAGCCTTCTTCGGCTCGATCAGCTTTGCCATGTCGTCACCCCACTCGCTTCCGGCTGCGGCGTGCGCAGCTCGCGTTTGACTTCGATGACCACGCGCAGGAACAGGAAGCTCAGGCTGATGCCCACCAGCACACTGCCTGCAAGATGAGAGAACGGCATGTTCATGGCATCGTCCTCAGGCCGCCACGACTTCCCAGGGCGCGGGCTTGCGCACCTGTTCCCAGATCGGGTTGTAGAGCGCCTTGTCGATCTCGCGCACGAGGTCGACCATGCCCTCGTAACCGGCGTAGGCGTGGTGGCGTTCCTGGTTGATGTCCAGCCAGGGCATCTTGGCCTTGAGCGCGATGAACTGGCTGCGGCCGCCGGAGAGCATGATGTCGGCCTTGGCGTCCTTGAGCATCGCGTACATCTCGCGCGGCGTCATGTCGTCGATCATGTGGGCGTCTTGCCCCATCAATTCCTTGATCTTTTCTTTGTCTTCCTTGGTCGACTTCTTGACGCTGGTGCCGACGATTTCCAGCCCGGCTTCCTGCAGCGCCGCGACCACCGACCAGCTCTTCACGCCGCCGGTGATCAGCAGGACTTTCTTTCCTTCCAGGCGCGGGCGATAGGCGGCGATGCGATCAAAAGCGCGCTTCTCTTCGATGGCGATCAGCGCCTCGGTGCGGTCCTTGAGCTCGGCCGGCGCGCCGCGCTCGATGAGCAGGCGGGCAATTTCGCGCAGGGTCTCGCTCATGTCGCCAATGCCGTAGAACGAGCCCTCGAAGAAGGGAATGTCGTAGCGCTCTTCCATCTTGCGCGCGATGTTGATCATCGACTTGGAGCACACCATCATCGAAGCCTTGGCGCGATGCGAGTAAGCCACTTCCTTGTAACGTCCGTCACCCGAAATGCATGACAGGATGCGGATGCCCAGCGCGTCGAGCAAGGGCTTGATCTGCCACAGCTCGCCGGAGAGGTTGTACTCGCCGATGATGTTGATGTCGTAGGGCGTGGTGTATTCGGGCTCGGCGGTGCCGATGACGTAATCGAGCAGCGCTTCGGCGCCCAGCTTGTTGCCGAGGTTCTTGGGGCCGACGAAGCCGGGGGAGTTCACCGGAATCACCGGCGTGCCGAACTTCTCGGTCGCCTTCTTGCAGACCGCCTCGATGTCGTCACCGATCAGCGCCGTGACGCAGGTCTGATAAACGAAAACAGCCGGCGGGTTGTACTTCTCGACGATTTCCTTGACCGACTTGAACAGACGCTTCTCGCCACCGTAGATGACATCCAGTTCATTGATGTCAGTCGTGAAACCGGTGCGGTAGAGCTGCGAGCCGGACGAGGTGGAATTGCGGTTGTCCCAGGAATTACCCTCGCAGGCAATCGGGCCATGCACGAGGTGGGCGACATCGACGATGGGCTGCAGCGCAACCTTGGCGCCATCAAACGCACAACCACCCGCAGCCGCGCCCGGCGAGAGCTGCTTGGTGCAGCCCTTCTTCTTTTCCTTGGCGCTTTTGTTCTGGTTGTGCTCGCAGGCGGGCTCTTCGAACACATCCTGAATCTTGGCGGAAACTCGAGCATCCATGGCACACCTCTCTGTCGGCTGACATCACCCCTCAGCAGGATTGATGCCAAGCTAAATTTATTATTTCAATCAATCACCTGCAAAATTCGCGTCGATCCGTGCGCATTCGCATGGCGTCTTTGTGACAAGGCTTTGTCGGGTTTGGCCGGCAACTGAAGCGCTGCCGTTTGGATTCGCCGCGCAGCGCGAAGACGACGCGAGACACATCCGGCACAGCGCCGATTTCCGTCGCAATGGGCGCGAGGCGCGAAGACCTTGCCAAGCACAGCCGATTCCGGCCGGATTCGCCGCGAGGCGCGAAGACGACGCGAGACAGTGCACCACGACTGCCGATTTCCGTCGCAATGGGTGCGAGGCGCGAAGACCTTGCTCTGACAGTGCAATTGCACGGCAAGCAAGGTCGACAAAGCATCGCGCCCATTTCGACGAAAATCACTCGACGCCTTCCATCTTGGCGCGGTGGAACATGACTTCTTGCAAACGCCGATTGATCGCCACCGGCGAGAGATCAAGCTCGCGCTTGGCTTCGCTCATCGCGTCGTTAACCATGTGCGCCTCTTCGAGCGTGAATACCAGACGCCCTGCGACGTGTGTGGCACCCGGCACGGCGCGGGCAATGGCCTGACGATTCGGATGCTCGTCGAGCGAGACCAGCTCGCTGGCTTCGGGGCGGCCGTCCAGACAGACTTTGCCGTCGATGACCTCGATCCTGCGGCCGTCACTGGTGGTCCTGATGAAAGTCGTACTCATCTCGTGCTCCTGACAGGGTTGGTGTGGGGCACGTAGCAGATCCCGTGCCGTGCGCTGCCAAGTGGCGTCACGGCGGGCAATTTGCGCGTCATGTCGGGATGCAGCGCGCACCACGATGCGCTGCACTGCGACAAAACAGACATGGCACACGACAAATGCGACGCGATCGCGCGCGCCGTACCACGCAAATCCGCGCAAAGCCCGATGAATCGGCCTTGTCCGGCATGGGAACGGAGCTTGCTCAAGCTGTTTGAGCCCGGAGGTTTCCGCAGCAAGACGGACACGGAGCGCGAACGTCGAACAAGTACGTGCCTTGCAACAGAGAGAAGGGACTGATCATGCAAATCGGTGTGGATAGCCAGCGCGCGGTCGAGAACAAGCGCGTCTTCGTGGTGGACAATGATGATGTGGTCAGTACCGCGCTGCAGTTCATGCTCGCGGACGAGATGGAAACGCATGTGCTGATGAGCGCTGGCGAAGCGCTGGCCAAGGCCGCCGGCACGCCGCCGGAGCTGATCCTGCTCGGCCTCAGCGTGATCGAAGCCGAGGGTGCAGCGGTCGTCACGCAGTTCAAGAACAGCATTGCCGATGTGCGCATCCTGATCGTCTGCTTTGATGCCGACGAGCCCCTGGTCAAGGAAGCGCTGTCGCTCGGCGCCGCCAGTACCCTGCTGCGCCCGCTCAAGCTGGAGAACGTGCGCCGCAAGGTCGATGCGCAGATCGGCCGCCGCGCAGCCCTCGAAATCCCGGTGGTCGTGCGCTGAGCGCGGAACGGGAAGCGCGGCCATGAAACTCACCATCGAACGCCCCTATGCCGAATCGCTGATCGGCGCTTTTACCGAGCTGAGCCCGGTGGGCGAGCAGCTGCTGTTTTCCGACAAGGTGGAAATCCACCTGCAGCAGCTCTCCGGCGCGGCGCTGGATTTTCTCGGCAAGCTCTACGCCGACGCCGGCCCGGCGATGCAGGAGCGCGCTGCGCACCTGGCCACCCTACGCCAGGCACTCGATGCTGAAGGCCCGCGCTTCGGTGCCGATCAGCTCGAAAGCGTGGTGCCGGCGATTGCCCGTTACCTGGCGACAAACGCCATCCGTGGCTGGCTGTTCACCGCCGACATGACTACGCGGCCCCTGCCCTACGTGGTGACGCGTCTGGACTACACGCCGCCCGCCAATGACGAGACCGGCAAGGTCTTCATCGAGCTCAAGGGCAATGCCAAGGGCACGCTGACCACGCGGGTGATGCGCATTTACGCCAGCGACGCGGCGGGCAAGACGGTCGGCGAGATCTTCGCCGCCAAAGGCTACCTGAAGGAAACGCCGGAACTCATCGCCCAGTACGACCGCACCATCGAGCGCTATTTCGACTGGCGCGCGCGCTATGGCGAGCAGTTCTCGGGCAGCGGCACCGGCTTCTACTCGGGCGATCCCAACGCGACCCATCACGATAATGACTGGACGCGCAAGGATGTGATCGTGCTCTCGGCCAGCGGCGGCAGCGCCCGCCTGGTCAATGATGAAAGCATCCTTACCAGCCGCACGCTGACCCTTGATGCGCCCGGCGACATCCTTGGCCCCTATCTGCGCAAGGCGGCCAAGAGCAATCGCTACGAGAGCGAAGACGAGGCGATTGCCTCGCAAGCGGAGATTCCGGCCGGCCTGTTTTCGCAGCTGCCGATCCACGCCTACATCCTGATGTTCCACCTCGACTTGCACCACTATCTGTGGGTGCACGTCGATGACATGAAGCCCTATGTCTATCAGCCCGAGCTCAAGCAAAAGCTGGTGCTGCCGCCGGAACAGACCGACCTCATCGACATCCTCACGGCCGAGATGGACGTGCTGATGGACGACATCGTCGCCGGCAAATCGGGCGGCACCACGGTGCTCTGTGCAGGCCCGGCCGGTGTCGGCAAGACGCTCACTGCCGAGGTCTATTCGGAGATCATCAAGCGCCCGCTCTACCGCGTGCACTCGGGTCAGCTGGGTCTCAACGTCGCGGCAATGGAGACGGCGCTGAAAGACGTATTGACGCGTGCGCAGCGCTGGGGCGCGGTGATGCTGATCGACGAGGCCGACGTCTACATCAAGCGCCGTGACGACAACATCACCATGAATGCGGTGGTCGGTGTATTCCTGCGCGTGCTCGAATACTTCAACGGCCTGCTGTTCCTCACCACCAATCGTGTGGATGACATCGACGAAGCCATCGTCTCGCGCTGCATCGCGATGATCAAGTATTACCCGCCCGACGAAGCTGCCCGCCGCCGCATCTGGCAGGTGATGGGCGATCAGTTCGGTCTGGCGCTCGACAGCGCGCTGGTCGATCAGCTCACCGCCTTGTTTCCCGCCGCCACCGGGCGCGACATCAAGGGCCTCTCCAAGCTTGCCGCCAAGTACTGCCAGCACAAGGGCTGTCAGGCTTCGCTGGAGGTGTTCAAACGCTGTGCCATTTTCCGTGGCATGGATCAGGCACACGAGCTGGCGGCGTGAATGCATTGCACATAACAAGACTTCCCCAACATTTTTCCACCACACTTCATTAAGGACACACCATGGCACGCATCGGCCTCTTCTTCGGAACCAACAGCGGCAGCACGCGCAAGATCGCCAAGCAGATCAAGAAACGCTTCGACGACGACACCATGGCGGACGCCGTCAACATCAACAAGGCAACGGTCGAAGACCTGCTCAAGTACGACTTCCTGATTCTCGGCACACCGACGCTGGGCGACGGCCTGCTGCCCGGCATCGAAGCCGAGTGTGACGAAGAGAGCTGGGCCGAAGCGATCGAAAAGTTCAAGGGCACCAGCTTCGCCGGCAAGACGGTGGCGATCTTCGGCCTCGGCGATCAGGACACCTACGGCCATGAGTTCGTCGACGGCATGGTCCTGCTCTACGACTTCTTCAAGGATGCCGGAGCCAAGATCGTCGGCGCCTGGCCGACCGATGGCTACAACTTCGAGACCTCGCAATCGGTGATCGATGACAAGTTCGTCGGTCTGGCCATCGACAACGACATCCAGCCCGAGCTCACCACCGAGCGCCTTGATGGCTGGCTCAAGCTGATTGCGCCGGAATTCGGCCTGCCGCTCTGAGCGCACACCCGCTGCCTTCTCCCGCGACCGGGAGAAGGCGCCCCACACACACCCGCTCGCGAGCACCGCTGACATGGCCTACCAGACCCTCTGCAAGAAAACCCTGCTGAGTCCCAGCGAGCTGGTGCCGGCGATGGTGGACAACACCGAGATCGTGATCATCTGGCCCGAGGGCGGACGCCCGCGTGCCTTCAATGCACGCTGCCCGCACGAGGGCGTATCGCTCGCCCAGGGCATTTTCAACGGCAGCACGCTGATCTGCCCGGCGCACGGCTGGGTGTTTGATGGCCACAGCGGCGAAGGACTGTCGCCGAGCGGCTGCGAAATGGTTGAGTACCCGATCCAGATCAATGGCGAGATGATCGAGATTGACCTGGACGATGACAGCGCCGACGAAGACTGAAGCGCGCCTAGGGCGTGTTCACATTCACGCGGCGGTTGCGCGGGTACTGAATTGGGCGCAGAACAAGGCGCAGCGACGCTGTCAGGGTGGCCCCCCTGACGAGGAGCTGCAACGCTGTGCTGCGGCCAATTCAGTACCCGCCCGGAGGGTTGAAGTGCAGGGCTCGCCATACTGCGTTGCGCTCCTTGTGCAGGGGGGCCACCCTGCACTGTGTCGCACGCCTTGTCTGGCAAGCCCTGCACTTCAACGCAATCCGCCGGGTGAATGTGAACACGCCCTAGAACTCCACCGAGGGCCGCATGGTGTCGTGACTGACCAGGCGCCAGCGCCCGACGCAGGCGGCGAGCAGCAAAGCCCCCAGCGCGAACAGCACGACGTAGCACAAAGGCTGCTGCCAGGCGCCTTCGAAGGCGCCAAACATGCTGGCCTTGATCGCCTTGACTGACCAGGTCAGCGGCAACCAGGGGCTGATGTCCTTGAACAGCCAGCCGCTCAGCTCGACCGGCATCACCCCGCCGGAGGATGACAACTGCAAAGCCAGCAGAATCATCGCGGCACCCTTGCCGGCGTCGCCAAAGCCCTTGGCCAGCGCGAAGATGATGCACAGGAAGGTCAGCGCCGAGACGCTCAGCACCAGCACGAAGGCCGGAATGTCGACCACATGGATGTGCAACACGAACAAGGCGGTAAACAACAGGCAGAGCGTTTGCGCCAGCACCAGGGTTCCGGGCAGCAGCATCTTGCCGAGCAGGCGCGCCGGCAAGCTGAATGACTCGGCCTCGCGCGGCAGGATGCGCACGTGGAGCAGGAAGATCACCACCCCGCAGCCTAACCACAGCGCCGCCGGCAGCATGTTCGGTGCAAAGCCGCTGCCGCTGTTCTCGACCGCGGCGTAGCGCTCGACGCGCGGCTCGATCGAATTGGCCAGACCGCGCGGGCTGCCATCAGGCTTGCTGAGGCTGGCCGGCAAGGCGTGCGCCAGCTGGTCGATCCCGAAGGCCAGCTGATCGGCGCCCGTTGCGAGGCGGTGATTACCGTCGGACAAGCGCTTGACGCCCTGCGCCAGCTCGCCCGTGCCCTTGTCGAGCGCATCCAGATCCTTTTCCTCAGGCAGCTTGCCGACGGCGCCATGGATCGCACCAAACACGCTGCGTGTGCCATTGGCGAGGCTCAGCACACCGTTGTTGAAGCTGCCAAAGCCCTCCGCCAGCTTCTGCTGCGCCGTGCGTGCGCTCGCGATGCCGCTGTCGAGCTTCTGCGCGCCGTCGGCCAGTTGCTCCGCCGGCGTGCTCAGGGCCTCCGGCACAAACAGGCTGTCGGCCAGCTTGTCGCGATATTTCTGTGTGCCCTCGCGCAACTTGGCTGAACCGTGCTGCAGTTCGCCGAGCCCTTCGCCCAGCTCGGCATGGCCTGCGGTCAAGGCTGCGGCGCCGCTCTCCAGACGGGCCAGCTCGCTGCGATGCGGTCGTTGCGCGTCGATGCTGCGCAAGCCATTGCTCAGCTGGCGCATGCCCGCACTGAGCTGCTGCTCGCCCTCGGCCACGCGTTCGGCACCGCCGAGCAACTGCTCGGCGCCATGCTCGGCGCGGTGCGCGCCGCTACGCAATTCATGTGCGCCCTTGTCGAGCGCATCGACCGCGCGCCGCAGCTGCGCCACGCCGCGCTCAGAGCCCACTTCGCTGGACAAGACCAGGGCCCAGCGTCGCTCGTTGAGACTGGTGTTGATGCGCTCGCCCAAGGTCTCGGCGAAACGCTGCGCAATCGCACCGGCTTCGTAGTTATTGCCCTCGGCCGCGTAGATCACCGGCTTGCCGGCGCCCGCTTCGGTGCCCGGCACCGCCTGTGCGCTCAGATCATGCGGAATGATCAGCGCAAAGCTCAGGCGACCGAGGCGTACATCGCGACGAATCTGCGCCTCGTCCTGATATTCGATGTAGTTGAAGCGCTGCCCGCTCTTGAGCTCGGCCACCACTTCGCGGCCGATATTGAACTGCAGCTCGTGATAGGCAATGCCCTGATCCAGATTGATCAAACCGACCGCCAGCGCATTGGTGCGCGCCGTCGGGTCCCACACGCTGGCCAGATAGATCCACGCATAGACTGCCGGCACCAAGACCACCACCAGAGCGGCGACCAGCAGGCGGGCATGACGACACAAGTAGCTGGCCTCGATGCGGGCGAGCGTGAATGCCTGGCGAAACAGCTTCATAGGCCTCGATTCGGGTCGTGCAAAGGAGTGGTTTCGATCCGCGCAAGGCCAGAGCCCCAGCGGCGCTCAACATGTCCGCGCAGCCATCAGGCTCCGCCAACACGCAGCGCGCCATTCTAGCGCCGGCGCTGTGACAAGAGCGCCGCCCTGATGGGCGCTTGCGTGATGCGCATATTAGCCATCGCGAATCGCCGGCAGCGCGCGCGCTGCCCTTCAGCCGACGATGAGCTTGATCCTGTCGAAGCCGGCGGCCATCTCGGCAGCGCTGATCTCATTGACCTGGGCGGCGGCGAAGACATCTTCGCCCGCGCACCAGCGCGCTTCGCTACTGGCGTCGGAGAGTGCGATGCGCAGCGCGTGATTGAGTTCGTAAGATGCCCAAGCCAGCCTGGCGTCGCGCAGGGCCGATTGCATGGCGTTCTGCACCAGGCTGCGTACGTTTTGGTGAGGGATCGAGTACGGCACTTCAGTCAGTCGCCCGGCAGCGGCTTGCACACAGGCGCGGCGCGAGTAGGAGGCGTGGCCACGACAGGCCAGCGGGCGGGCGGCGTAGATCACGCAGGCGCCTTTTTCAACGAAGGGGCAGCGGTGGCGCAGCTGCACGCGCTCGGCTTCATCGAGGTCGCGCGTCAGGCCATCGGCTTCGAGCAGGCGGCGCACGAGGCGGCCGCAGGCTTCGGGGCTCACCTGTTCGCGCAAGTGGCGGGCGACGAGCAGCACTTCAGGAGCGCTCGCCGTGACGCGCACGGTGCAGCAGGTGGCGCAGCCTTTGTGGCAGTCAAGCGCCGGTTTGCCGCGGCATTGCTGATCGACTTCCAGATCGAAATCGGCAAAAGCCTGATCGAGCAGGCCGGCCAGCAGATCGCCGGCTTTCGCGGCAAGCGTGGCGGCAAAAGCCGCATGGCGGGATTTGAAAAAGACCAGCGATTGCGTGCTATCCATGCGCGGCTCCTGTTCCGCTTGTTTGCCCCGCCTCAGACCGCGCTGTGCGGAGCCTCTTGTGGGGCCAGCAAGGCGATGGCTTCGGCCTCGCTGAATTCATGATCGAACTGCCAGACCTGATGCTGCGCGCCCACGGCCGGCGAATGTCGGGTGCAGGACAGCACGAATACCGTTTGCTGTGTGCGCGGCGACTCGTAGCTGTAGCGACGGACCAGCTGGCGCCCTGGCCGCCCGACTTGCCAGCCGGGCATCGGCAGCTCGGAGAGGACAATTCCCGCCGCTTCCGTGATCGACAGGAAGCTGCGCGGGCCGAGCAGGTCGTGACTGATCAGCATGGGCCGAACGGGCTCAGAATGTCACCAGGATATCTTCATCACGCACGATGAACTGACAGGCCAGACGCCAGGGCGGCGGCACGTCGTTCGTTTCGGCGTCGGCCAGCTGGGCAGCGGTGATCTTGCCGGCGTAGCGCAGCACGGTCTTTTCTTTCTCGGTCAGGTGCATGCCCATCGGCGCCTTGCGTTCAAGAATGGAGACTTCGATGGCGCAGGAACCACATTCGCCGTTCTCGCATTCGAAGCTGACCGGAATTTGATGCTTTTGCGCAACCGACAGCAAGGTGCTGCAGTCGCCGGCAGTGGCATAGACAGTGACGTCGCGCTGCATGCGCGGCGAAGTGAAGGTTACGTTGGCCATCGGTATGTCTCCTGAGTCGCTGGCAGCGCACGCACCGGTCCGGGCACGTGGCAACTGCCAATCGCCCGCGCCGGAGGATCCAGCGCGCTGCGCGTTCACTCGCTGCATCTCATCACATACCGCCGTGGCCGCGCTGGCGCGCCTAGCTGTGCCTGGAATTCAGTGAGCTGTGCTGATCGAGCGAAGCGACGGCTTCAGACTCGGAGAAGGCATGATCGAATTGCCAGACTTCGTGATGTTCGCCTGCAGGCATCAGCGGCTCAGAGTAGGACAGCACCCACACCGTCTTGCCGCTCTTGGGCGACAGATAGGTGTAGCGCTGCACCGTGCTGCGCCCCTTGATTCCCAGCGGCCAGCTCAGGATCGGTTCAGACTCGATCGCGACGCCGGCTTCCTGCATCACCAAGGCAAAGCTCTTCGGCCCGAGGATGTCGTGGCTGATCAGCATGTTGCACCTCTTGTCAGGGGAGACTACGTGTATAGCGGCCCGGCTCTGTGTCCGGACTCGTGATGAAACAGCGGGTGGTAAATCACCACCCGCTATGCCATTCATTACTTGGTACTACATCAACTTCAAACTGCTTTTTGACACCCCAGGTAGATGAGGCAATTGCCGTAGCGAGCGGGCCGAGCTTGAAACGAGGAGCGGATACGTACGTGAGTACGTTGAGCACCGCAGTTTCAAGATCGGTCCGCGCAGTAGGCAAGTGCCTTATCTGATGATGTCGTAGGAGTAGTCGGTCTTACCGGCCACGATGGTGTTGGCATCGAGCGTTTCGAAGAACTCATCGAGCAGGTTCACCAGCACGCGCATGCCGCCTTCGTAACCCCAGATCGGGTAGACATGGTAGTGGTGACGGTCGAAGATCGGGAACACGAGACGGATCAGCGGGGTGCCGGTGTCGCGTTCCAGATATTTGCCGTAGGTGTTGCCGATGAGGAAGTCGACCGGCTCGGTGAAGAGCAGCGAACGCATGTGCCACAGGTCGCGCTTCGGATAGGCCTTGCAGTCCTTGCCGTATTGCGAGGCGTCGAAAACCTTCTGCAGCTTTTCAGCCCATTCCTTTTCGCCGTTGGTGGCGAGCACGTGAGCCGGCTCGGCACCCAGTTCGAGCAGGAACTCGGAGAGGCCCAGCAGGAAGTCCGGATCACCATACATGGCATAACGCTTGCCGTGCAGGTGAGCCTGGCTGTCGGCCATGGCGTCGACCAGCAGGCCACGTTCGCGTTCGAGCTGAGCCGGGATCGGCTTGCCAGTGACGCGCGAGATTTCCATCAGGAAGCGGTCGGTACCCGCCACGCCGATCGGGCTGTTCAGGATAACAACTTCCTGACCATGCTCGGCGATGAACTTGGCAGTCTTCTCGCAGGTGTATTCCTGGAAGATGAAGGTGGCCTTGGCGTTGAGCGCGCGCTCGACGGTTTCCTTGGTGGTGCCGCCTTCGTACATGCGGAATTCGCCATCGGTCGGCGTGGCCCACACTTCGGACGGGTCGCAGATGATGTTGTAATCAACACCGAAGAGACCGAGGATGCGCTTGATTTCCTTCATGTTGCCGACGACGAAACCGTCGAAGCCACCGATGAAGTTGATCGACTCATCCGGCTTGCGCTCGAGCTTCGGCGCGGTGTCGGCCTTGCCGTCCCAGAAGTGCTTGAGGATGCCCAGCAGCGCGTTGTCGTAGCCGGTGATGTGGCTGCCGACGAAGGCCGGGGTGTGTGCGAAGGGCACATCGAATTCAGCGGGCACGCTGCCTTTTTCCTTGGACGTCTTGATGAAGGCGTTCAAGTCGTCACCGATCACCTCGGCCATGCAGGTGGTGGAGACGGCGATCATTTCGGGCTTGTACAGGTTGTAGCTGTTGGCCAGACCGTCGATCATGTTGTTCAGGCCACCGAACACGGCGGCGTCTTCAGTCATCGAGGACGAGACGCAGGAGGTCGGTTCCTTGAAGTGGCGCGAGAAGTGCGAGCGGTAGTACGCCACGCAACCTTGCGAGCCATGCACGAAGGAGAGGGTCTTGTGGAAGCCATTGGCGACGAACACGGCGCCGAGCGGTTGGCAAGCCTTGGCCGGGTTGACCGTCAGGCCTTCACGGGCGAAGTTCTTTTGCTTGTAATCCTCGGTCTTCGTCCATTGGACGATTTCCTGGATCTTGGCATCGGGATGGTTGAACTCGAAAGCCTTCTTGTCGGAGAGCAGCTTTTGGTACTCTGGCTCGCGGAAGAGGTTCTCGTGATCGAGGATCTTGTCTGCGTTTTGCGGCATGATAAATACTCCTGAAAATCGTGAGGGGTGAGGAGGGAGGAGTGAGGGGGGATGGCTGGCGAAGGATTGCTCCTCACTCCTCACCCCTCACACCTCACCGGATTACTTCTTCCAGGGCGCCTTCGACAGACCCCAGATCGGCGAGCTGATCGCCATGTCCATATCGCGGGCGAAGATGGCAAAGCCGTCATAGCCGTGATACGGGCCGGAGTAATCCCAGCTGTGCATCTGACGGAAAGGCACGCCCATCTTCTGGAACACGTACTTTTCCTTGATGCCGGAGCCGACCAGGTCAGGCTTGACCTTCTCAACAAACTTCTCGAATTCGTAGCCGGTGACGTCGTCATAGATCAGCGTGCCGTCCTTGACGTAGTGCGTGGTGCGCTGATAGTCGTCGTTGTGGCCGAATTCGTAGCCGGTACCGACCACTTCCATGCCCAGATCTTCGTAGGCGCCGATCACGTGACGCGGGCGCAGACCGCCGACGAACAGCATGACCTTCTTGCCTTCCAGACGCGGACGGTACTTGTCGATCACCGCTTGCATCAGCGGCTTGTACTTGGCGATGACCTTCTCGGCATTGGCCTTGATGGTGTCGTCGAAGTGGCCGGCGATTTCGCGCAAGCTTTCTTCGATCTTGGTCGGGCCGAAGAAGTTGTACTCAACCCATGGAATCCCGTACTTCTCTTCCATGTGACGGCTGATGTAGTTCATCGAGCGATAGCAGTGCAGAACGTTCAGCTTGGCCTTGGGCGTGTTTTCCAGTTCGGCGATGGTGCCGTCACCCGACCACTGGGCGATGACGCGCAGGCCCATCTCTTCGAGCAGGATGCGTGAGGACCAGGCGTCACCACCGATGTTGTAGTCACCGATGATGGCCACGTCGTAGGGGGTGGAGACGAACTCGGGACGCTTGTCCGGATCCGTCTTGTCGAACACCCAGTCACGGATCGCGTCATTGGCGATGTGGTGGCCGAGCGATTGCGACACGCCGCGGAAACCTTCGCAGCGCACGGGCACGATGGTGTGACCGTTGTATTCCTTGCTCTTCTTCTTCGACACGGCTTCGATGTCGTCACCGATCAGACCGATCGGGCATTCGGATTGCACCGAGATACCCTTGTTGAGCGGGAAGAGTTGCTGGATTTCGTCCATGATGACTTCGAGCTTCTTGTCACCACCGAAGACGATGTCCTTTTCCTGGAAGTCGGAGGTGAATTGCATGGTCACGAAGGTGTCCACGCCGGTCACGCCGATGTAGTAGTTGCGACGAGCCGCCCAGGAGTATTGGCCACAGCCGACCGGACCGTGCGAGATGTGGATCATGTCCTTGATCGGACCCCACACCACGCCCTTGGAACCAGCGTAAGCGCAGCCGCGGATGGTCATCACGCCCGGCAGGGACTTGATGTTGGACTTCACACCGCAGTCGGACTTGCCTTCTTCATGCACATTCAAGTGCTTGGCGCGCTTCTTGGCGGTCTTTTCCGGGTAGGCCTTCAGCACCTCATCGATGAGGGCTGCGTTCTGGGCCTTCTTTTCGTCAATCGTCATGCTCATTTCATAAACTCCTGTGCGTATCGAGAGCGGAGGGAGGAGAACCTTGGGTCACTGGCGGGGGAGGAGAGCCCGGGCTGGGCCCAAGGCTCTCGACCCTCGACTCTCGGTTCTTAGGCGGCCAGATCTGCAGCCGTCTTGCCGACTTGCGATTCGTCGATCTGCTTCATGATGCCGTGTTCCATCAGCAGGTCTTCGAGCTGGTCCATGGTGATCGGCGTCGGGATCGTGCCGTTGCCCTTGTTGGCGTGGATCTTCTGGGCGAGCTGACGGTATTCGTTGGCTTGCTTGGAGTCCGGTGCGTACTCGAGCACGGTCATGCGGCGCAGTTCGGCGTGTTGCACGATGTTGTCGCGCGGCACGAAGTGGATCAGCGTGGTGCCGAGCATCTTGGCCAGCGACTCAGCCAGTTCCAGTTCCTTGTCGGTCTGGCGTTCGTTACACACCAGGCCACCCAGACGCACGCCACCGGAGTTGGCGTACTTCAGAATGCCCTTGGAGATGTTGTTGGCGGCGTACATGGCCATCATTTCGCCGGACATGACGATGTAGATTTCTTGCGCCTTGTTTTCGCGGATCGGCATTGCGAAGCCGCCGCACACCACGTCACCCAGCACGTCGTAGGAAACGTAGTCCACACCTTCGTAGGCGCCGTTTTCTTCGAGGAAGTTGATCGAGGTGATGACACCGCGACCTGCGCAGCCAACGCCGGGTTCCGGGCCACCGGATTCGACGCAACGGATGTCGCGATAGCCGATCTTCATGACGTCTTCCAGTTCCAGATCTTCCACGGAACCGGCTTCAGCGGCCAGCGACAGGATGGTGTCTTGAGCCTTTGCGTGCAGGATCAGACGGGTGGAGTCGGCCTTGGGGTCGCAGCCGACGATGAGGATCTTTTGACCCATTTCGGCGAGGGCGCCAAGCGTGTTTTGCGAAGTGGTCGATTTGCCGATACCACCTTTGCCGTAGAAGGCAATCTGACGAAGGTCTGACATGTGATTCTCCTGAAACAGATGAGCAGTTAAAAGTCTTCGCAAAGGTACTGGCGTTCCCTGTTGGGCTTACCTTCGCGCTTTACCGTGCCCCGGATGCAGCCCCTCGCGCCATTTTTAGGTCTTCGAGTTAGCGACTCGTCGGCGAGACATGGTCGGTGCGATGAGCTTTCAGCAACTGGCGTGCCACTCTCGATAAAAATCGCGTAGATCCTTATCTGGCGCCACTTTCCGGACGATTCGAATTGACTATCGTGGCGATAGCCCGATGTGACAAACACGACAAAGCGGCGCGGCGTGTTGGAAAGATCACTTCCGACAAAAGCCCTGTCAGGGACCACACAAAAGCAGCCAAAGTCGCGCCAGTAAAGGCTTTGCAGGCTGTTCATGAATGTCGGGTACGGCCCTTGCTGTAGGCATGCAAGCGCAGTACCTGAATAACGTGTCGCCAGCACATCATGATCAAGCCATCTGAAATCGCTTCACCCGCCGCAGGGCAGGCCGCCCACCCGAGCAATCCGCATTTCGCGCGGATTGGCGGAGCCGAGGCCATCGCTGCGCTGGTGGATCGTTTCTACTTCCACATGGATACGCAGGACGCAGCGCAAGGCATCCGCGCGATGCATCCGGCGGACCTCGCGCCCGTCAAGCAGGTGCTGGTGAATTTTCTGGTCGAGTGGATGGGTGGGCCCAAGCAGTATTCCGCCGAGCGTGGCCATCCACGCCTGCGCATGAAGCATGCGGCCTTTCCCATCGGCCCCGCAGAGCGCGATGCCTGGATGCTCTGCATGCGCAAGGCATTAGAAGAAGTCGTGCCCGACGCGACATTGAAGACCCAACTTGAGCAAGCTTTTTTCAAAACCGCAGATTTCATCCGCAACGACCAGGGAAACCATCATGACCACCATCGATAACACCGCCTTCGCTTCCCTCGATGCCGAGGGCCGCCTCCTCAACGCCGTCTTCAAGGCGGGCACCGCCGTCAAGGGTCGCTTCGGCTTCCGTGGCGACATCGCCATCGAATTCCAGCAACAGTTCGCCGATGAAAAGCGTCCGCCGGAAAAATGCGCCGAGCAGATCATCGCCGCCGCCAATGAAGGCGAAACGCACATCGCCTTCCTCTCCGGCTTCCTGCTCTCCTTCGGCTACATCAAGCTGCTGGCCGAAACCCTGGGCGAAAAGCTGTCGCCGGCCGGCAAGTACATCCTCTACTGCGACAACATCGACCTGTCGAAGAAGTTCGTCATCGATTACGCTGGCGCGACCTTCTACATCCTGCCGATCGACGAAGCCACGGTGTACAACGAGACCCTGGAACTGCTCTACCTCGAAAAGACCGAGCTGAAGAAGCTCGACACCGGCGGCAAGGTCGATGCCGTTGTCAATGCAGGCCTGAAGTTCGTCGGCGACAAGAAGTTCATCAAGAGCACCTATGAAGAGCTGCTGGCCACCATGGGGCCCGTGCGTAATCCCTACGAAAACCGCCCCGTCTGACCCACGCGCATAAATCTACTGCGCAGCCCGATCTCGAGATTCCGGTGCTCAACGTACATTTGTACGTTTCCGCTCCTCGTCTCGACCTCGGGCCGCTCGCTACGATTTCTGCGCATGTGTCACATCGCGAATGAAGTTCAAAACCCGGACCATCTGGAATGGCCGCTCGTGACAACGCGCAGCTTCTTGAGCATCAACCGAGTCGCTGGTATTCGACCAATCTGGTCGGTTTGCCGGCGGATCTGATTGCGTCGGTCGAGTTCAACAGCTGGCCGCAGGCGCTGGCCATCGGCGGTGCGCGCGAGGCCAATGCCGGCCTGTTCCGCCTGCTCGCCGATGCGCTGGATCAGGCGGATGCGGCGGATCGCTTTGCGCATTACATGGATGCCGTGTTCGGCCTCGAAAAGCCCGAGCCGGGGCAGCCACGGCCACGCGAGCGGCGCTTCCGCGCCAGCTACCTGAAGCTGCTGCAGGGCTGGGGCTTCGATTCCAACAGCCCGCAAGGCGCCGTACTCAAGGGCTGGGTGGAGAGCCGCTTCGGCATCACCCCCTCATTTCACAAGGCGCCGCTGGAGCGCTACCCCTCGCCGGCCTGGACCGGCTTCCTCGAAGAGAAATTCAACAGCCGCTTTCACAACAACTGCATCAACATGCAGCTCGATGTGTTGTACGAATTCTGTCAATGGAGCCTCGCGCGTTTCGGGCATCCGGCCAAACAGATCCTGTGGCGCGGCACCAATCACATGGAAGAGCAGATTCTCAGCGGCTCGCTGCGGCAGCGCAATTGCATCATGCGCCTGAACAACCTGGTCTCGTTCAGCCTCGATGCTGAACGCGCCAGCGAGTTCGGCGACTGGGTGCTTAAAAGCGAGGTCCCCACCTGCAAGCTGCTGTTCTTCCCCGGCCTGCTCAATGACCGCGTTCTCAATGCTGAAGGCGAGGCGCTTGTGATTGGCGGGCTCTACCGCGTGGAGGCTCGTTATGGCTGAAGCAATGCTCGCACCCTCGTTGTCCAGTGCCCCCGACACCCCGGCGGGCACCGCGCCGCTGTCCCTGCTCGACCGCGCCCTCGGTGCCTATCTGGGCCTTGCCATCGGCGATGCGCTCGGCGCCACCGTGGAGTTCATGACGCCACGCGAGATCATGGCCACCTATGGCACGCACCGCCAGATCATCGGCGGTGGCTGGCTCAAGCTCAAGCCCGGCCAGGTCACCGACGACACAACCATGGCCCTGGCCCTGGGTGATGCCATCGTCGCCCGCCAGGGCTGGGATCTGCGCGAAGTCGCCGAACGCTATGTCGCCTGGATGCGCGCCATGCCTGTCGATTGCGGCAACACCTGCCGCCGCGGGATTCGCCGTTACATGCTCGAAGGCACGCTGGAAGCCGCCTTCAACGAGGGCGATGCCGGCAATGGCGCGGTGATGCGCAATCTGCCCGCCGTGCTGGGCTTTCTGCACAGCGATGAACTGCTCGTCAAGCACAGCTACGAACAAGGCCGTCTGACCCACAACCACCCGCTGTCCGACCTCGCCAATATCGCCTTTGCACGCATGACGGCCTCGCTGCTGCGCGGCGAGCCGCTGAGCCGCGCCCGCGCCATCGCTGAAGAGCTGTTCGTTGCCGAGCCGAAGTTCTCCATCGAACGCTACAAGGGCCGCGCCACCGGCTACATCGTCGACACCACGCAGACCGTGCTGCACCACTTCTTCAGCCAGGACAGCTTCGAGAACTGCCTGATTGCCGTCGTCAATCGTGGCGACGATGCCGACACCACCGGCGCGCTGGCCGGCATGCTCGCCGGTGCGCGCTTTGGCGTGCGCGGTCTGCCGCGCCAGTGGCTGCGCAAGGTTGATCCGGACATCCGCCACGCCATCGAAGTACAGACCCGTCAGCTGCTCGCGCTGGCCTTCCCGCGGAGCCTGTGATGCGCCCGCCTGCCGACCACCGGAGCCCGCACTGAGATGCTCGACGAAAACCTGCACACCATCCTCGCCTATCACCAGCGCAGCAAGCACACGCTGGAGCGCTACGCGGCTGGCCCCGAAACCCTGGACTGGGACATGCAGCCCGACCCTTTCCGCCGCTTTGCCGGCAGCGCGGTCGAGACCCTGCCGCTGTTCGCCGACGCCCTGCCCTACAGCTGGGCCGAGCTGTTTGCCAGCGGCCGCATCGCACCACAATGCTTCAGCCGCGAATCGCTCGGCGCGCTGCTTGAACTCTCCTTCGGCCTGTCTGCCTGGAAGCAGTACGGGCCCGACCGCTGGGCACTGCGCTGCAATCCCTCCAGCGGCAATCTGCACCCCACCGAGGCCTATGTCATCGCCCACGAGGTCGCCGGCCTGCCCGACGGGCTGTGGCACTACGCGCCGCGTGAGCACGAGCTCGAACTGCGCGCAGGCCTGCGCCCCGGCCTGCCGCAGGCGCGGCCACATCTGTGGATCGCGCTGAGCTCGGTGATGTGGCGCGAAGCCTGGAAGTACGGCGAGCGCGCCTTCCGCTATTGCCAGCTCGACACCGGCCACGCCATCGCCGCCCTGCGCTACGCCGCCGCCCTGCTCGGCTGGCAGGCACGCGTCATCCCGCTCGACACACCGACCTTGGGCGCGCTGATCGGCACGGATCGCGACAGCGATTTCGCCGGCGCCGAGGCCGAAGAGCCCGAGCTGCTGATCGAGCTCTACCCTGCCGGCGCCAGCTTGCTGGCGCCGCTCGACTGGATCGCCCCGGGCACCTGGACGGGCAAGGCCAGTCGCCTCGATCCGGGCCGGCGCCTGTATCAATGGCCGGTGATCGAGCAAGTCGCTGAAGCGACGCGCCATCAGCTGCCGATTACCGAGCGCCCGCGCGCTGCGCCGCCGACCACCACACAGCCGCGCCTGCACGCCGATACCGCAGCGGCCACCCTGATCCGCCAGCGCCGCAGCGCCCAGCACTTCGAGCGCCGCGCCAGCATGCCGCTGGCAAGCTTTCTCGCGATGGCGCGCAGCCTGCTCGACGATGCCCTGCCCTTCGATGTCTGGCCGCACGACGCACGCATCCATCCGGTGTTCTTCGTGCATCGCGTCGAGGGCTTGCAGAGCGGCGCCTGGGTGCTGCCACGCAGCCGGCGCGGCGAACAAGTCCTGCGTGCCACCCTGGCGGCCGACATGAAATGGCTGCCACTGGGCGGCGAGGCCGAGCTGCCGCTCTACCTGCTGGCCGACACCGCGCTGGCGACAACCCTGCGCACCCTGTGTTGCCACCAGAGCATCGGCGCCGACGCCTGCTTCGCCGTGGCCATGCTGGCGGAATTCTCGACCACGCTGCAGGAAGACCCGGCCGACTACCGCCGCCTGTTCCAGGAAGCCGGCCTGCTCGGCCAGGTGCTCTACATGGAAGCCGAGGCACATGGTTTTCGCGGCACCGGCATCGGCTGTTATTTCGACGACGCGCTGCACGATCTGCTCGGTATCCGTGACCAGAAACTGCAGTCGCTCTACCACTTCACCGTGGGTGTGCCCCTCGTCGATAGCCGCATCACCACCGAAGCGCCCTACCCCGCACGCAGTGCAGAGGAGTAAATAAAATGTCCGACAGAGAGAACAATGAACGCAATTTCAGCCGCATCAGCATCGATCAGCTGGGTGCCTGGCTCAATGCCCATCCCGACCCGCTGATTCTCGACGCACGCGACCCCGGCGCCTTTGCCGCCGGCAACATCGAGACCAGCATCCGCCTCGATGGCCGCAACCACGAAGCGCTGATCTTCCAGACGCCGAAGACGCGGCCGGTGTTCATCTACTGCTATCGCGGCAATGCCAGCCAGACCTACGCCCAGCAGTTCGCCGATTTCGGTTTCAAGAACGTGGCCGATCTCATCGGCGGCTGGGAGGCCTTGCAGAAAGCGCTGGCGCCCGCCCCGGCAGCGCTCAGCGAAGCGCTGCAAAGCTGGCTTGCCAGCAATGGCTTTGCCGACATCCACAGCCCCGCCGCGCACGGCAATACAGCGCTGATGCATGCAGCATGGAAAGGCGACGCCGCGATTGTCGATGCCCTGCTGGCGGCCGGTGCCAGCGTCGCGGCCGTCAACAATGACGGCAATACCGCGCTGTGGCTGGCCTGCGTGAGCAATGATCCGGCCATCGTCAAACGCATCGCCGCCGCCGGCGCGAATCTGGATCACGTCAATCTCACCGGCGCCACCAGCCTGATGTACGCCGCCTCGTCGAGCAAGCCGGCCATCGTCGCTGTCTTGCTTGAGCTCGGAGCCGATCCCTTGATCCAGACGCAGGACGATTTCAGCGCGCTGG
Source organism: Uliginosibacterium sediminicola (assembly GCF_039631295.1). Taxonomy (NCBI): domain Bacteria; kingdom Pseudomonadati; phylum Pseudomonadota; class Betaproteobacteria; order Rhodocyclales; family Zoogloeaceae; genus Uliginosibacterium; species Uliginosibacterium sediminicola. Next base: position 110,207 of record NZ_JBDIVE010000010.1, on the reverse strand, counting down.
ACATGGCGGCAAGCCTGGAATGCCTGGAACTGCTGCGGGCGGCCACCAAGCAACAAAGGAGCGCCTGATGAGCCACATCCTGTTCTGGGAAAAACCCGGTTGCGGCGGCAACGCCAAGCAAAAAGCCTGGCTGCAAAGCGCCGGCCACACCCTCGAGGTGCGCGATCTGCTGAGCTGGCCATGGAGCCGCGAGAGTCTGCTCGCCTTCCTCGGCGGCCTGCCGGTGGTCGAGTGGTTCAATCGTGCGGCGCCACGCGTGAAGTCCGGCGAGGTCGTGCCGGAACAGCTCGATGCCGACGCCGCCTTACAGGCGCTGCTGGACGAGCCGCTGCTGATCCGCCGCCCGCTGATGCAGGTCGGCGAGACACGTCGGGTCGGCTTTGATCCGGCAGCGGTCGACGCCTGGATCGGACTCAGCGCACAGGATGCGGCACGTCCCGCCAAGCAGGCCGAAGGCTGCGCCGCCAACATGGGCAGCAGCCAGTGCACGCCGGGCTGAGCGCCGCTATCAGTCAGGCGTCATGTCCGGTAGCAGGATCACTTCATCGGGCATGCCGCCTTCGCCCTCTTGCAAACTGATGCCGCCCAGCGGCGAGTAACCGGCATCGCCTTCGAGCAGGACCGTCGCGCCGGGCGGCAATTCACGCAGCGCCTTGATCAGTTGTTGAACATTCATCACCACTGCTCCACGACAAGAACACAGGGAGACCAAGCAACATGAGTACCACCACCGCGAGCCGCGAGCGCTACTTCCTCAGCTACAGCGGCATCAAGCTGCCTTTGCAGCTGCTCGAAGAGCTGCCGGCCGATGCGCTGCGCAACCGCAACACCTGGTTCCGCGCCTGCTACGACGAGGCCGGACGCATGATCAGCTGCGAAAAGCTGGTGTACGGCGAAGTCGAGATGCGCCACGACTATCGCTGGAGCGCCGCCGGCACCCTGCTCGAAGCACGCATCCAGGGGCCGGACGAAGACGAAGATGCGCAGATCATCCAGTTCGGAGAAAGCAGCACATGAAACTCTATATGGCGCCCGGCTCGTGCACGACCGGCATACACATCCTGCTCGAAGAGCTCGAACTGCCCTTCGAGGCCTGGATCATCAATCTGCCTGCGGGCGATCACCTCCGGGCCGACTATGTCGCAATCAATCCGAAGAGCACGATTCCTACACTGGTGCGCAATGACGGCACGCCACTGAGCGACTATCTTGCGATCTCGTTCTGGCTCGCGCGCAGCTATCCACGCGCCAAGCTGCTGCCTGAGGAGGCCGATGCCGCCGCACGCGTCATGGAGATCATCTCTTACGTCAGCTCGGTGCTGCACGGACAGGGCTTTGCGCGCATCTTCACCACCGATGCCTTCAGCACCAGTGCCACCGATCACGCGGCCATCAAACTTCGTGGTCGCGAGATCGTCGACAAGGCCTTCAGCATTCTGGACGCACAAGTGACCGATGGCGCTTATGCCATTGGCACTTTCACGATTGCTGACCCGGCGCTGTTCTATGTCGAATTCTGGGCCGACAAGCTGGGCATTCCCCTGCCGCCGCGCTTGCAAGCACACTACGCGCTGATGCGCAGCCGGCCTGTGGTACAGCGCGTGCTTATCGAAGAAGGCTATCGCAACTGATCAGCGCAGCGCCTTCCAGTTGCCTGCCACACCACACATCGAGCGGAGCCTCAGCATGAATCTCATCGCACTGCGTGAGGCGCAAATGCCCTACACCAATCTCAACTTCGCACTGGCCAAGGACTTTGTCTTCCGCATGTGGTGCGAGCTGGCGCTGGAACGGCAGATCGCCGCGCCTGAAGATCTTTCCGGCGCCTGCAAATATGGCTCGCTGTTTGTCGGCCGGGTGTTCGGTGGCAGCATCGAAGGACACTACGCGCATCAGTTCAACCGCATCGGCGGGCGCATCATCGACCTCAGTCACGACGCTCGCGATGTCGGCCTGATGCACAACCCCTATCTGCACGACCCGGAGTATTTCGCAATCCCCGAGTACCAAGCGCGCCTGCTGCTCTGCCTGCCACGCGCGGAGCGCTGGGCGGAAGACTTCATGCGTGAGATGAGGGCCTAGGGCGTGTTCACAGTAGGCGAGGGGTTGCGCTCGCACGCAATGGGTGCAGGGCAAGGCGCGGCGACGCTGGCAGGGTAGTCTCCTGGCGAGTCGCCGCAACGCAGCCATGCGCCCATTTCGTCCGAGCCCTTCGGGTTGAGGACTATGGCCTGCGCTACTGCGTTGCGCTCCTTGTGCGTGGGAGCCACCCCGCACCGCGTCGCACGCCTTGTCCCGCAAGCCATAGTCCTCAACGCAATCCCCTCGCCTACTGTGAGCACGCCCTAACGCCCGCCACCACCCATGATCAGATCGAAGACCTTGCGCACCAGGGGTAGCTCGATGGCCGCCGCGCCGCGCAGGGCACTGATCGGACGGAACACGCCACCCGCGCCTTCGATGCGATGCGCCGGTGCTTCGAAGTTGGTAAAGCGCAGCAGATGGATGCGGATCAGCCCTTCCTCACTCGCCGCCCAGGCATCGAAATCACCCACGTAGACAAGCTCGGCCTCGTCCAGCGCAAGCTGTGCGATGCCTGCAGCACACACCGGCTGCGCGGCATGCACAGACGCCAGCTCGGCCGGCGCCTCGACCAGGCTCGCCGTGGCCGGCAGCGGTGCTGGCGCGAGCAGCGAACCATCGGGCCAGCGCGCAAACACCAGCGCCGTGCTGTAGCTGTCGAAGTGGCAAAGGATCAGGCGATTGGCCTGCAGCAGTTCGCGTGTATCACTCATCGCCGCCTCACATTTCTTCAAGCAGTTCGCTGACGCGCGCCTTGAGCCCGGCGGCATCGACGGGCGCGCCCGCAGCAACGCTGACCTCGGCGCCAAGCAGCGATTGCAGCGCAGCGGCCAGCATCAAGGCTGCGCATTGCTCGCGCGCATCTCCCGACCAGCGCAGGCTCAGGCCATCTTCTTCAGCGGTGATCGTGAAGCCTGCGTCTTCGCCATCGAGCACGCAGCCTTGAAAGCCGCTGGCGGATGCGACGTCGAGACCTTCCAGATCAAGCTTGAAACCCAGAGCCTTGATGGCGGCTTGCAAGGCGGCGGGCGCCGGCAATGCGTCGGATTGAATACGGATGCGACAGGAACGCGACATTTGCAGGCCTCCTCGACTCGGTGAAAGGCTCAGTGCAAGAACGGTGCCGGACAAAGGAGTGGGATGGGGCTGACAAATGCAGGAGAGCGTTGCAGGAGAGAAATGTGCAGGAAAGAAATGCGCGGGAAAGACATGCAGTGCTGTGAATGCACTGGCAGGAGATTCAGCAGGCCGGGTTATTGATCTTCGTATGGCCCCGGTGGCCTGCAATCAAGTGATGATCAGTGCTGGACGCCGCTATGAACCTTGGCCAGCACGCGACCTTCGGACCATGCGAAACCGTCCTGGTTGCTGGAGAGCAGACCTTGTTCGCAGCGCATGCGGTCGACGAGCATGGTGAGCACGCTCTCGATGCTGGCACTCGGATCGTTGGCCGGGTCTTCGAAACGGTCCAGGGAAATTTCCGGACCTTCTTCATCATCTTCGAGCATCTGTACGATGAAAACCTCTTCCTTGCCAGCATGGCCATGCAATGTGGCGCGGAAACGGTCACCGCCGTAGAAGAACTCTCTAACCATCTTGAATCTCCTGTTGTGTGAAAGAACGATCACCCCTCAAGGGCGTACAGCATGAGCTGCGCATCCAGATTAGGAAACGACAGGCCTGCCGGCAAGTAGGGATTGCCGTGCTGATTGACCTGTGTCAAACACCGGAATTGGGGGCATTGCAGCGCTGACAGCAGCGCTACGCGCATGCCATACAGCGGGCTTGCGCGCGGTGAAATCAGGCAGAGAAACTGAACATGCCCGGCTGGCTTTCGCGATAGACGCGCAGCCACATCATCGTTGCCGGCACCAGGGAGGTGACGGCAAACCACAGGGTTTCATCCTGTTCCGGCCCCGGCGCAGCGAGGATGCGCACAGAGGTCCGCCAGCCGTCCCAACCGATTTCCGGCATCGCCGTATGTGCCTCGGGCGGCAACTGGGCAAGGCTGCTCCCCAGGGTCAGCAGCTGGCGACTAACCTCGGCGCGGGTCAATCGCGAGCGCAGGAATTCATCGCGCTCCAGACCCTCGGTGAGAATCAGGATGCCGGCGCCGGCTTCTTCTATCGTATGCAATACGGCTGCGCTGAACATGCGGCGTGTCCGGTGGTATTCATTTGCAAAGTGGCCCGCTGCAGGACTTGCGGCCCTGCAGCCAGCCTGCGTGGCACGACATCAAGCGCCGATGCGATTGACGAAGTTGAGCGGGCCTTCGTACTTGGCCACCGCACCACACTTGTTGCACTTCCAGTTGACGTTGAAGAGCTGCTCGGAGCAGTTGTCGTCGTAAGTCTGACGGCAACCGACCGCGCCGCACTCGCAGCGATACAGTTGTCCATTGCATTTGCCGGCGAGGCCCTTGCGGTAACCGGTACAGAGGCTGCGGTCAGCCTTGATGGCGTCGTAACTCATGATGTGATCTCTCTTGTTGGGTATTGAATTTATGGCACTGCGTTTATACGAAGCTGAGGATCTCGACAGTCACGTCCTCTTCGCCCATCTGGGCCTGGCAGGCCAGACGCGACTTGGAGCTGACGCCGACGATCTCGTCGAGCTTGGCGTGCTCGGGCTTGGTCGCTTTCGACAAGCTCTTGCGACCTTCATTGACATACACGTGGCAGGCGCCGCACTTGGCTTCGCCGCCGCACTTGCTGACGAGCTTTTCGCCGGCAGCGAGGATCGCTGCAAGCAAGTTGGTACCGGGTGCAACTTCAGTCTTGATGCCGGAGGGCACGAGGGTGAGGATGGGCATGATCAAATCTCCTTTGCTGGCTTCATGCGGGTTGAGACATTGACGTGATCTCGGCGACAAAGTCGGCAAGAGGCATGTCGATGCGGGTTATCGATTGCTCGCTGAGGAACTTCGCTTCCATGCGCGTCGGCTCATCGGGCAGGATCGCCCAATGCTTGTCGCTGGAGCGCTTCATGATCTGGCGCGCGAAAGTACGCGTGAGCTGGTCATTGAAACGACAGCCGATGAACAGGAAATTCTTGCCCGTGCGCAGGCTCTGGATCTCGGCCGGAATCGGCGTCTGGATGTCGATTTCGGTCAGCACTTCGACGTAGTCGGTATCCGAGACCAGATAATTGGCCGCCGGACTACTGCAGCCGATGGGCTTGTAGAGGATGGTCTGCCAGTCGGGCGCACGGTCAGGCACCGGATTGCCATTGCCGTCGTACCAGCCGGTCCAGGTGCCGAAATGTTCGGACTGCGACAGACCCTGCACCTCACCCCACTTGATGCCTTCTGCCTGCAAGGCGGCAGCCATCGCCTCGTCATACCAGGAATCGACGATCAGCGGCAGATGCAGCGAGGCCAGCCAGGCGTGCAAGGCACCCGGCACCGGCGCGGCGGCAAACGCGGCATTCATCTGGTCGACCAGGGTCTTGCGGTGCTTGAAGTTCTCGATGAACTGCGCAGCCTGGGTGAGGCGGTTACGAATCTTGTGCGGCACCGTCACCTTGGCCGTCAGCAAGGCCACCAGCGCCTCCGGCGAAGCGGGAACGGGATAATCGGGCGCGAGCGAGAGTACATGCGCGCCCAGATAGGGAATGAGGGTGCCGGCACGCAGGCTGGCTTCGAGTTCGGCTGGCAGGGTCATGACATTTTCCTTGTTGGATGGCTCAATAAATCGGGACGCCGGCGCCCACATTGGTCGCCGCGTCCTTCAAGGTGCCGACGACGAAACGCACTTCGTCCTCGTCGATGAAGCCATGGAAGGGCAAGGCGAGGGAGCGGTCGGCGATCCGCTCGGTGTTCGACAGCCCCCCCACGCCCTTGCGATAGCCGTAGTGGGTGTAATGAAACTGCTGGTGCAAGGGGCGCGAATAGGCAGCGACTTCGATGGCTTCGTCGTCGAGGTCTTCGATCAGCTTTTCGCGCGCGCTGGCAGTAAAGCGCTTGCCCAGATGCACCACGTAGAGCATCCAGTGCACCTCGGTCACCTCATCGGCGATATAGGGCGGTTTGATGCCCTCGAAGGTCTGCATGACTTCGTGATACCAGGTCTCGACTTTCTTGCGCCGCGCGAGGATTTCGTAAATGCGCTCCATCTGCGCGATGCCGACCGCAGCAGCCAGATCGCTCATGCAGGCCTGCATCGGCACCCGGCTACCGACCGACACCGACATGCGATCACCCAGCGAATGTGAGCGCAGGTAGCGCAGCTCGGACGCCAGATCGGCATCATCGGTGAGCACCATGCCGCCCTCGCCGCAGGAGACTGCCAGCGGTTGCGAAAGGTCGAAGATCGACATGTCGCCAAAGCTGCCGACCAGGTCCTCGCCATAGCGCGAGGCGATGGCTTCGGTGGAGTCCTCGATCAGGCGCAGGCCGTGGCGCGTGGCAATCTCACGCAACTCCTTCCATGCCGCCGGATGGCCATTGCAGTTGGCGGCGATGATCGCGCGGGTCTTCGGCGTGATGCGTTCTTCAACCGACTTCGGCGCAATCGAACCTGACCAGTAATCGATATCGGCAAACACCGGCGTCGCACCGACATGCACGATGGCGTGGGCAATGTGGTGCCAGCTGTAGGCACTGGCAATCACCTCATCGCCCGGCCCGATACCCAGCGCACGCAGCGCCAGCCAGCTACCGGTCATGCCGCTGGAAACGGCGATGGCGTACTTGCGTTCATGAAAATCGGCGAACACCGATTCGAAGGCTTCGACCATCGGACCGCTCGACAGCCGCCCCGACTGCAGGACGTGCGCCAGCAGCTGCGACTCACGTTCATCGACATCGGCTTCCGACAATGCAATCCAGTCGCTGTCCATCATCTGGCTCCTGCCTGTGTTGTGCTGATGGCAGCACGGCCAGCGCTGCATGCCTGTACCGGACAGGCCAGACCGCAACGCATTGCGCCGCGCTGTGATTGCGGGTGAAAGCTGCTGGCCATGCTGGGTTCCTTACATGCGCTGGGTGAGCACCAGACCCACGGCACTGCCGGGGTCTGCCGTCACCGACCAGCAGTGGCCATCGCTCTGCATCAGGAACAGGTCACGGTCACCGATGCGCAGCACCGGCGTCTCGTTACGCATGTCGAATGCATCCACAGCCGACGCACGGATCCCCGGCAGAATCTGACGCACTTCGCTGATCGCATCCTTGAGCGTCACCGCTGACAAGGTGATGCGCGCGACCTGGGTGAGTTGTTCCGCATTGATGGCCATCTCAGTCGTCTCCACCCACACGCTTGGCTTCCACCGTAATCGGCAGCTTGGTGCCCTCGGGCATCGCCGGCAGGGCCATGTCCCAGCCATTGCCGAGCTTGACCATGCCGCCCCACATGCCGGGGTTTTCCATCGACACGATGGGCTCTTCGAGGTCCTTCTTGGGTACGTACAGCGACAGCTGTCCTTTACCGTCCTTGCGAATCATCACTTTCATTTTGGGCTGGCTCCCGGTGAGTAAATCAATTGGCATGCACGGCGGCAGGGTTCTGTAACGGCGCTTCCGGCCGACAGAGTTCCTGCAGCACATTCACGACGGCTGCAATATCGGTGGCATGCGTATCAAGTCCGAGAGACAGGCGGATGGCACCGAGCGCGACGCTGCCCGGCACGCCCATGGCGAGCAGGACATGCGAGGGGTCGGAACCACCGGACGAACAGGCCGCGCCGGAGGAGGCGCAGATGCCCTTGCGCTCAAGCCGGTCGAGAATCTTGTCGCTGGAAAAACCTGCAATGCTCAGGCACACGGTATTGGGCAGGCGCTCGGCGTCCTGCCCGTAAATCGTCACGCCAGGTACCTGGTCGAGCAGGCTGGCTTCCAGCGATTCGCGCAAGGCGGTCTCGCGCAACGCCTCGTCGGCCAGGCAGCTGCGCGCATGGCGGGCCGCTGCCGCCATGCCGACAATGCCCGGCAGGTTTTCGGTACCGCCGCGGCGCGCGCGCTCCTGCTGCCCGCTCATCAAGGTCGGCCAGCTGAGGCCCTTGCGGATCAGCAAAGCGCCCACGCCTTTGGGCCCATGGAATTTGTGGGCCGACAGCGACAGCAGATCAACGCCCCACTCGGCAAAGCTGATCGGCAGCTTGCCGACCATCTGGGTCGCGTCGACGTGCACCGGAATGCCGCGCTCGCGCGCCATCGCAGCGATTTCAGGAATCGGCTGCAGCACGCCGGTTTCATTATTGGCCGCCATCACCGAGATCAGCGCAGCGTCCTGCTGCAAGGATTCACGCAAGGCATCGAGATCGATGCGGCCAGCCGCGTCGACCGGCACCAGAACCACCTCGACACCTTCCTGCCGCAGGCGCAGCGCACTCTTCATGTAGCCCGAGTGCTCGATGGCCGAGAGGATGATGCGACGCGGCATTGCCGGGCGATGCAAGGCACCGTGCAGAACGTGGTGATTGGACTCGGTAGCGCCGCTGGTGAACACGATTTCCACCGGCTGCGCGCCCAGCAGGGCGGCGACATCGGCACGCGCCGCAGCGAGCACGCGCTTGGCGTCCTGCCCCAGTGCGTGTTTGGACGAGGGGTTGCCCCAGCACAGCTGCATCGCTTCGCTCATCGCTGCGACGACATCGGGCAGCGGGCGTGTGGTGGCATTGTTATCGAGATAGATCATCGCTTTTTCTCCCTCGCTGCTCATGGCCAGAACACCCGTGCCGGGTCTGCACACAGCACCTGCAGCAGTACATCCAGATCGGCGTATTCGTCGTGCAGCAACCATTGCCCGGCTTCGTGCTCGCGTGAATAGAGCGACCAGATCGCACCGAGCTTTTCAATGCGCGCGATGTCGATGACGCCGCCGGCCGGATCGACATTGCGCGAGCAGCACGGGCTGGCGATCTGCAGGGCGCCGTCGACGATCAGCACCTCGGGTTCGACGTAGCGATAGCGCTCGCGCTTTTTCAGCGCCCGCCTGATGCGGCGACGCGTCAGCTCCAGCTCACCAACGAGCACGGCTGTTTGCGTAGGAAGCTGGCTGAGCGTGCGCATGGCGTTCATGTCGATCAAGGCGCGCTCAGAGCGGCGCGATTTCCTCTTCCATCACCCCGACCACGCAGGGCCGCTCGGTGCTGAACTCGACCATGTAGATCGGCAGATTGGCCTCCTCGTGGTGACCGATCTGCACGATCTCGCCCGGCGTGCCCAGCGCGACCAGCAGCGCATCCTCAGGCATTTCCGGATAGCTGCCGTCGTTGAACAGGTCGATCTGCGCGGCCACGCGCTGACCCCACTGATACTTCGGTGTGCGCATCTCAAACATGGTTTTCTCCCTCTTCGACACGTTGCCCGCTGATCCCCACATTGCTGTCGATAATCGGCGGCGCGCTCTCGCCCACCTTGTTGCCCAGCTTGATGGTCGCCAGCTGGGCGAGCTTTTCTGGCCCCAGCGCCTCGATCACGTGATCCGGCAACTGGTCGAGCGAGACCAGCTCACGGCCGCGCATGCCGACGCGATTGCCGGTATCGAGGAACTCGACTGCGTAGATGTAGTACTGCTGCAGGAAGGAACCAATCGAGGTGACGAAGCCGATGTCGCCCTTGCGCGCCAGCACTTCGCCGATGTCCTTGCCGCAATAGGTGCCGTCGTTGCGGATGGTGTAGCGCGTGACCACGCGCTCGCCATACTTGAACTGCGGCGGTGCGGTGAGTTCGACGGTATCGCTGTCACGACTGATGTCACCCATGATCGACTCCCTGCTCTGCGTGTTGGTGGGTCTGTGCGTCGCTGTCCTGCAACGCATGGCTTTCGCTGTTCAATTGTTCGAGGCGTTGCTGCGCGGCGAGGCGGACCTCCTCCTCGGCATCGCGCTCCGCCATCTGGCTGGCCAGGGCCTGATCGGCGCGCTGAACAAGCTCCCAGCGCACTTCCCAGGAAGGATCGTCGGCCATGCGTGGCAGCAAAGCCACGGGCAAGCGCTGGGCGACGAGACGGCGCACCGCTACCTCGCTGTCATCAGCCATGTTCAGCAACAAGGGCATCGACAAGCGCTTGGCCACTTCCATGCGCACTTCCCATTCCTTGTCGTGCATCACGCGCGACAACATGCTCTCGGGGACGCGTCGCGCCACCAGCTTGCGCACGTAGTAGTCCTCGTCATCCTTCATCGCCAGCAGCTCGCTGCCTTCAAGGCGCATGGCGACACGGATGCGCACTTCGCGGTGCGGGTCGTTGCGCAGGCGTGCGGTCTGCGCGAGCGGCAGGCGCACCGCGACCGACAGACGCACCGTTTCATCCTCGTCGTGGATCAGATGCTGCAGGCGGAATACATCCGCATGGCGGCAGGCAATCGCACGCACTTCGAAGTAATCGTGGCTGAGGTAATCGTTGCCCAGGTGTGGATTCCACTTGAAGAAGCGATCCACGCGTTTGGCATATCGGTCCTGCACGCAGGCATGGCCCAGCTCGCAGCGTACGGTCTCACTGCGCGTCGGACAGCTTTCGCAGTCGAGATCATTCCCCAGCCAGTCGACGAGGGGGATGTCCTGCTCGGCGGACGCGCTGCCGAGCATCATGATGCGGCCTCTGCCATCACGGGTGCCGCCTGGGCGATGTCCGGACAATCTTCATAGCCAATGTCATCGCGCCCCATGCGTGCCAGCACGGTGTGCAGCACGCGATAGCCGACTTCATCCCTGGGGTCCAGCTCATCGAGCTTGGCAATCGCGGCGCGGCCAAGATCCAGCTCACCCAGGCGCAGGCTCAGGTAGGCATAGCCCTTGAGGGTAAAGAGCAGGAAGCGCGGCAACGGCTCCAGCACAGTGAAGCGCGGGTCCGGCGCGACGTCCTGCCAGCGCGCTGGCAAGCTGAGCGCGGCGAGCGCCATGTCCAGCGCACGCACGGCGACTTCGCGTGCCTCGGCCAGGCGATTGCCATAGAAATGGAAGCGGTAGAGCGCAATCAGCGTGGCCGGATGCCCCGGCGCCACTCGACACGCCTGCTCCAGCAGGGCCAGCGCTTCGGGCACCTGCTGGCGGATCAGACCGGCCTGCTTGATCAGCGCTTCTGCAGCGGCAGGCAGCCCGCCGCCCAGCACGGCCGTGTCGAAATCTGCAACAGCACTGACATCGTGCTCGACTGAACGGCTGGCTGACATGACATGCCTCTCTCTGCTCTGGCTTGGCGGTGAATCAGTGACGGCGCAAGGCGTCGATCGACACGGTCGCAACGGCTGGCGGTGCGGCATGCGAGTGGCCGTGCGAATCGGACGGGCCGCTGCTGCTGCAGGCGCAGGGCGCCTGGTTCGGGTTGATGAAGCTCAGCCCGCTCTTGGTCGGCGTTTCGGTGAAATCAATCGTCACGCCTTCGAGCAGCAGACGCGATTCGGCAGTGAGGAACAGCTTCACACCGCTGACCTCGACCACGGAATCGCCGGGCAGCGGTGCGGCTTCAACCGTGAACTCGGAGTTGAAGCCGGAGCAGCCACCTGCGCTCACCTGCAGGCGGAAGCCGGCGCCTTCGGGCTGGCCGGAGAAGCGCACCATGCGCGAGATGAATTTGTTTGCAGCAGCGGTAAGCGTAAGGTTGGTCATGATTTCCTCGGTGTGGGTGGTATCTCCCTGCCCGCCCTCGTCTTGATTGCGACGAGGATCAGGCAGCGAGCGGGACGATGCAGTCATCCACCGGACAGACCGCCAGACACTGCGGATCGTCGTAGTGGCCTTCGCACTCGGTACAGAGCTCAGGGTCGATCACGAAAATGTTCTTCTTTTCGCTGATGGCGTCGTTGGGGCACTCGGGTTCGCAAGCCGAGCAGCCCGTACAGAGATCGGCAACAATGGTCAGGGACATGATGTTCTCCTCGGATCAGGAAAAAACCGCCGCGGCTCAGGCCGCGGCAGTGTAGGCACCTTGACGGATGGCAGCGTCGCCGCGGGCCACATGGACGATTTCACCGCTGGCGATGCGTGATGCATAGTCGGCAAACCAGGACAGCGCTGCCTTCTCGATGAACTCATCGACATAGCCATCGATCGGTTCGATGCCCGCCGATTTGAGTTCGTCCTTCGGGCAGGCACCGATCTTGGCTACCAGTACGGCATGGCAGTCATTGATCGCGCGCACCACCGAGGGCAGTTGCTCATCGTCGCCAAAGCCGCCCTGACAGTACTGGTCGACCCGACGGTGACCGACGAACAGCGCTTCCTTAGACGACACTTCAAAGATCTGGAATTCGGTGACGTGGCCGAAGTGTTCATTGACGCGGCCGCCACCCTTGGTGGCCACGGCAACCAGCACCTTGATGTTTTCGTCGAGCTCAATCTTCGCTTGCGAGGCCAGGGCTTCGACCTTGGCATCGTGCTGCGCCTGACGTTCGGCTTCGACCTTGTCCTGGTAGCTGCGGCGACGGTCAAGGTCGTAGACCACTTCCATCTCTTCGATCTTGTCGAGCGTGAATTCCTTGCTGCGATCTTCACCGAGCAGGCCGACGGCATCTGCGCGGCATTGACGGCAGTGACGCATCAGGTTGGCGCCGCCCATGCAGGCGTCCTGCACAGCCTTGAGCTCTTGCGCGGTCGGGCCACGCTGGCCGTTGAGGCCGAAGTAGGTGCCATGCTCGGGCTCGGAGATCAGCGGCATGATGTTGTGCAGGAATGCACCACGTGCCTTGACCGCCTTGTTCACCTCGATCATGTGTTCGTCATTGATGCCGGGGATCAGCACCGAGTTGATCTTGGTCAGCACACCGCGTGCGGTGAGCATTTCCAGACCCTTCATCTGCTGTTCGTGCAGGATCTTAGCGGCTTCGTAGCCGGTGACACGCTTGTGGTTCCAGAAGATCCACGGATAGATCTTCTCGCCCACCGCCGGGTCCACCATGTTGATGGTGATGGTCACGTGGTCGATGTTGTACTTGCAGATTTCATCGACCAGTTCGGGCAGCGCCAGACCATTGGTCGACAAGCACAGCTTGATGTCCGGAGCCTGCTCTTGCAGCATCTTGAAGGTCGCGAAGGTCTTGGTCGGGCTGGCCAGCGAATCGCCGGGGCCGGCGATGCCGAGCACCGTCATTTGCGGGATTTCGCTGGCGACCGCGACGACCTTCTTCACCGCTTGTTCGGGCGTGAGCTTTTGCGACACGACACCGGGGCGCGATTCATTGGAGCAGTCGTACTTGCGATTGCAGTAATTGCACTGGATGTTGCAGGCCGGCGCCACCGCCACATGCATGCGTGCATAGTGGTGGTGAGCCTCCTCGGAGTAACAGGGGTGGTTCTTGACCTTGTCCCAGATTTCTTGCGGCATATCATCGGGACCACCCGAGGAACCGCAACTTGCCTTGCCTTCACCGCCATGTGTGCCACAGCCGCCACCCGGCGCCGGCGTTTCGATGGGGGTGGCCAGCGCGTTGTGACTGGATTTCAGATCGGCAATGCTGACGTAGCTCGCTGTTGCACTTTGCATGACGTACTCCTTGATCTTCTTGGGGCTCTGCGGGGGCTGGCGCAAGGTAATTAGCGAGTTCCGTGCCAAATCTGTTTTCTTATATTTTTCATTAACTTGCGAGTCTTTCCAGGATCTTTTCCGGAAGGCATAAAACCTACGCTTGCGACAATCCACACAAACAATGACGCACTGCACTTCCGCCACAAATCCGACAATGGCGAGCCGGAAAATCTGATCTTTGCCTGATCCAGATCAAAAAAATGGCGATCCGCTTGCGCAGGATCGCCATCCGCACTCACTTACGGAAATCGTTCAGCTCAGGGCTGTCTTCAAAGCCGGCGCAGAGAACGCCGTGTCAGACAACATGCGTTCATTGACCGCCAATGCAAACTCGCGCCAGGCCGCCGCCAGATCACGGCGTATGCCTTGCAGATACTCGGCATCGGGGTCGTGCTCAGCCGGGAAATTGGAGATCGCACAGGAGGTGGCGTTGTGCGTCACCGCCGCCGTCAGCAAGGCATCGCTGAAGCCGACAAAGCTCTGCAGCAGCGCAGGCGTCAGCGCCGAGCGGCCTTTTTCAACAGCCACCTCGCGCGTCTCGAAGGGCAAGCCGGCGAGCTGCTGCAGCGCAGTCGCGTAGAGTTTCTCGACCACGTCGATGACCACGCGCTGGGTGATCTGCTCGTATTGCTGGGTCGACAGCGCACGCGTCAGGCCCTGCTTGTAAGCGGCAATCGCCGCCTCACGCTGCGCCGCCACCCAGGTTGCAAATTGATTCAGGCATTGCTCGTTATTGCTCGTATGCATGATCGTCAGCACCTTGTCGCCCAGCGGCCGCTCACCCGCCAGTTGTTGCCAGACGCGGGCTGCCGCATCCAGCGCGCCTTCGAGATAGCCCGCGCCCAGGCTCGCTGTCTCGCTGCCCGCCAGATGCAGCTTGCCGTCCCAATAGGGCTCAGCCAGGGCCGCGACAGCATCCTCGGGATGCTCGTTGCGGCCGGCCGCATCAAGCGCACTGCAGGTAAAGCCTTCATCGGCCCAGTCACGCAAATGCAGCTCGGCATCATCTGCCGCCGCCGGGCCATATAGCTGGGCGAACTGGCTGCTTGCCATCATCGGCAACACGGCTTTGTAGGCTTTGCGCACCGAGGGCGGCAGACAGAAAAAGCCACCCAACGCGCCGCCCTCACCCGCCACCGGTGAGGCATCGAAGATCTCGCCCAGCACTGCCTGCGCATGGGTGACGAAGGCATTGCCGGACAAGCCGGCGTCACGCCAGAACGCGCTGTCAAACGCCGCCAGCGCCTTGGCCTGGGCCGACATCCAGGTCGGCGTCGCGCGCAGCGTTTCAGTCAGGCCGGCAGCGAGCGCCGGCACAAAGGCAATGCGCTCATCGACCAGCCGTGGCGGCATCGCCAGCACCACATGGCGCGCCGACAGCACCACGGTCTCGGCGCCGGTCCAGCAATGCGCTTCGATGAAGTCACCGTGATCGACCAGGCGCGTCAGCTCGTATCCCATCCGCATCCGCTCTACAGCCAGACGCTGTGCCAGCGCATCAACCAGGGTGCGCATGCCTCCCGTCACGCGTTGCGCGCCATTGTGCACGCCGCGCTGCTGCAGGGCCTCGGGGCTGCCGTCACCACTCGCAAGGTGCAAATTGGTCCCGCTGTCGTGCTGCGCGAAGCTGCTCAAACCCAGGTCGGAGAGCAGACGCGTGATGCGCGGCTGCGTCTCGGGCCAGAACCAGCCAGGCCCCAGATCCAGCGCCTGACCGGATGCACTACGAAAGGTTTCGATGCGGCCTCCCAGGCGCGTGCGCGCCTCGACCAGGAGGTAATCGCGACCTGCAAACTGCAGCTTGCTGGCGAGACTGAGCCCGCACAGCCCTGCGCCGACGACGAGCGTATCGAGCATGACGCATTCCTCTCTGTTGATTGCTGATGCCTTTTCGCAGCTGTGCAGCAAACATCGTTCCACGGCTCATCGATCAAGCGCCAAGCCGCGTGCGACAAGGCTTCGCACCTGCTCGACGAGCGCGGCGGACAGCCTCCCACGTCGACTTTGTCGCAATCCGTACAGCGCCATCAGGCGCCCCGCGCAGCGCGCTGCCATAAAGCCGGCAGAGCCTTTGCAGACAAGCTTCTGCGCGATTCTTGCTACGCCTTGCAGCAACACGGCAAGAAATGAATCCCGCGCCATGAATGCCCGCCTCCCCGCCGCTCCCTCGCCCGCCCGCGCGCCCCTTGGCGCGCTCGAAACGCTGTGCTTCGACAATCGTTTCGCGCAACTGCCTGCTGCCTTCTACACGCGCCTGGCGCCGCGCCCGCTGCCTGCCGTAAGCCTGGTCGGCTTCAGCGCCAATGCGGCGGCGTCCATCGGTCTGGCCGCTGAGGAAGGTTTGCGTGCCGAGTTTGCCGAAGTCTTTGCCGGCAACCGCCTGCTCACGGGCAGCGAGCCGCTGGCGGCGGTGTATTCCGGGCATCAGTTCGGCAGCTGGTCAGGCCAGCTTGGCGACGGGCGCGCGCACCTGCTCGGCGGCGTGCGCACAGCGGATGGCATGGTCGAGCTGCAACTGAAGGGCGCCGGGCCAACACCTTATTCGCGCTTTTCGGACGGACGTGCGGTGCTGCGTTCGTCGATCCGCGAATTCCTCTGTTCCGAAGCCATGCATGCGCTGGGCATTCCGACAACGCGCGCGCTGTGCGTGATCGGCTCGCCCGAGCCAGTGATTCGGGAGACGGTCGAGACGGCCGCGGTGGTGACACGCATGGCGCCGAGCTTTGTGCGCTTCGGCTCCTTCGAACATTGGTCTGCTCTGGATCGCGAGGCCGAGCTGCGCACACTGGCCGACTACATCATCGACGAATTCCGGCCGCAGCTGCGCGAAACGCCAGAACCGTATGCCGCACTGCTGGCCGATGTGGCCGCCCGCACCGCAGAGCTGATCGCGCACTGGCAGGCCGTCGGCTTCATGCACGGCGTGATGAACACCGACAATATGAGCATTCTGGGCCTCACGCTCGACTACGGCCCCTTCGGTTTCATGGAAGCCTATAACGCCAGCCATATCTGCAATCACTCCGACCACAGCGGGCGCTATGCCTTCCGCATGCAGCCACGCATCGGCCACTGGAATCTTTACGCGCTAGGCGATGCGCTGCAATCCTTGATCGGTCATCCGGACAAGATCCGCGAGATTGTCGACCGCAGCTATGTCGAACACTACGACCGCAAGTTCCTCGCCCTGGCCACCGCCAAGCTCGGCTTCGCGGGTGTCGAGGCGGGTGATGCCGATTTTCTCGGCGAAACCTACGGCTTGATGCAGCGCCAGCATCTCGATCACACCCAGTTCTTCCGTGCGCTCAGCGCGCTGCCGGGCAATCCCTCGCGCGAATCGCGCGCGCACTGCGATGCGCCGCTGCGCGACCAATTCATCGACCGTGACGAGGGCGATGCCTGGCTGCTCTCCTGGCGCGCGCGTCTGGCCCGCGAAGGGCGAGACGATGCAAGGCGGCAGGCTGCCATGCGCGCCTGCAATCCCAAATACATCCTGCGCAACTGGATCGCCGAGGCGGCGATCCGCAAGGCGCAGGCCGGCGATTTCAGCGAAGTGGCGCGGGTGCTGGCTTGCCTGCAGCGCCCCTTCGACGAACAAGCCGAGTTTGATGACCTCGCCGCGTTGCCGCCAGACTGGGCCGCCGGCTTGTCCATCAGCTGTTCCAGCTGAGGACGCTGCACTCACCGATCATCGCCACAGCCAGAAGGAAAGCACCATGGATCTCATCTACAAGACACGCGTTTTCAGCCAGGGCGGCCGCAACGGACGCGTGCAAAGCGAAGACGGTTTGCTGAAAGTCGATCTGGCGCAGCCGGCCGAAATGGGCGGCACCAAGCCGGGCGTCAATCCCGAGCAATTGTTCGCTGCTGCCTATGCCGCCTGCTTCGAAAACTCCGTGCGCCACATCATCCGCAGCGAACGCCTGCCGGTGAAGGGCTGTATGGTCGAAGCGGAAATCTCGCTCTACAAGAACTTCGAAGAGGCTTATCGCTTCTCGCTGTCCTTCGCGGCGATCATGCACGGCATCGACCAGGCCACTGCCGACTCGCTGGTCGAGCGCGCGCTGAAAGTCTGCCCCTACACCGACGCGACCAAGACCAATGTCACGGTCAAGGCAGTAGCCGTACTGGAAGCGCCGCAATGATTCTTTGAATGCGTGGGGAGGCCGGCGGACAGAAGCGCCAACACCTGCAGGCGCGAAAGCCGAACTCCCCACTCGCGACTAAACCAACACACAGCCTCGCGCCAGTAGATCGGCGACGGAGTGAATCTCGCAGTCCTGGCCGAGTTCGTCGAGCGCGGCTTCCGCCTCGATCGGGCTGCGGAACACGTATTGCCAGATGCTGCCCTCGCCAGCGTGCTCGAACCAGTTGCCTTCGGCTTTCAGGTGCAGCAGGCCCAGCACATAGCCGCCGCCGAGAATGCGCAATGCGACGCGACCCATGTCCTCTTCGTAGGCGAAGAACTGGTCGCCATCGTGCTCGACGATCACCTCCCAGCCCTCCTCGCCTGCGGTGAGCAAATCATAGAGCGCGGCAGATTCGGCAGCGCTGGTGTTGCACGCCAGCTCGCCATTGAGCGCCGCTTCGACCGTGGCGTGCAGGCTGCCAACGGCATCGTCTTCCAGACCCTGGCGTGACATGACACAGGCTTCATCGTCATCGAAACCGAACAGCGTGATACCCAGCGGTGTTTCGACGACCTGCACACTGGCAAGGCGGGTGGCAAGTGTATTCATGGTCTACCTCGTGGTGCGTCGGCCGCAGCTGCGACACGACATTGAAGGAATTGCGACAGTCGCCACGACAAGACGCCCGCTGCGATCGACAAAATCCGCCGCAAGCCGCGCCCAGCCTTGTTCGACACAACTGGTTCCATTCTTGCAAAGCAAGTTGCGAACCCATCACCCTTCAACAGGAGATCACCATGGCTGTCATCCCCGGCTTCTTCATTGACTGGAACGGCAAAGCACGACGCACCGAAGATGCGGGCGGCGGATTCGTCGTTGATGTCGACCCCGTCGCCAAGTACGTCGCGCTGTACACCGAGAAGGGTACCCTGATGCACGAGGCGACCTTCTATAAATCGCTCGACGATCTCGAAAAGAAAGGCATCAAGGCCGAACTGGTCGCCGGCTCGATGCCCTGGGGCATGAAGAACGAGTGGTAAGCACGAGCCTGCCGGCGCTCAGGCCAGGCTGAAGCTGAACAGCTCCGGCAGTTTGGCCTTGTACTGGCGCAGATGGTAGCCGGTCACCGGCACCAGGGTTTCGAGCGTGAACCACACCACGTCTTTCTGCGCACGTGACAGACAGGGCAAGGCCGCATCCAGCTCGCGCCAGGCCTGCCAGTTCACCAGCGGCATCTGCGCGCTGACCTCCTCGGGCAGCGCAACGGCCATGTCGACCATGATGCGTAGATGACGTTTGATTTCCGCGCGGGTCAGCCGCGAGGCGAAGTATTGCGCGCGATCCATGTCGCCGATCAGGACCTGGATCGCCCAGCCCGACTCGAAGAAATTGGCCAGCAGGCCGGCAGCGTAAATGTTGTGCACAGCGTCCTCGTTCTGATAGACGACTCGCCCGAGTGCGGGCAAGATACTGCTGGCGGCATGATGCGCGCACGCAGGTTCCTTTTCAATTCCCTCATGTGGGAGAAGCCGATGGCAAGCACCGTAATCACCGAAGCAAACTTCAACGAGACACTGGAGAGCAATCCCATCGTGATCCTCGACTTCTGGGCCAGCTGGTGCGGCCCATGCAAGAACTTTGCCCCGGTGTTCGAAGCCGCCTCCGAGCGCCATACCGACATTGTCTTCGGCAAGATCGATACCGACGCCGAGCAGAGCCTCGCCAATGCCTTTGGCATTCGCTCGATCCCGACGCTGATGGTGATCCGCGACAAGATCATGGTCTATCGCGAATCCGGCGCCATGCCTGCCGGGCCGTTCGAGCAGCTGATCACGCAGATCCGCGCACTCGACATGGACGAAGTGCGCGCCGACATCCTCGCCCAGGAAGAAGGCGACCCGGACGCTCCGGGCTGATCAGCGCCGCACCCACACCAGACAACGGTTATTGGCCGGCATCGCGCGGTCTTCCAGCAAGCGCAGACCGGCTGCGCTCGCCAGCGCCTCGACCGCCTCGAAGTCGCGGATGCCCTGCGCTGCATCGCGCGCCTTGAGCGAGGCATCGAACGCGGCATTGCTGGCGCTGCTGAAGGCGCCGCCGTAATTGAAGGGGCCATAGATCAGCAGGCGCGCTGCCGGCGCCAGCACCTGCGGCAGGGCCGCGAACAAGCACTCGACGGCCGACCAGGGCATGATGTGCAAGCTGTTGGCCGAGAACACCGCATCGAAGCGGCCCGCCGGCCAGGGCGCCGTGACATCCAGGATCCAGGGCGCTGGCGTATTGGGCAGCTGCGCGTGCGCCAACCAGGCCGCAATGCCCAGCAGATTGCCTGCCAGATCAGAGCACTGCCAGATCCAGCCCGGCATGGCCTGCGCGAAATAGACCGCATGCTGGCCGGTGCCGCTGGCAATTTCCAGCACGCGTGCGCGCTCCGGCAGATGCTCGCGCAAGACAGCAAGAATCACCTCGCGATTGCGCGCACAGGCGGGCGCATCAGGCAAGCCGGGCATCATGTGGCGACCTCGCGCGTGCGTGCGTAGAGCCAGGCGTCGCGTGGCGAAGCGGCGATGTTCGGGTGCAGGATCACGCGCTGCAAGCGGCCCTCCAGCTGCATGCCGAGCTTTTCCAGCACGCGGGCCGAGGCAGCATTATCGACATCGCAATGTGCCTCGATGCGATACACGCCCGGCCGCGCCAGCGCCTGCTCGATCAAAGGAGTCGCCGCCTCCTGCATCAGGCCTTGCCCCCAGCTTGCACGCCGCAACAGAAAACCCAGGCGCAGACAGAACTCGCTCTGCGGCAACAACTGGATCAGCCCCAGCGCATTGCCCTGCTCGCTGCCCTCGGCCTGACACAGGACCCAGGTCCAGGCGGCACCGCGCGTCCAGCGATGCGTCTCGTAACTGATCAGCTCGCGGGTCTGCGCCAGCATGCTGTGGGTGCGCCAGCCGAGGTAGCGCGTCACCTCGGCATCTGCACAGAGGCCGCTGAACAGCGGCTCGGCATCGTAGGGCAGCAAGGGGCGCAGATACAGGCGCGGCGTTGCAATGCGCTGGGGCGGCCAGCTCATGCGCAGACCATGGCCTCGCGCAGCAGACGCGCCAAATGCACGCTGTCACGCTGCACGCCGTCAAGAATCTGGTGGCGGCAGCTCATGCCATTGGCAATGATGCGCGTGCTCGCCGGCTCGGCACGCAAGGCGGGCAGCAAAGACAGCTCCGCCATGCGCATCGACACAGCAAAGTGTTCCGCCTCAAAGCCAAAGCCGCCGGCCATGCCGCAGCAACTCGATTCAATGAATTCCACTTGCAAACCATTCACCCAGCTCAATACCTTGCGCATCGCTTTCATCGCGCCAAAGGCTTTCTGGTGGCAGTGCCCATGCACCACCACACGCGTATCCGGCGGCACAGCAAAGCTCAGAGTCAGGCGCTTACCCTCATGCTCGCGCGCCAGAAACTCTTCGAGCAGCAACGCCACCTTGCTGATCTTGTCGATACGCTCACCCAGACCCAGGCTATGGTACTCGTCGCGCAGCATCAACAGGCAAGAAGGCTCCAGACCAATCACCGGCATGCCCTGCTCGACGCAGGGCCAGATCGCCTCCACCATGCGCTGCGCCTCCTCGCGAGCAGCATCAATCAAGCCCGCCGAGAACCAGGTGCGGCCACAGCACAGCGCGCGCTCACCCGCCGCCGCGCACAGCAGATGCACGCGGTAGCCGGCTGCGACCAGCAGCTCCAGTGCGGCCTGCGCATTGGCCGGATCAAGATAATTGGAAAAGCTGTCGACGAACAAGGCGACCGGGCGCCCCTCGGCTGGCCCGAACACCTCGCCCGCCACGCTGTCCAGAAAACTGCGCGGCGCGGGCAGCGGCAGCGAGCGCTGGGCGGCGATGCCGGTCAGGCCCTGCATCAGGCGCGCCAGGGCCGGCCAGCGCGCGCGCAAACGCATCAAAGCGGCGACAAGATGCAAACGCGGCAGCCAGTCCGGCACACTCGCCAGCAGGCGCTCGCGCAGCGGCACAGCGGCGCCCGCCTGCCACTTTTGCGCCCGTGTCTCGGCACGCAGCAAGGCCATGTCGGTGCCATTGGGACATTCGCGCTTGCAGCCCTTGCAGCCGACGCAGAGCGCCATCGCAGCTTCGAGTTGAGGACTCAGGAAAGGCTGCTCGCCGAGCTCACCATTGAGTGCGGCCTTGAGCTGCGCGGCGCGATGCTGGGTGGAGTGCTGCACGTCGTGGGTGACGCGATAGCTGGGGCACATCACGCCTTTTTCATCGCGCTGGCATTGCCGATTGCCAATGCACACCGCAGCCGCCTTGCCAAAGCCCTCACCACTCGCTGGCAGTGCCGCGTAGGCGTCACCCGCGCCGTAGCCATCGTAAGCCGACCAATCAAGCCGTAGTTTCACGCTGCACGTTCCTGGGAGGAAAAGCAGGCTGGCGCAAGACTGATGCCAAATGCGCTAAAGCCTTGTCAGGCAAGGCTTGCCCGTCAGCACTCAGGGCCAGCCTGAGGTTTGACATGTCGGGATGTCGACAATAGCACCTGAGGCGCCTGCGCCGCCGGCACTCAGAAGCGGCGCACCTCGATGTTGTACTTCTGCAGCGCGTAGCCCATCTGGCGTGGCGTGATGTTGAGCAGGCGTGCAGCCTTGGCCTGCACCCAGCCACATTGCTCCATGGCCCAGATCAGGCGCTCCTTCTCGCCCTGCGGCTTATCACCGCCAAATTGACGCGAGGGCGCGACCTCAGCAGTGCCAGCGGCTGCCGCCACAGCCACGCTGCTGTCCTCTTCCGACGCAATGGCAGCGCCGCCACTGCCGCTACTCCCAGCGCCGACGGTGGGCGGATGCGTTTCAACATGGCCAAGCACCGGGGCGACGGCGTCGTCCTTTTTCATGAAGTGCAGGACCTGGGTCAGACAGCGATTGGCCGAACAGGGGAAATCCGAGTGCTCGATGGCATCGTGATGCGCCATCGTCGCGGTGCGCTCGATACAGTTTTCCAGCTCGCGCACATTGCCCGGCCAGTAACAATGCAGGATCACATCTTCACCGCTGGGCGAAAGCTCCATTTGGCGCCCGTTCTCGCGGTTGAAGCGATCCAGGAAGTGCTTGGCCAGCGCCGGGATGTCGTCACGCCGGTCGCGCAGCGCGGGCAGGAAGATGCTGACCACATTGATGCGGAAATACAGGTCGGCGCGGAAGGTACCCGCTGCCACCATTTTTTCGAGGTTGCGATTGGTCGCGCAGACCAGGCGCACATCGACCTTGATCGCCTTGCTGCCGCCCACGCGTTCGAATTCGCGCTCCTGCAGCACGCGCAGCAGCTTGGTCTGGAAGGCTGGCGAGATGTCACCGATTTCATCGAGGAACAAGGTGCCGCCATCGGCCAGCTCGAAGCGCCCCTTGCGGTCACCGGTAGCGCCCGTGAAGGAGCCTTTTTCATGGCCGAACAGTTCCGATTCGAGCAGGGACTCGGAAAGCGCCGCACAGTTGAGCTTGATGAAGGGGCCGCCCTTGCGCGTCGACAATTCGTGGATCGAACGGGCAATCACTTCCTTGCCGGTGCCGCTCTCGCCACGCAGCAACACGGTGGCGCGCGAGGGCGCAACCTGATGCACCTCGGAGAATACCTCCTGCATGCTGCGGCTATTGCCGACGACATTATCGAGCTTGAAGCGCGTGCGCGTCTCCTTGCGCACCCGCTTGGCCTGGGTCAGCAGACGCTCGTGCTCATCGCTGACGACACGCCGCAGGGCAACCGACTGACCGACCAGGTTGGCCACCATCGACAGCAGGCGCACATCGTTGCCAAAGCCACCGGAACGCCCGGCGACACGGTCGATGCTGAGCACGCCGATGGTTTCGTTGCCGCCGCGGATCGGCACGCCGACAAAGCCGATGGGCTCGGTATGCGGTTCGTCGACCGAACCGGTGCGGTTGAGGAACAGCGGCTCGTTGGAAATATCCGGCACCACGATCGGGCTGCCCGAAGAGAATACGCGGCCGATGATGCCCTCGCCCGCATGGTAACGGCCGCCGAGCCATTCCACCGCGGTCAGACCGACGGCGGCATGCAGGGTCAGGGTCTCGCCATCCTCTTCTTCCAGCACGATCATGCCGCGGCGGAAATCGAGGTGATGGGCCAGGACGTTGAGGGCCTCACGTAAGGTCTTGGAAATATCCAAGGACGAGCTGAGGATCTTGCTGATCTCGTAGACCGTGACGAGATCGAGGTTTGCACGTGCATTCACATCAATACCATTCGCAGCCATGACGCGTACCTCCGCGTGACACAACACGAACCCTTTCACTGCCCTATTAGTTTTATTTTTGGAAGCCGGGGGTACCGCGTGAGGGGAAAACCCTCATCCATACTCTTAGCAAGCAAGCTACGTACCGTCGACAGCATTGCGCCCCAAGAGATGTCATCCGCAAGGAAAATTCTGCACAGCAGCATAGTTCGCGGCGTACTCGCAGCATCCTTCCTGCATGCTGGCTAGCCGTACAGAACGACACAAGACCGGCACGACGACGTCACACTTCTTACAAAGCTGACGCATCCTCGTGCCATGTGACACAAATTTGCCCATTTTTGAATCACTGCGGGCGCCCACCACTCCGCAAAATGCCACGGCATGGCATTTGCTGGTTTGATCACAAACATCTCCCAGGTGGATCAGGACATGAGCACAGCACAGGCACGCGTCGTTTCAATCGAGGCCCATTCGGTCAAGGTCAGTGTCGCCGAACAATCGGCCTGCGGCGGCTGCCGCAGCAAATCCGCCTGCGGCGTAGGCACCACGCGCGAGGTGCCGGTCGACACGCCGCTGCTCTCGCGCCTGCAAGTGGGCGATCAGGTAGAAATCCAGATGCCGACCGGCCTCACCCTGCGCCTGGTGACCCTGATCTACGCGCCGCCGATTGCCGGTTTCATGCTGGGCATCCTGCTCTCCAGCCTGGCTTCGGCCAGCGATGGGCAAAGCCTGGCCAGCGGCGCGCTGGGCCTGGCCGCCGGCTTCGTCGTAACGCGACTGGCCAGTCGCTTGGCCAACTTACAGGCAAACCCGGAGATCCGCATTCTGTAAGGCGAAACCGGCGTCCCGGCTGAGCTTTTTAGTTTGCGCATGCAACTAAAGTAATAAATAAATTCCCCCGTTAGCAGTGTTAAGTCTTGAAAACCGCGCGTTCATGCCAAATCCGCCGTCTTCAGACTGCATCGATTCAATGGGAGAAACAGTATGTGGTTTGATCAACTGCGCTTTGGCAGCAAGCTGGCGCTGAACTTCGTGGTCGGCAGTGGCACCTTGCTGCTGGCGCTCGTGTTCGCCGCGATCCAGATCGGCACGATTCACACCCAGCTCGGTGTCATCAAGGAAAACTCTGTGGCATCCCTGCGCTCGGCCTCGCTGATTTCGCAATTGCGTCTGCGCTACCGGGTGCGCAGCCTTGAATTGATGCTGGCAGAATCCGACGCCGAGCGTGACAAGCTCAGCCGCTCGATGAACGAGCTCGACGGCCAGCTCAAAGACGAGATTGCGACGCAGCGCAAACTGATCGATGATGACCAGGACAAACCCTTTGTCGACGCCGTCGAAAAGTCTTCCGCCGCCTATCGCGACAGCGTCGAGAAAGCCGTCGCCCTGCTCAAGACAGGTGACCGCGCTGGCGCTGTCACCCTGCAAAAGAGCGAATGGGTCAAGCTCGCCAATGCCACGCGTGATGCCACCGACGCGCTTGAAAAATTCAAACAGGGTGAAGCCCGCGAACGCACGGATCAGGCTTACGCCTCCGGTGCCGCAGCCCGGACCAGCGCCTGGCTGGCGCTGCTGATCTCCAGCGTAATCGCACTGGGCTTCTCGATCTGGTTTGCGCGACGCATCTCGCAGCGGCTCTCGGCAGCGGTCAGCGCCACCCAGCGCATCGCCGAAGGCGACCTCAACGCGCAGCTGGGCGCCCCCAGCAAGGACGAGATCGGCACCCTCAATGCCGCCATGCTGCAAATGCGTGACTCGCTGCGCAAAGCCGTCTCCGACACCCGCCAACAGGCCCATGCAGTCAGCGAGGCCGCCAAGCTGCTCAGTGGCAATGTCGGCGACATGGAGCACAACAGCCACGCGCAGAGTGCCGCCGCCTCGGCCATCGCGGCCAATGTGGAAGAGCTGACCACCTCCATCGCCCAGGTGTCCGACAATACCGCCGAGGCCAGCACGCTGGCCGCCGATGCTGATCGCCAGGCCGCCACGGGCGCCAGCTCGATCAGCCGCGTGGTGGACGAAATCCGCCGCCTCGCCGAGGTGGTCAATGCCTCGGCCAGCCACATCAGCGCCCTGGAAGAGCAATCGGCACGCATTTCCAATATCGTCGTGGTGATCCGCGAAATCGCCGACCAGACCAATCTGCTGGCGCTCAATGCCGCTATCGAAGCGGCGCGTGCGGGCGAACAGGGACGCGGCTTCGCAGTGGTGGCCGACGAGGTACGCAAGCTGGCCGAGCGCACCTCGCACTCGACGGCTGAAATCAGCCAGATGATCGGCACCATCCAGGTGTCGACCCGCGAAGCCGTGAGCGGAATCCGCGATGGCGTCAGCTCGGTTGATCAGGGCGTGGCCCTGGCCCAGAGTGCCGGCGAAGCGATCAAGGAATTGCGCGGCATCGCCAGCCATGTCTCTGATCTGGTCAGCGGTATCGCCGAAGGCCTGCGCGAACAGTCGGCCGCCTCGAACGATGTCGCCGGCAAGGTCGAGCAGATAGCACGGCGTGCCGAGGAAATCAGCCACAACAGCGGCTCAACCAGCAATGCCTCACAACAGCTGAACCACATCGCCAACGAAATGCTGGGGACGATCAATCATTTCCGGCTCTAAGTACGGAGCAACCAAACGGCGCGGGTTGACGTATTACAAACACACACAAACTCGCGCCGCGTTTGCTTGCCTGGGCCCGGCTAAAAGTATATAAATGCGAATAGTTCGCATTTTATTGATTCGCTCACGGCTCACATCATGAACCTCTCTATTCTCAAGCGCGGAGCGCGCGCCATCGTCGACAGCGTCGAAGGCCTGCACGCCAACGACGCTATTGCCCGCCGCTTGCGCGAGCTCGGTTTCGTGCGTGGTGAGCCGGTCACGGTGGTCGCTTTCGGCCCGCTGGGGGCGGAGACCATTGCCGTACAAGTCGGTTTCACGCGCTTTGCTCTGCGCCGCAGTGAGGCAGCCCGCGTACGTGTTTCACTCGCTGCCTGAAGACCCGCATGAGTACTGCCAATCCGGTTTTGCACGCGGCCCTGCTGGGCAATCCCAATTGCGGCAAAACCGCACTGTTCAATCGCCTCACCGGCAGCCGCCAGAAAGTGGCCAATTACGCCGGCGTCACCGTCGAGCGCAAGGAAGGCCAGCTGCAACTGCCCTCGGGCCGCAGTCTGCGCCTGCTCGATCTGCCCGGCGCCTACAGTCTCACTGCGACCAGCCCCGACGAGGCCGTCACCCGCGATGTGGTGATGGGCGCACGCAGCGATGAGGCACGCCCGGATCTGCTGATCTGCGTGGTGGACGCCACCAATCTGCGCCTGCACCTGCGTTTCGTCCTCGAACTGGCACGCCTGGGCCTGCCGATGCTGGTCTCGCTGAACATGATGGATGCGGCGCAAAAACGCGGCATCCGCATCGACCGCGAAAAGCTGCAAAGCCTGCTGGGCATGCCGGTGGTGGAAACCATCGCCGTGCGCAAGGACGGCGCTGCCGGCCTGCTCGCCGCACTCGATGGCCAGTGGCCGCCTGCACCACAGGCCCTGCCCGCCGATGCCGATCTGCACGAAGCGGTGCAAGGCCTGCTCAACGCTGCGGTGAGCGTGCCGCGCCGCACCGCCGAGATCGACGACGCGCTGGACCGCTGGACCCTGCACCCGGTAATCGGCATGCTGATCCTGGCGGCAGTGATGTTCCTCATGTTCCAGGCCGTGTTCAGCTGGGCTGGCCCCTTCCAGGATGGCATTGAAGCGGCCGTGGCGGCCAGCGGCACGCTGGTGGGTGATCTGCTGCCCGATGGCATGCTCAAGAGCCTGCTGGTCGATGGCGTGATTGCCGGCGTCGGCAGCGTGCTGGTGTTCCTGCCGCAGATCCTGCTGCTGTTCCTGTTCATCCTCTGCCTCGAAGAGTCCGGCTACCTGCCGCGTGCGGCCTTCCTGCTCGACCGCCTGATGCTCGCCTCCGGGCTCTCCGGGCGCGCCTTCATTCCGCTGCTGTCGAGCTTTGCCTGCGCCATTCCCGGCATCATGGCCACGCGCAGCATTCAGCATCCGCGCGATCGCCTGCTGACCATCATGGTCGCGCCGCTGATGACCTGCTCGGCACGTCTGCCGGTGTATGCGCTGCTGATCGGCGCCTTTGTGCCGGATCGCACCGTGCTGGGCGTGTTCGGTCTGCAAGGCTTGGTGCTGTTCGGCCTCTACATGGCCGGCATCGTCACCGCGCTGGCGGTGGCCTGGGTCGTCAAACGCTTTGGCAGCGGCCATGCGGATGTCGCCCTGCTGATGGAGCTGCCGTCCTGGCGCCTGCCAAACTGGCGCGATATCGGCATCGGCCTGATGGAGCGCGCCAGCATCTTCCTCAAGCGCGTCGGCGGCATCATCCTCGCGCTGTCGGTGCTGCTGTGGTTCCTCGCCAGCTTCCCGGCACCGCCGGCCGACTGGCATGGCACCGCCATCGAATACAGCTTTGCCGGCCATATCGGCCGCGCCATGCAGGTAATCTTTGCGCCGGTGGGTTTCAACTGGCAGATCTGCGTGGCGCTGATTCCCGGTCTGGCCGCACGTGAAGTGGCTGTCAGCGGCCTGGCGACGGTGTATGCCATCGGCAGCACAGCGGACGCCGAAGCAGCTCTGGCACCGCTGATTGCCAGCCAGTGGTCGCTGGGCACAGCGCTGGCCTTGATGGCCTGGTACATCTACGCACCGCAGTGTCTCTCCACCCTGGCCGTGATGCGCCGTGAAACGGGCTCCTGGCGCCCGGTCGGCATTGCTCTGGTCTACCTGTTCGGCCTGGCCTGGCTGGCCGCTTTCATCGCCAATCGCATCGGGATTCTGCTGTCATGAGCCTCTACGCCACGCTGGAACCGCTGATCGTCGGCGCTGCCGTGATTGCCTGTGCCCTGGTGGTCCTGCGCAAGCAGGCGCCACGCCTGTGGCTCAAGCTCAGCGGGCGCAGTGCAGCCGCCGCCTGTGGCAGCTGTGGCAGCGGCTGCGGCAACTGCAGCAGCGGCCCCACGCAGAGCACCGTACACCTCCACCGCAAGCCCTGAACGGGCGCGCGTCAGCCTGCGTCTGACAGCAGCTTTCGCTCAAGCTCCGCGCCAGAAATCCGATAAAACAGATACACGCGGCCGCTTGATGCCGCACTCTGAAGGATCGGCAAAATGGTCTTGTGGAACGGTTGTCCCATGTATGCCCCGCTCACCCCCGAGTACTACGCGATTCCGGGTACGCAGCGTTGCGTCTTTCGCATCATGCAGGAGCGCGGTGATACCCAGGCCTGGAACCTGTACTGGCTGTCCAAGCCGGAAACGGACTGTCTCTTGCTGCGCCACGACGAATGGTTCCAGCACTATCAGTCGCTCAGCCCGGATCAAACCCTGGCCTTCTACGAAGCGCTGGACACCGAGGTCATCAACCGTCTCTCGCTCGCCTCGGTCGTGGCCCTGCCCCCGCGCCAGGCAATTCCCCTCCTGGCCGCCGCGCGCCTGGAGCGCACGCGTTTCTACGCCCTCTTCGGGGGCGAAGTCTGGCGCCACACCATGCTCGGCCGCCTGTTCCTCGCAGCACGTCTTGAAGACAGCCACAGCAGCAAGCCGGAGACCGCCGCCGACATCGTGTGGATCGACTTCCATACGCGCCACCCGACGCTCAAGAACGGCACTTTGCATCACCATCGCTGAGCAGCCAAAAGTCTACATTGGAGTCTGCTTGATGATCGGTCACAGATCGCTCTGTGGCCGATTTTGTTTTGCGCGCAATGAAACATGCGGTGTGGTGCGCTTCGCTCAGAACACCCAGCATTTTATTACGCAGAAAACGGTATCCTTCAGCCGGGCTTACGCAGCCTGATGCCAGCGCCGCCCTGCTCCCTCTTTGCGAAATCGAGAAGACACAATGCCAGTATCTCCCACCCTCTCCAGCAGCGGACTCGTCAAGCTGATCGTGACAAGCGACGGGCAAGTGATTCCAGACCTCTCTTTCATGTCGGTGGAAATCATCACGGGCTACAACCGCATCCCCCGCTGCCTGATTTCAATCATGGACGGTGATGCGTCACAAGAGGAGTTTGCTGTCAGCGACTCGGATGTCTTCAAACCCGGCAAATCCATTGTCCTACAAGCTGGCTACGGAGCAGAAGCAGCCACCATTTTCGAAGGGATCGTGGTCCGCCACGGCTTGTCGATTGACAGCACAAACCATACGTTGCTGGAACTCGAATGCAGCAGCACAGCTTTGGCGATGACGGTCAGCCGACATTACGCCCACCACCACAATGAGACCGACGGCGAGGCAATCACAGCCTTGCTGAACAAGTACAGTCTCACCGCCGATGTCGACGCCACCGTAATCAGGCACCGGGAGCGGCTGCAGTACAACGCTAGCGATTGGGATTTCATGGTGGCACGCGCCGAGCAGAGCGGGCTGCTCGTGCTGGTCGAAGGCACAACGGTGACGGTAAAGGCTCCCGATACCTCCGCAACCCCGCCTCTGCAGGTCATCTACGGCACCGACATCATGGAATTCAAAGCCGAGCTAACCGAGCTGCCGGGCGAGCGCTTGGCTCATCTGAAAATCCCTGCCGGTCTGGACGCTGCGGAGCAGGAAGCCTGGACCAAGGCCACGCAGTTGAAGGCTGAGCTGTCCAGCCTGCGGGGACGCGTCAAGTTCCAGGGCTGCGCTCTGGCAAAGACCGGCACCACGCTACTGCTGGCAGGCGTCGGCAAGCGCTTTAACGGAACGGTGCTTGTCACCGGAGTGCGCCATGAGATCCGCGACGGAAACTGGATAAGCGAAGCGAGCTTCGGAATGGATCTGAAATGCTTCACCGAGCACCACTCAAAGACAGCGCCGCCCGCATCAAGCACCACAAGCAGCGTGAGCGGCCTGCAGATCGGCGATGCGATTGTCTCGAAGAGCCAGCTCAAGATCGAGTTCGACGACGAAAAGAAAATCCTGAGTCTTGCGACGCCCGGCGGGAACTCCATCGCCATCAGCGACGAGGGCAAATCCATCCTGCTTAAGGACCAGAACGGCAACACGGTTGAGCTGGGCAGCAGCGGAATCTCGCTCAACAGCCAGCAAAACATCAACATACAGGCTAAGGGCTCGATCACGCTGGAGGCCACCGGCAAGCTCGATCTGAAATCGACACAGGATTTTTCCGCGCACGGCCTCAACCTGAATCTCAACGCCGATATAGCATTGACCGCCAAAGGATCGGCCACCGCCGAACTCTCGGCCAGCGGCCAGACCACCATCAAGGGCGCGATGGTCATGATCAACTGACGAACAGAGACCGACACACATGCCAGCCGCCGCGCGCCTCACCGACATGCACACCTGCCCGATGGTGACCCCTGGCCTGCCGCCCATCCCGCACGTGGGCGGTCCGGTAGTGGGCCCAGGTGCGCCCACCGTTCTCATCGGGAGTCTGCCCGCCGCCGTGCTGGGTGACATGTGCGTCTGCGTCGGCCCACCCGACAGCATCGTGAAGGGATCCGCCACCGTCATGATCTGCGGCAAACCCGCCGCGCGCATGGGCGACACCACGGCTCATGGCGGCACCATCGTGCTGGGCTTGCCTACGGTGATGATTGGCGGGTAAACGCATAAAGCATTCGCGCATAGAGCCTTCATCCGACGCTCAAGGCGCAGGTGCAATAGCCGAAGGGCATTGCACCGACAAGTTACGGGAAACAAACTCGCACGCGGGTAACCACGCCAATATCCGGTGCAATGCGCTAACGCTTATTGCACCCAACGGGCTGGGCGAAACGACCTACGGAGAGAACATGCGCTCGACCATGTTGGAGGCTGTCGAGCGCGAGGTGGAACCCAGGCTAAAAGAAAGGGGCTTGTTAGCCCCATTTTTTCATCGCGTCTTTCGAGGCGCCTTGCTCTTAGCTTTTAGAGGCGCATGACGGCCTCCAGGTGGGTAGTTCGTCTCGAAATCTTGCGCGAGCTTTTTAAGCTCTTCGCCCGTTACGGAGGCGACTGTCGACTTGCTTGAAAATTGTAGCGTGCCCCACTCGTATTCGCGAATTTCAAATGAGGGAACCTCAAACGCCGCCTGTCGAAAGTGCTGCAGAGCGCCTTTAACTAGAGGTAGTTTATCTAAGAAATATTTAGCCGTCGTCTTGGTGGGGTCGCAACTAATGACTACCTTAATGTGACCATCAGGAGTCTTTGCTTCATACAGAGCCCTTAGCGCCTCATTTGTGTATTGAAACGGCGCCATATTTTTGCGCGGAGATGGCGTCATCGCAGCGATCTGCTCGGCAGACTGCTGTGGGATGTCGTCGTAGTTGATGTCTTCGTCCGGCATGTCTGCCAGAGCGCGCAACTCGTCAAGTGCGGAGGAAACGCTGTGCTTCATAGCTTTTTCGTTCCTGCTTGTCTGCCTTTCGGGCTGAAATAAGTCTATAGCGTTCATGGGTTTCATACTCTCTTATAGTGTAGCAGGCAAGCACGCAAACGCCACCAATCATGCCGATCGTTACAATTCTGTCCTCGTCATCTGCTTTATCTAGGCGCTCAATTCTTCTTTTGTCGTTGAAGATGCCCTGAGCTGTCTCAAAGCTAAGCTTGTGCTTCTCTTTGTTCTGGC
Organism: Uliginosibacterium sediminicola; assembly: GCF_039631295.1. Classification (NCBI taxonomy): domain Bacteria; kingdom Pseudomonadati; phylum Pseudomonadota; class Betaproteobacteria; order Rhodocyclales; family Zoogloeaceae; genus Uliginosibacterium; species Uliginosibacterium sediminicola. The sequence goes on along the minus strand of NZ_JBDIVE010000010.1, from coordinate 77,666 downwards.
TGTTCTTTTCCTCGTCCCACTCCACATCCATGACTGAAAGCCCTTGTCGTTGTGATGCCATTGTCGCTTGCTGAGCGTGGAGTCGCAACTGAACTATAAGGATAACGTCATGGCACCGCGTACCCCGGAACACAAGGCCGTAAGTCGGAATGATTGAATGTACGGAGGTCGGAAAAGCCGCAGGCGCCTTCCGACGTTTTCGCCTTTTAATTCAAGCCTTTACTCATCAAGAGCTCCCGAACGTCGGAAGGCGCTTCGCTTTTCCGACCTACTGCTGTCACGGCCCGAATGATGGATTTCCATGGCATACGCCGGCCAAGCAAGTAGCCTGGATGCAGGCGAAGCCGGAATCCGGGGGGTGTGAGGGTGAAAATCGCCCGGATTCCGCTGCGCTACATCCAGGCTACATCTTCACTGCGTACTACGGAACACTTCCCCACAAGGGCGGAACGCAAAGCAGCTCTGCCAATCCACTCCGCGTAGCCTGATGCCGATTGCCGCCCTGCGGGCGGCGGGCGGAACCTCCGGTGGAGTTCCGCCCTACTGCTATCACACAACAATGCCAAATGCATTCCTCCATCGCGAACCTCAATTCAAGACATTCATCCCGATGTGCGCTTCATTCAAAGCCATGGCCTACAAAAGAAAATCGGCCACAGATTGCTCTGTAGCCGATTAGCAGGCTGTCACGTCGGCGCTAGTTGAGGCGCTTTACACGCAACAGGCACAACGCCTTTTAATGCGTCGTCTTACTTCTTGCCCGCTTCCGGTGCTGCTGCCGGAGCCGGTGCCGGCTTGTTGATGGCCAGCAGTTCGACTTCGAAGTTGAGCGTCGCGCCCGGGGGGATCACTGCGCCAGCGCCGTTGTCGCCGTAGGCGATGGATGCCGGGCAGACCAGGCGAGCCTTGCCACCGACCTTCATCTTCTGCACGCCTTCACCCCAGCACTTGATCACGCCGCTGAGCGGGAATTCGATCGGCTCGCCGCGCTTGTAGGAGCTGTCGAACTCCTTGCCATCGATGAGGGTGCCACGGTAGTTGACCTTGACGGTATCGCTGGCTGCGGGATTGGGGCCGGTGCCTTCCTTGAGCGAGAAGTAGATCAGGCCGGATGCAGTCTTGACGGCGCCCGGTTCCTTGGCAGCCTTGTCGACAAAGGCCTTGCCAGCAGCCGCTTGCTTGCCGGCCAGCGCGGCACGGCGCGACTGGGCCAGTTGCTGGATCTTCGGGCCGTAGGTTTCGAGCTCGACGGCAGGCTTGTTGCCGGCGATCGAATCGCTGATGCCTTTCTTGACGATCTCCAGCTCCGCTGCCGTGGGCGAGAACGCCGACAGCTGCTGGCCGAGCAACAGGCCGGCAGCGTAAAGCGTCTTCTGGTCTTCGGTCATCTCGGCTGCCATGGCAGAGGACAGCGTGAAGACGGACAGCAGCACTACGAGAGTCTTGTTCATGGGTTTCCTAGTAAGAGGGGTGATAAGCGAGCAGCAATGCTACAGGATCATGCCTGCACCGACCGTGTTGTTGCTCGACTCGTCAATGATAATGAAAGCGCCCGTCGCACGGTTTGCCGCATAGGGGTCGGCAAAGACCGGCTGTGCCAGTTTCCAGCCGACGCGGGCGATGTCGTTCATGGCCAGCGCCGTGGCATCGACATGCTCTTGCGAGTTCACGTCGATCTTGTAGGCGATGCCGGTGAGCTTGGCCTTGGTGCTGCGCGTAGTGTGGCGGATCAGGTAGGTGCGCGCCGGTGACAGCGGCGTCTCCGACAGCCAGCAGACCATCGCATTGATCTCCTTTTGCTGGGCCGGCACATCGCTGCTCTTGACCAGCATATCGCCGCGCGAGATGTCGATCTCGTCTTCGAGCAGAAGGGTGATCGACTGCTCGGCCAGGCCTTCGGCAATATCGACGCCACCGATCTGCACCGCCTTGACGCGGCTTTCGCGGCCATTGGGCAGCGCAGTGAGCAGATCACCGACCTTCACCGAGCCGGATTCGACACGGCCCTGGAAGCCACGGTAATCATGCAGCTCAGGATTGGCCGAATCCTGCGGACGACAGACGTACTGCACCGGGAAGCGGAACGCTTCGGAACCCTGGGCGTGAGCGGCCGGCGCAGCTTCGAGCAGCTCCAGCAGGGTCGGGCCCTGGTACCAGCTCATGGTCTCCGAACGATCAACGAGGTTGTCGCCATTGAGTGCCGACATCGGGATGAACTGGATGTCGCGACCGTCGTTGAACAGCCCCATCTTGGCGATGAAAGCCTTGTAGTCGGCAACGATGGCATCGAACTTGGCTTGGTCGTGGTCGATCAGGTCCATCTTGTTCACCGCCACCACGACGTGGGGGATGTTCACCAGATGCGCCAGATAGCTGTGGCGACGGGTCTGCGTCAGCACGCCCTTGCGCGCATCGATGAGGATGATCGCCAGATCGGCCGTCGAAGCCGCCGTAACCATGTTGCGCGTGTACTGCTCGTGGCCCGGTGCGTCAGCGATGATGTACTTGCGCGTACCGGTGCTGAAGTAGCGATAGGCCACGTCGATGGTGATGCCCTGCTCGCGCTCGGCCTGCAGACCGTCGGTGAGCAGGGACAGGTCGACCGCTTCCATGCCGCGCTTGGCCGAGGTCTTCTCGATGGCGTTGAGCGTGTCAGCGAGGATGGTCTTGGTGTCGTAGAGCAGGCGCCCGATCAGGGTGCTCTTGCCATCGTCCACGCTGCCGCAGGTCATGAAGCGCAGCAAGCCGTTGTCTTGAATGTTTTCGTGTGCAGACATTTTTAAAACCTTTTCACCGCAAAGGCGCGGAGGAAACGCGAAGGGCCGCAAAGAATCCCTCTGGTTTGACCTCAGCACCTATTTTCAATTCATTCCTACTCTCGATCCGCACAAAACCTTTGCGGCCCTTTACATCCCTTCGCGCCTGTGCGGTGAAGGAGTTCAGAAATACCCTTCTTTCTTCCGTTGCTCCATCGAGGCTTCGGAAGTCTGATCGTCGAGGCGCGTGGCGCCGCGTTCAGTAATCGTGGTGGTGGCAGTTTCGACGACGATCTTCTCAACCGTGTCGGCATCCGAGGGCACCGGCGCCGTGCAGGGAATGTCGCCCACCGTGCGGAAGCGTACTTCCATATTGATGATCTCTTCGCCCGCTTTCGGCTGGTTGAGCACTTCACCGCTGGCCAGTTCAACATTGACCGGCATGATCGCGCCCTGACGCATCACCACCGGACGCGTGTGAGCAAAGTAGATCGAGGGCAGTTCGAGCTTTTCGCGCTCGATGTATTGCCACACGTCCATCTCGGTCCAGTTGCTGATCGGGAAGGCGCGAATGTTTTCGCCCTTGTGCACGCGGGCGTTGTAGAGGCTCCACAGCTCGGGACGCTGGTTCTTCGGGTCCCAGGAACCGAACTCGTCGCGGAAGCTCATCACGCGTTCTTTGGCACGCGCCTTCTCTTCGTCGCGACGCGCACCGCCGATACAGGCATCGAACTCGAATTCGGCAATCGCTTCGAGCAGGGTCACCGCCTGATGCTTGTTGCGCGACTCATCCGGCGACTTGAGCACCACGGTGCCGCGCTTCATCGAGTCTTCGACCGAACGCACGATCAGGCGCTCGCCCAGCTCGGCCGCGCGCTTGTCGCGGAACTCGACGACTTCCTTGTAGTTGTGGCCGGTGTCGATGTGCATCAGCGGGAAGGGAAACTTGCCCGGGCGGAAGGCCTTTTCGGCCACGCGCAGCATGCAGATCGAATCCTTGCCGCCCGAGAACAGCAGCACCGGACGTTCGCACTGGCCGGCCACCTCGCGCATGATGTGGATCGCCTCGGCTTCAAGCCAGTCGAGGTGGGAGAGGGTTTGTTTGGTCAAAGTCGTCATAAATTCATCGTCACCGCAAAGGCGCAAAGGACACGCAAAGGGCCGCAAAGAAGCCCGGCAAATCCTTCAAACCATCCATACAAACAGCCTGATCAGCGCCGCAGAACAGCTTTGCGGCCCTTTGCATCCCTTCACGCCTGGGCGGTGAAGGGCTTGCCAGCAATTCACTTTTTCACGTGCAAACCGCACTCTTTCAGAGTCGGATCTTGGCTCCACAAAGCGCTTTGCAATGTTGCCTTGTTCCGCCGAACCCCGGCCAACTGCGGACTGCGCGCTTCATTTGGCATGAAGCCCGCATTCCTTGCTGTCCGGGTTTTCCCACCACCAGCGGCCGGCGCGGACGTCTTCGCCGACAGCAATCGCCCGCGTACAGGGCGCACAACCGATGCTGGGATAGAACTGGTCATGCAGGGCGTTGTACGGCACGCCATGGATGCGGAGATACGCCCACACCTCCTGCTCGCTCCAGTCCGAGAGCGGATTGTACTTCTCCAGGCCGTTGCCATCGTCAAATTGACGCACCGGCAGGTCGGCGCGGGTCATGCTCTGGGCGGCGCGCATGCCGGTCACCCAGGCGCCCTTGCCGGCCAGCGCACGGCGCAGCGGCTCGACCTTGCGCACCTGACAGCAGGCTTTGCGAAGCTCGACCGAGTCGTAGAAGGCATTGATGCCGTGCGTACGCACGTACTGCTCGACAGCACCGCTTTGCGGGAAGAAGACCTTCAGCTTGGTCGCGTACTGCTGCTCGACCTCCCCCATCAAGGTGTAGGTCTCGGCCGGCAGGCGGCCCGTGTCGAGCGAGAAGATCTCGATCGGCAGGTTTTCCTTGAGGATGATGTCGGTCAGCACCATGTCTTCGGCGCCGAAGCTGTTGGCAAAGGTCACCGCGCCGTGCAGGGCGGCGGCCGCATGCAGCAACTCGGCAACCTGGGTGCGCTTGATGGCGACGGTGGCGCGCAGCGCGTCGCTCAGCTCCGGGCTGGTCGCCGGATTGGCCGCGCGCGGCTTGAGGAAGGAGACTGTCTCTGCCATATCAGCCTCGCGCGTGGCGACGCCACAGCGGTTGATCAATCACCGTCGCGCCCTGGTAGGGCTCGCTGAAGTCCTTGAGCGAGGCCAGCGCATCGGCCGCCGAGCGGTCAGCGCGGATTTCGAAGGCATCAAAACCGCAGCGCTTGAGGAAGAACAGCTGGTCGCGCAGCACATCGCCGATGGCGCGCAGCTCGCCCTTGAAGCCGAAACGGCTGCGCAGCAGCGCAGCGCTGGAGTAAGCACGGCCGTCGGCAAAGCGCTCGATGTGGATGACGATCAGCGGCAGCGCCGACAGATCCGCCTGTGCGGCGGCCAGGTCTTCGACCAGCTCGTGACTCTCCAGCCAGACGCCGATCTCGCCGGCGGCGATGCGTGCCGCGAGGTCTTCGCGGCGCGCCAGGAAGACCGGCAGCGGCAGCACGATCTGGCCGGCCGGCAGCTCGGTCGCGGCGATCTGCTCGGCGCTGGCACTGGCCACGCCGGTCAGCTTGAACAGCACGACCTTGCCGGCCTGCTTCTTCACCTCTTCCTGCGCGGCAGGCAGGCGCACCAGCTGCCAGCTGTCCGCGCTGACGATGTGGGCGTCCGCGCCCTGCAGTTTGATCAGATTGCTCATGCTTTAAGCCTCCACTTTCTGCTTGCCCGGCTGGCGGTCAGCATAGACGCGGTCTTTGAACGGTGCCGCGCCGATGCGGCGCACGGTGTCGATGAAGCGCTCTTCCGGCGTGCGGTTGTCGACATACACGTCGATCAGGCGCTGCACCACGCCGGCCACTTCATGGGCGGCAAAAGACGGGCCGATCACGTCGCCCAGGCTGGCGTCATTGCCCTGCTTGCCACCGATGGAAACCTGATACCACTCACTATCGCCCTTGTCGACGCCGAGGATGCCGATGTGGCCGACATGGTGATGACCGCAGGAATTCATGCAGCCGGAGATGTTCAGCTCCAGCTCGCCGATGTCGTGCTGGTAATCGAGATCGTCGAACTGGCGCTGCACGGCCTCGGCAATCGGGATGCTCTTGGCGTTGGCCAGATCGCAGAAATCGCCGCCCGGGCAGCAAATGATGTCGGTGATCAGGCCGATGTTCGGCGTCGCCAGCCCCGCCGCCTTGGCCGTTTGCCACAGCGCGTAGAGATCGCCGAGCTTGACGTCGGCGAGGATGATGTTCTGCTCATGCGAGTTGCGCAGTTCGCCGAAGCTGTACTGGTCGGCCAGATCAGCCACCAGATCGAGCTGCTTGTCGGTGATGTCACCCGGCGCGATACCGGTGGTCTTCAGCGACAGGGTCACGGCGCGATAGCCGGCGACCTTGTGCGCATGCACATTGCGCTTGACCCAGTTGGCGAAGGCCTTGTCTTCGGCCAGCTTGGCGTCGAAGCCGGCATCGCTGGCGGGCAGGGTTTCATAGGCCGGCGCGGTGAAGAACTGCGCGACGCGGTCGAACTCGGCTTGCGTAATGGTGTTCGGGCCATCCTTGTGGAACGCCCATTCGGCTTCGACCTGGCGCTTGAACTCGGCCAGACCCAGCGCCTTGACGAGGATCTTGATGCGCGCCTTGTAGATGTTGTCGCGGCGGCCCCAGCGGTTATAGACGCGAATGATGGCGTCGCAATAGGTCAGCAGATGCTGCCAGGGCAGCGCTTCCTCGATGACTTCGCCAAGGATGGGCGTGCGGCCCAGACCGCCGCCAACCCACACCTTGATCAGCAGCGCGCCCGCGGCGTCACGATAGAACTCCAGACCGATGTCGTGCATCTGCACCACGGCGCGGTCATTGCTCGAACCGCTGACGGCGAACTTGAACTTGCGCGGCAGCAGCGCGAATTCGGGGTGGAAGGTGCTCCACTGGCGGATGATTTCGGCCAGCGGGCGCGGATCGACCACCTCGTCAGGCGCGATGCCGGCGAATTGGTCGGTGGTTACGTTGCGGATGCAATTGCCCGAGGTCTGGATGGCGTGCATCTCGACCTCGGCCAGCTCTTCGAGGATGTCAGGCACGCGGGCGAGCTCGGGCCAGTTGAACTGGAAATTCTGCCGCGTCGAGACGTGGGCATAACCCTTGTCGTAAGTGCGGGCGATGTGCGCCAGCTTGCGGATCTGCGTCGAATTGAGCATGCCGTACGGCACGGCCACGCGCAGCATCGGCGCATAGCGCTGGATGTAGAGGCCGTTCTGCAGGCGCAGCGGCTTGAACTCGTCGCCGCTCAGCTCGCCGGCGAGGAAGCGCCGGGTCTGGTCACGAAACTGTGCGACACGCTCGCGCACAAGCTGCTGGTCAAAGGCATCGTATTTGTACATGACAACTCTCTTTCGCGAATTCAGTGCGCCGCAATGAGCTTGGCGCCGATCAGCACCAGCATGCCAGCAAGAATGGGGCGCAATACTTTTTCCGGCACCTTGGCCGAAATATGGCTGCCGATCCAGATGCCGGGCAGGGAGCCGATCAGCAGACTACCCAGCAAAATCCAGTCGATACCGCCCAGCAGCCAGTGGCCAAAGCCCGCCACCATGGTCAGCGGCACCGCATGGGCGATGTCCGAACCGACGATGCGGTGTGCCGGCAGGTGCGGATACAGGAAGAACAAAGCTGTCACTCCCAGTGCCCCCGCGCCCACCGAGGAAATGGTCACCAGTACGCCAAGCAGGGCGCCGGTGAACACGGTCAGCCAGAAGGTACGACGCGGATTGGGCTTGGCCGGCGCGTGGCGCTGGGCAAAGGCCTGGATGCGCTGACGGAAGATCAGCGAGACGGCGGTGAGCAACAAGGCAATGCCCAGCGACAGGGAGATCAAGCCCTTGGCATCACCCAGACCACCGGGGAAAAAGGTCTGCATCGCCCACAGGGTCAGCGCTGCCGCCGGCAGCGAACCGCAGGCCAGCGAACGCGCGATGGCCCAATCCACCGTGCCCTTGAGACTGTGCGCCAGGGTGCCGCCGGCCTTGGTGATCGAGGCGTAGAGCAGATCGGTGCCAACCGCTACAGCAGGGCTGACGCCGAACAGCAGCACCAGCAGCGGCGTCATCAGCGAACCGCCGCCCACGCCGGTCAAACCGACGATGGTGCCCACGGTAAAGCCGGCAACCGGATAGAGGATATTCATGATTGGTACAAGCAGGACAAGCCGGGAAGCATGGATCATAGCCGCCCGCTTGGCAAACCGGCACCCGCCTGCCGCTTACACCAATAGAAGAAAAAGTAATACACGGCGCGCTGCGGCGCCCGGAGCAAACGCCGCCGGGCTGCCGCAAACGCCGGCTGGGGCGCCTTAGACGATCACGCCGCCATCGACCACCAGCTCCTGCCCGGTGATGTTGCGCCCGCCCTCGCCGGCGAGGAAGCGCACCATCTCGACGATGTCGCCGGTTTCATTGGGGCGCTTGAGCGCCGTGCCCATGTCGGCAATGTAGCGCTCGAGGATCACATCTTCGCTGACGCCCTGATCCAGCGCCTGCGCCGCCCAGCGCTTGCGCATGCGATCAACCGCAATCGGGCCGGGCGCGATCAGATTGGCGGTGACGCCGTATTCGCCGACCTCAAGCGCGGCGCTGCGCGTCAGACCCCGCAGTGCCCACTTCGAGGTGGCATAGCTGGCGCGCCCTGCGCGGCCGCGCATGCCGTGGGTGCCACCGATGTTGATGACGCGGCCACGACCATGGCGACACATCACCGGCAGCAGATAGGACATGGTCAGAAAGGGGCCACGCAGATTGGTGGACATCACCGAATCGAAGTCCTCCACGCCCAGCTCGCCAATCGGGTCGCCCAGCGGGCCGGGGATGCCGGCGGCGTTGACCAGGATGTCCACACGCTGGCCGGACCACTCCAGCAAGCTTGCCATGGCCTGCTTGACCGCCGCTTCATCACGCAGATCGGCATTGAGGATCAAGACCCGCGCGCCGGCCTGGGTGATCTGGCGGGCGGTTTCTTCCAGCTCCTGCGAGCGCCGACCGAGGATGGCCACATCGCAACCGTCCTGCGCCAGGGCGATGGCGATATGTCGGCCGGTGCCGCTGCTGGCGCCGGTGACCAGAGCAATCTGCTTGTTCATGATGAAGTTCTTCCTTATGCCACGGGCACAAAAAACGGGGATTTGACCTTGGCCTGGGTCTTGTAGATCGAGCTGCCGGCACTGGAGGGGAAAGGCAGCTTGACCGGATTGACCTCGACACGCGCATGACTGCTCGGCTCGCCATGGACGATGCGCGAGTTGTATTCGTCCCAATCGACCGAGTAGAACAACGGGTAAGCATCGGTCGCGGCGTATTCGAGGAACAGGATGCGGCGCGGTGCGCTGGAGCGATTGGCGCCCGAGCCGTGGATGGTCATCGGGTGGTGGAAGGAGATGGTGCCGGGACCGCCGACCAGGGACACGGCCGGGCTCAGATCCAGCCCGGTCTTCTCGACATCGATGGCGCCGACAAAGCCCAGCTCCGGATCATGGTGCTCGTACAGCGGGCCCAGATGGCTGCCGGGAATCACCTGCATGGCGCCATTGCCTTCACGCGTCTCGTCGAGCATCACCGAGACCACGCAGGTCGACATATTGGTGTGCGGCGCAAAAGCCCAGTCCTGGTGCCATTGCAGCGGCGAACCAGCCAGCGCCGACTTCATGTTGATCTTGCTGTGGCTCAGGCGCAGGTTCTCGCCGCACAGGCGCTGCACCAGGGGCATGATCTTGGGGTGGCGGGCCAGCGCGAAATAGTAGGGATCGACGCGATGCGGCTTCTTGATGCGCTGGATCAGCGGCGCCTCGGGCGTGTGGCCGCTCTCGAAGTCGAACACCGCGTTCTCTTCGCTGAGGCCACGCGCCTGTTCGCTGATGCGGTCGGTGGTGGCGCGCAGCGCGGCGATCTCGTCCGCGTCCAGTGCGGCGGGCAGGATGACGTAGCCGTCACGCTGGTATTGCTCGAATAACTGTTCAATGTCCATTCTGCTGCTTTCCTTGTTGTTGGCTGTGTTGAGCGTGCGTCCGCGACGCCAGCGCTTCAATCTGCAGGTCGGTCACCACCATGTGTGCCTGGTGATGCGTAATGCACAGCGGCAGACCTGCATGCAGCGCTGCGAGCTGGGCGGTTGCACCACACGCCCAGAAAACCGGAACTTCGTCGTCCTGTAACTGCGTAAGCCCATGCCCGCCGTAGGACTGCGACAGGTCAGTAATGCCGATTGCCGCCGGATCACCGATATGCACCGGCGCGCCGTGAAACATCGGGTAGCGCGCCGACACCTCGGCCGCACGCTCAACATCCGCCGCGCGCAGCGCACGCATCGACACCACCAGCGGCCCCTTGAACGGGCCGGCGCTGCGCGTCTGCAGCGTGGTGACATACATCGCCGAGACATTGCCTTCATCGAGATGACGCAGGCGGATGCCGTGCTGGAGCAGCAGGCGCTCGAAAGAGAACGAGCAGCCGAGCACGAAGGCGACCAGATCCTCACGCCACTCGCTGCGCACGTCCTGCGGCGTGGCGCACAGCACGCCATCACGGAACACCATGTAACCGCCGACATCGCTGCGCAGATCAAGATCCGCCGCGAGCGCCGGAATGCCGACCGCACCGGGCGCGGAGCGTCCGAGCAGGGGCAAGGCCTGCGCATTGCGTGCGCAGAACTCGGCAAAATCATCGGCCTGCGCCTGCGGCACGACCATCAGATTGCCCTGCACGTAGTCGCGTGCCAGCAGATTGGTGAAGCCACGGTAGGCGCCACTGCGGATCGCCGCACGCACCGCAGGCGGCGTGGCCAGATCGAGGGCAGGCAAGGTCTCGGTCATGGCGCGATGAACTGCACGGTGACGGTGAACACATGCTCGGCCGCGCCGACCCAGGCGTCCGCCGGCATCGCCGGATAGCTGCCACCGGCGACGATGGACACCGCCTTCTTGTCGAGAATCGGCGAACCGGCCGAGCGCTCGACCTGCACATCCGACACCGCACCGGCGCGCGACAGCACGAAGCGCACGATGGTCGAACCCTCAGGCCGCAAGCGACGCGCATCACCCGAAGTCGGATATTCCGTAATCGAGCGGATGTAGGCGCGCAGCTTGGCGACGTAGCTGTTCTCCACGCTGGCGTTCTGCGCCGGTGCTGCGGGCGGTGGGGGTGGCGTCGGTGTCGGCGGCGTCACCGGCGCTGCAACCGGCGGCGGCGGTGGCGGCACCGGCACTGGCGAGGGCACCGGTGAAGGCGCGGGCGGCGGCGGTGTGGGCGTCGCTACCGGCTTGGGCAAGGCCACCGCTTTCGGTGGCGGGGTGACCGGCTTGGGCGGCTCCGGCTTGACCGGCTTGGGCTCGGGCGGTTCGGTCAGCGCCACGATGGGCGCGTCATCAACCGGCAATTGCGGTGGCGGTGGCTCGACGCTCTTGGGCGTCAGGACCATCAGCAGCACCGCCAGGGCGGTGCCGACTGCGGCCGTCACCAAGCTGCCACGCTCTGCCGGATCAACAGTGATAGCTAGAGTGCTCACGGATTGCGCTTGGTAATGATGGATGCGGCAGGCATGCCCGCAATCTTCAGTTGATCGAGGACGTCGACAAGGCTTTGCAGATTCGACTGTGAATCGCCGGCGATGATGATCATCGGCTTGCGCTCGCCGGCGATGCTCTTCAGACGCGTCGCCAGCTCCAACAGCGGCGTTGCCACGCCATCGACATAAACCTTGCCTTCATGATCGACCGTGACCGTGATGCGCAGCGGCTCGTCTTTCAGCGCGCTGGGCTGGGAGGAACCAGGCAGCGCGACCTTCATGCCCAGTGCCGGCAGCACATTGGTGCTGATCAGCACGAAGAAGACGAGCAGGAACATCATCACATCGATCATCGGAATGATCTCGATGCGCGCCTTGCGCTCACGGCGTTGCGGGAAGTTTCTCATTGCGGACTCCGGCGCTTCAGACCGTGGTTTCGAGCAGGAAGCTCTTGAAGTCGTCGGTCAGGCGCTCACCGAGGCGGTGCAGCACGTTGTGGCCGATCAGACCGTAGAGCGCGGTGCCGATACCGATGGCCGTCGCGAACAGCGCTGAACCGATGCCACGACTGACCGCGCCGGGGTCCGAGATACCACCGGCGGACAGCGCATGGAAGGTATCCATGATGCCCAGGATGGTCCCCAGCAGCCCCAGCAGCGGCGCCGCCGTGACGATGGTGTCGAGAATCCACAAGCCGCGATTGACCTTGCTGTCGACCCGCAGGAACAGCGCCGAGGACAAGTCCTCGATGCGTTCCCGCGACACGCCACCCTTGCTTTGCACGCTGACGTATTCCTGCATCGACATGGTGAGCACATCGCTCGCCGCCGCCAGCTGCGGCAGCGGCCGGGCGGAGTCGGCACTGACCGCCGCGGCAATCGCCTTGGCGATGCTGCGGCTGCGCATGCTCAGATGCACGTAATAAACGAAGCGCTCGATGATGACAAATGTCAGGAGTACGACACCGGCGTAAAGCAGGTTGATCGAAGCGGCGTGTAGTGTTTCTTGACTGATCGACATGACGGACCTTTGATTAGAACGCGGTAGCGACGGTGACCATCGCCGAGAAGGTGTTGCCAATGAGGTAGCTCGGAGCGCTGGCGGCGACTGTCGTGCCGTTGGTACCCCGGGTTGCCGTGGCATTGGTGGTGGGGCTGTAGATGCCGGAGAGATACTTCTTGTTGGTCAGGTTGAGCAGGTTCAGACGCACTTCGGGTTTCTTGAAGGTGTCGTTGCCGGCAAAGCGGTAACCAATCGCAGCATCGAAGGTGTTGTACGAGGGCATCTTCTCGTCATTCATGAAGGTGGCGTACTGCGAACCGACATGCTTGAAGCCGAAGTTGCCGAACAGCGTGCCATTGTCGTAATCCACTGCGATGGCGCCGGTGAACTTCGGTGCCCGCACGGCAGACTTGCCCGTCGTCGGCAGATAGTCACCCGAGACCGGAATGTCGCTCTGCAGCTTGGTGCTCAGCAGCTCGAACGAGACGTAAGGGCGGAAGTTCTTGTACGGACGCAGGCCGGCTTCGAAATCCAGACCCTGGGCGCGTTGCTTGCCGCCATTGATCGGTTGCGAGATACAGGCGTTGCCGTCACAGGCGACTGCAGAGATCTGGCGATTCTTGAAGTCGTAGTGGAAGACGGAGGTCGAGAGGCTGAAAATCTTGCCTTGATAGCGATAACCGAGCTCGCCACCGGTCGAGGTTTCGGAAGGCTGATCCGGATTGGCACGTGTCGACAGCGCTGCCGTGGTTGCGCTGTAACGCGGGTACAGGGCACCGGCGGGCAGCAGGCGATAGCCCTTGGCGATGCTCACAAAGACCATGTGCTGATCATTGAACTTGAAGCGCACCGCACCGGTCGGCAGGAAGGGGTTGTGGCTCGCTTCGGTGCGGCCGACAGCATTCGGCACGCGGTTGATGCCTTCACGGGTCAGCCACAGTTGCTTGCCACCGATATCGAAGGCAAGACGATCATCCATGAAGTTGATGGTGTCGCCAAAGAACACGGCGCGGAAATCATCGCGCGTATCCTGGTCCCAGGTCCTGACCACGGTGCCGGAGGCATCGCGGATCAGGAACTCTTCACCGGTCTCATCCATCGGCGTGCCATCGGTAGAGGCCTGCGCGTAACGGCGATACAGCTGGTCACGCGAATACTGGTACCACAGGCCACCGACCAGGGTGTGGTTGGCGATCGTGTAGGTGGCCTTGGTGGTGGCGCCCATACGCGTGTTGTCTTCGAAGATCGGGCTGTAGACCAGAACGTTGCGGTCCGTGGTGGTGCCATTGCCATTGAGATCCACCGCGGAGAGCGTGTTGCCCATGCCCACCGACGACTCGTTGAGCACGGAACCGGCACCCGATGCACCGTAGCCGTAGAAGACATACGGCGTCACATTGATGCTCAGTGCATCATTGATCTTGAAATCGCTCGGCGCCGACAGCAGCAGATTACGCCAGGGGTTTTTGAGCAAGCCGTAGTAGTTGGTGCCACCCGTTGCGTAGTTGTTGCTGTAGTTGCTCTGATCACCATCGACACCGCTGGCATTCCACTGCGCCTTGGTCGGGTTCTTGTAGGTGTCGCGCATGACTTCGGTGTAGGTCATGGCGATCTTGGTGCGGCTACCCTGCCCCCAGTCCTTGACGCCACCGAAGGAGAAGATGTCCTTGGTATCCTTGCCGGGACCACGAAAGTGGTCCGCATCCATGTGCGACCACGAAACGAAAGCGCGCGCCGTGCCGTCAGCGCTATTGCCCGTTTCGCCACGGATGAAAATGCGACGTGCATTGTCGCTGCCGTAGGAGAGACCGATCAGACCGCCGCGTTGCTTGCTCGGCGTGTGCAGGAAGAGGTCGACATTGCCGCCGGTGGCGTTGACGTTGGGCGACGAGATATCGGCACTGCCCTGATTGAGGGTCACCACATCGGTGTTCTCGGTGTCGATCCACTGACCCGGGAAGACCGACCAGTTGGACGCCACGCTCAGCGGCATGCCTTCGAAGTTGAAACCGAGCTGGCCACCTTCCAGACCGCGCACGGCGATGATGCCCTGATTCAGGCCCCAGGCATCGCCCGCAGCCGAGTTGGCACCGGGAGAAAACTTCAGCAGCTGGAACACATCGGAGGACGGTTGTTGCTTCTGGATGAAGTCGCGCGTCACCGAGCTTTTGGCCTTGGAGACGTTCTCATCCACCATCAGGCCGCCGCCCAGTTCCTTGCGCGTCACACCCGTCGCGCTTGGCGTGTTGTCTGCACTCGCAGCGCCATCGCCCGCCGCGCCAGACGCATTGACACGACCGATGTCGGTCTTTTGGTTTTCCGGCGTCGTCTGAGCGAGCGCCGTCCCCGGGATGGCTGCTGCGGCCACGATGCACGAAACAAGAAGTTCGGTTTTCATCTGCAGGATCTCTATCAAGGTTGAAGGGGCTGAAGCCAGAGAGCGTTGCGCGTTCTATGTATGCGAGTCTTGAAACTTCGATATCGCCGACTGGTATGCGATGTAATCTAGCGATAAGGCGGCGTTGCAAGAATTGCTTTTTTCGTGAGCAGTTGTTGCGTTGACAGCACCTGCAAGCGCCAAGGCGCGAATTCCCCCTCAGCGCGCAGGAATTGGCCGCGCAAGCCCTTGGCAAGCGCTTGCCGACACGATTCGGGCATCACCACTGCAACAAAACGGCAACAGCCAAACGCACAACATCCAGCGCTACGCCACGCCACGCGGCACAAAGAAAAAGGCCGTCGCACGGGCGACGGCCTTGATCGGCGAACGGCAAGCCGAGCTTCAGGGCTCGTGTTGCGTGACCGGTACGCGCACGCGCAGGCCATCCGGTATCGCCGCCAGATCCAGCTGACAGGCCAGCCGGCTGCCGGGCTGACGCGGGGCATGCACAAAGTCGAGCAATTCGCTCTCGGCCTCATCTGCCGCCGGCAGCTGCTCGATGTACTCAGGCTCGACATAGATGTGACAGGTGGCGCAGGAACAGCAGCCGCCACACTCGGCTTCAACACCCGGCACATTGTTAAGCAGCGCGGCGGTCATCACCGAGCCTTCGGGCGCGACATCAAGCGTGCGTACGCTGTCATCCTTGAGAATGAAATAGAGTTTGGGCATCAGAACATCTCGAAGTATTCCCTGTGTTCCCACTCGGTCACTTCGAGATTGAAGCGGGCCAGTTCGGCCTCCTTGATGTGGCACAGGTAGTTAACAAAATCCTTGCCGAGCTGCTCGCTCAACCAGGTATCGGCACGCAGCGCCTGCAAGGCGTCGGGCAGCGAGCGCGGCAAGGCCGGCGCCTGTGTTTCATACGGCGCGTCGGCCGAAGGGCCGGGATCAAGCTGGCGGCGCAGGCCATCGAGCCCGGAGAAAATCTGCGAGGCCATGTACAGATAGGGATTCGCCGCCGGCTCACCGACGCGGTTCTCGATACGTGTGGCCGCTTGCCCAGCGCCGCCGATCACGCGCAGCATGGCGCCGCGATTGTCGCGTGCCCAGATGGCGCGGTCCGGCGCCAGCGACATCGGTCGATAGCGGCGATAGCCGTTGATCGTCGGGCAGGCCAGCATCGCCGCGCCACAGGCGTGTTCGAGCAAGCCACCGAGGTAGTGCTGGCCGGTCGGACTCAGCGCTTCCTCACCGTCGTCCGGCACGAAGGCGTTCCGCCCGTCGCTGATGCGCCGCAGCGACTGATGCAGATGCCAGCCGCTGGACATGACATTCGGGATCTTCGGCCGGCACATGAAACTCGCGTGGAACCCGTTACGCTGGCACACCTGCTTGATTGCATTGCGCAGCAACACCATGGTATCGGCGGGCAATACGCCGACGGTCGGGCCGAAAGTCAGCTCGAACTGGCTGGGGCCGAACTCGACTTCGAGCGAGCGCAGCGGCAAGCCCAGAGCCTGCAATTGCACGCGCAGCAGATCCATCAGCGGCGCGGCGGCATCGTCGCGCAATTCGGTAAGGTACTGGTAGCCGTGCGTAAGCAGGGAGACCTCGGGCGGCGTGCCCGGCTGGCCGGAGTCATGCAGGCCGCGGCGCACATCTTCGAGGCGGAAGGCGTAGAACTCCACTTCCAGGCCGGCGACAAACTCCAAGCCCTCACCTGCCAGCTCGGCCACCGCGCGCTGCAGAATCTGCCGCGTGCCCAGCGGCGAAGGCTGGCCATTGGCCATGTACGGATCGCATAGCAGCCAGCCGGTTTTCTCGGCCCAGGGCAGAACTTTGAAAGTCAGCGGATCAGGGATGATGCTGAAATCCGCACCGCCCTGCATGCCCTCGAATTCGAAACCACCACCGCGCGTGAACACCGGGAAGACGGTCTTGTGCGAGGTGTCCTTGGCGAGCAGGGTCGAGGTGATTTTTACGCCATCACGCAAAACAGACAGCGCTTCCTCGGCGACCAGACTCTTGCCGCGCAGCACGCCGTGCTGGTCGGGAAAGACGAAGCGCACGACTTCGACCTCGCGCGCCTGCAGGCGCGCTTCAAGCGTCCGCGCGGCAGACTTCTGCTCGTCCGACCACAGATCGAAACGTTCGACGAAGCTTGCCATCACGCGTCTCGTCCGCTCAGTGCAGCCATGCGCGGCGCCGCCCAGCTCGACTCGCGACGGCGCTTGGCATCCGCTTCACGCCAGTAAGCTTGCGGATCACCGGCAGCGCCGATGCCATCAATCGAGGCCGGGCCACTCATGGCCGCAGCGGCTTCGGGGCTGAGCATCATCGGCACTTGGTCACCCGCGAGGTTGGCGTCGATAGCAGCAGTGAGCAGGCGGCGATAAGCGAGGATGCCCTTGTCGGTGGTGCCCAGATGTTCGCGCGTGCGATCCTGGATCGGCCCTTGCGACTCCACCGCCCACTGGTCATGCACATTGATGTCCTGCCCCATGCCGGTGTAGGTCTCGCTGCGCTGTTCCTCGATATTGAAACCGTAGTTGTTGCGCTTGTTCTGGCGCGGCATGTAATCGGGCAATTCGTACAGTGCCAGACGCTGCTCACGCATCTGCTGCTTGTTCACCGGCCCGGTGAAGCTGGTGAAGATGGCGTACCAGTAGCAATGCGTGTCATCGACCGGCACATGCCATTGCGAGATGGTCATCTCCGAACTCATCGGAATCACGAAGGCCTGCGGGAACACCACATTGGTCACGCGCACATGCTCGCGCGTCTCGTTGAGGCGGCGCAGTGCGGTCAGGCGCAAACCGTAGTCGGTCGATTCGACGCTGATGTCGGGGCGACCGAATTCGCGCAGCACCTGAGTGATCGGCATGTCCGAATCCGCCGAGGCACCACGGAACTGCTTGCCGTAACTGCCCGAGGTATCTTCGTCCTGAAAGAAGCGGTGCAGGTAGGAGGCGTGCGCCGGGTCGATGCCCACTTCCAGCGCCTGCAGCCAGTTGCATTCAAACAAGCCCTTGAAGGCGAAGGTATGGCTGTCGGGTGCGACGAAGCAGTCGAAGTCGGGGAAAGCCGGCGGCTCACCGCTGCCGATGTAGGCGAAGATCACACCACTGCGTTCCACCACCGGATAGCTGCGCTGCTTGATGCGCGTGCACAGCTTGCTGCCCTCGGGCTCGGCGGGCGTCTCCAGGCAATTGCCTTTGACGTCGAACAGCCAGCCGTGGAAGGGGCAGCGCAAGCCACCGTTTTCGAGGCGACCATAAGCGAGGTCGGCACCACGGTGCGGACAGTCGCGGTCCATCATGCCCAGCTGGCCGGATTCGTCACGCAGCAGGACAAAATCCTGCCCCATCAGGCGTACCGCCTTGACCGGGCGCGGGCCAGCCAGTTCGTCGACGAGCGCTACCGGTTGCCAGTAGCGGCGCAACAGCTTGCCGCAAGGGTCGGCCGCAGCAACGCGGGTGATTCGATCGTTCTGTTCAGCGCTGATCATGCCAGACGCTCCTTTCTTGAAACGTGTCGTGAGAATCGACGCTGCCGCGAAGTGCAGCGCCAATCATTAAAGCCGGTGGTCAATCGTGTTGAATCCACAAACCTTTTATGCTCATGTAATCGTCGAGCTGGGCGGTGCCGGACTCGCGGCCGTAACCGCTCATCTTGTAACCACCGAAGGGCATGGACGGGTCCATCGCGTTGTAACAGTTGACCCACACCGAGCCGGCGCGCAGGCGCTTGGCCATGGCATGGGCGCGGCCGATGTCGCGCGTCCACACGCCCGCGCCGAGCCCGTAGGGCGTGGCATTGGCGCGTGCGACCACTTCGTCGACATCGTCGAAAGGCATCACCGAGGCGACCGGGCCGAAGATCTCTTCGCGTGCGATGCGCATCTGATCCGAAACGCCGGCAAACACCGTCGGCGGCACGAAGAAGCCGGCGGCGTGCTCGGCATCGCTGAGCCGCGCGCCGCCGCTGACCAGGCGCGCACCTTCGCCCGGCGCGCTGTCGAGGTAGCCGAGCACGCGGTCAAGCTGGCGTTGCGACACCAGGGGGCCGAGATCGGTCGCCGGATCAGCGCCATTGCCGATTTTCAGCGCTGCGCCGATGCGCGCCATTTCCGCCACCAGCTCGTCGTGAATGCCGCGCTGGACATAGACACGCGTACCGGCAGTGCAGATCTGGCCGGAATTGGCGAACACCGCCATGGCGGCAGCGGGCGCTGCGCGCGACAAATCGGCATCGTTGAAGAGGATGTTCGGCGACTTGCCGCCCAGCTCCAGCGACAAGCGTTTGAGATTGCCCGCCGAGGCACGCACGATCTGCTGGCCGGTGACATTCGAACCGGTGAAGGAGAGCTTGTCGACATCCATGTGCGCCGCCAGCGCCGCGCCCGCATCGCCGCCAAAGCCGGTGACGATGTTGAGCACGCCCGGCGGCAAGCCAGCTTCGAGCGCCAGCTCGGCAAAGCGCAGCGGCGACAGCGGTGCGTCTTCGGCCGGCTTGAGCACCACCGTGCAGCCGGTCGCCAGGGCCGGCGCAGTCTTGAAGATGGTGGCCCACATCGGCCCGTTCCACGGAATGATCGCGCCGACGACGCCGACCGGCTCCTTCAGCGTGGCGGCAAACATCTCGCCACACAGCGAGGTGTCGGCGGTCTGGCCGTAGATCGCCGTGGCAATGCCGGCGTAATAGCGCAGCATGCTCACCAGGTGATGCTTGCTGCCCAGGGTGTGGCGGATCGGCGCGCCCATGTCGAGGGTGTCGAGCAAGGCCAGCTCGTCGAAATGCGCTTCGACAAGATCGGCCAGACGCAGCATGATGCGCTGCCGTTCGCCCGGCTTCATGCGCCGCCACGGCCCCTCGAAGGCGGCACGCGCAGCGGCCACGGCCAGATCGATGTCGGCACTGGCGCCCTCGGCCACCTCGGCGAGCAGTTCGCCGGTCGCCGGATTGCGCGTCTCGAAGGTCTTGCCCGAAGCGGCGGCGCGCCATTCGCCACCAATCAGCAAGCGCTTGGGCGACTTGCCCAGAAAAGCCTGCACGGCGCTGCGGGTTTCAGCTGAGATCGTCATGATCGCGCTCAGACGCCGGCCAGGCGCGCAAAGCCGCGTTCGAGATCGCGGATCAGATCATCCGGATCTTCCAGCCCGGCGTGGATGCGCAAGGCCGGGCCCGGCTCGGTCCAGGGCTTGGCGCTGCGCAGCGTGGCCGGCCAGGTCGGCACGATCAGGCTCTCGTAGCCGCCCCAGGAATAGCCCATCTGGAACAGATCCATGTTGTCCAGCATGGCTGCCAGTTGCTGGTCGCTGAAAGGCTTGAGCACGGCGCCGAAGAGCCCCGAAGCGCCGTTGAAATCACGCTTCCAGATGGCATGGCCGGGGTCGTCCGGCAGCGCCGGGTACATCACGCGCGCCACCTCCGGGCGCGTCTGTAGCCATTTGGCGATTAGCGTCGCCGTTTCCTGGTGGCGCTTGATGCGCAGCGGCAAGGTACGCAAGCCGCGCAAGGCCATGTAGACATCGTCGGGACCGCCGCAGTAGCCGGAACCAGAGGCCGTTTTCTTGACCGGGATGAAGGCTTCTTCGGTGCACACCGCGATACCCAGCATCAGGTCGGAGTGACCGGAGATGTACTTGGTCGCCGCGTGGATCGACACATCCACACCATGCTTGAGCGGCTGGAAGCAGAACGGCGAAGCCCAGGTGTTGTCCATGATCGTGGTGATGCCACGCGCCTTGGCGGCCTTGGCAATCGCCGGCACATCGACCATCTCGAAAGTCAGCGAACAGGGCGACTCCAGATAGACCACCTTGGTATTGGCCTGGAACAGATGCGCGACATCGGCGCCCAGACTCGGGTCGAAATAGGTGACCTCGACACCGAAGCGCTTGAGGAAGGATTCGCAGAAATCGCGCACCGGCCCGTAGAGGCTGTCGATGATCAGCAGGTGATCACCGGCCGACAGAAACGCCGTCAGCGAGGCCACGATGGCGCCTAGACCACAGGACGCAACCACCGCGCGGTAGCCGCCTTCAAGCTGGGTCACCACGTCTTCGAGTGCGCGCGTGGTCGGCGTACCTTCGCGACCGTAGGTGAATTGCTCGAAAGCGCCGCTGGCGCGATCGCGCCGCGTCTCGATCAATTGCTCGACCGATTTGAAGATGAAGGTCGAAGCGTGATAGACCGGCGTATTGACTACGCCGTGAAACGCATCGGGGTCACGACCACCATGGACTGCGATGGTGTCGGTGCCGTATTTTTTGTGTGGGCTCATCATTGGGGACTCCAGATCAATTTTTATTGTGCTTACACGACGGTGCCGGCATCGATGATGATGTCCTGCCCGGTGATCATGCGGCCGCTCTCGGAGAACAGATGGATCACCGCATGGCCGACGTCTTCGCTGTCGATCAGGCGGCCGAGCGCACTGCGCGCGGTAAAGCGCTTGAGCACGTCTTCAGGCTGGATGCCTTCGCGTTTGGCCGACGCGGCGAACTCGTCACGCAGACGCTGACCGTCGATGCCGCCCGGTGCGATCACATTGACCGTGATGTTGTGCGCGCCGACTTCCAGTGCCACCGATTTGGCCATGCCGCGCAGCGCCCACTTGGTTGCCGCGTAGAGCGAGGACTTGGCCACACCCTTGTGTCCGTAAGTGCCGCCGATCAGCACGATGCGCCCGTCCTGCTGCGCTATCATCGACGGCAACACGGCACGCATGGCCAGCATCACGCCGAGCACATTCACATTGAAGTAGGCGTGAAAATCCGCCGTGTCGGCTTCCCAGATCGGCCGGCGCGGGCTGCTCACGCCCGCCACGCAGAGCAGGCGGTCGATGCGGCCGAAGTGGGCCAGGGCCTGACGCGTGGCAGCGCCCATCGCCTCCTCGTCGCTGACATCGGCAGCAATCGCGATGGCCTCGCGACCGAGGGCGCGAATGCTTGCGGCAACGGCTTCGCCAGCGCTCTGGTCACGCCCCACGATGATCAGATTGGCGCCGTGGCGGGCCAGCATGATGGCCAGATCGGCACCGAGGCCCTTGGTCGAGCCGGTGACGAGAATGTTTTGCCGGGCGAGTGTTTGGCTTGCAGATTCCATTGGGTTCAAGAACTCCAGTCGTGGACTGCGCGTTCGAGCGCAATCGTGGCGGTAAAGAACAGATAGGACACCGTCGTGCCGACGACGACCGCTGCCCACATGAAGGCAAAGTCCTGGCGCGAATACGCGTCAAGAATCAGACTGCCCAGGCCCGGCGCACCCGACAGCCATTCGGCGAACATCGCGCAGAGAATGGCCGAGGCCGAGGCGATGCGCAGGCCGGTGAAGAGGTGCGTCATCGCGCTGGGAATGCGCAGCTTGAAGAGCGTCTGCCAGAAGCTGGCGCCGCAGGTGTGCATCAGTTCAAGCATGTTGCGCGTCGGCGCCTCGAAGCCCTGACGCGCGGCGAGCAGGATCTGGAAGAAGGACAGCAGGGCCACCATGCCGATGCTGTTGCTGCTGCCGCGACCGAAGATCAGCACCAGCAGCGGCGCAATGGCGATCATCGGCACAGTGCGCACGAAGATGATCAGCGGCATGCAGGCCTCGCTGAGCAGCGGCGAAGCCATGAACAGCAGGGCCAGCAAGGCGGCAATGAAGGTCGCCATCAGCAGACCCAGCAAGGTTGCGCTGAGCGTCAGCCAGGTCGAAGCAGCGATCTCCGCCAGATGTTCTACGAAGGCGCCAGCAATCAGCTGCAAGCCCGGCAAGAGGTAGGCCGGCAAGTGGAACAGCCAGATGCCCAGCTGCCACAGCACGGCAGCGAGCAGCATGAAGCCAAGATAGTTACCCAGCCTTTGTGCGCTGACGCGCAAGGCGCCATCGAGCATGCGCAAGGCAGTCCTGCGCCCGCTGGGCGGCGGAAAATCGGCGGCGGTAGACGAGGACGTGCTCATGTCGGTGTATGCATGATGGGTCGGTCTTGCGCGCCGCTGAGTTTTTCCAGCACGCAGACATAGGCATAGGCCAGCGAGGAGAGCAGGCAGGCGATGAATACGCTGGCCCACAAGCGCGTGATCTGCAGACCGAACATGGCGTTGAGCATGACCACGCCAAGGCCGGACTCGGCGCCGTTCCACTCGGCGACCAGAGCCCCCAGCACGGCCAGCGGCGCCGACACCTTCATGCCGACAAACACGAAGGGCAAGGCGCTGGGCAGGGCCAACAGGCGGAAGCGCTGCCAGGGCGATGCGGCGAGCACGGTGAACAGCTCACGCTCGCTGTGGGTGCTCGCCTTGAGGCCCTGGATGATCGCCACCAGCAAGGGGAAGACGCAGATGATGCAGGTGATCAGCACGCGCGTCGGCAAGCTCAAGCCCAGCCACACGCTGAGGATGGGCGCGATGGCGATGATCGGAATGCTGCTGAGGATCGCGCCAGCGGTCAGCACGCTCAGTTCCATGCGTCGCCAGGCATAGCTTGCAAAGCCCAGGCCCAGCGCAAAGAGCAGCGACAACACATAGCCCCAGCCTGCGACGACCACGGTCGGCACGACCTGCTGCAGCAACATGGCATGTTCTTCGCCGATCAGCTGCGCCACCGCCGTCGGCCGCGCAATGCTCATCGGCGCGTGACCGCTCGCCACCAGGCACTCCAGCCCCAGCAACAGGGCCGCCGCCAGGCCGAGCGGCAGCAACACGGCGCGCAAACGCGGAGGGATGGCCTCAGCCATGCAGAACCTCGTCGTACTGCGTGAGATCCGGCATCTGGCTGAACAAGCCGTGGCGCACGCGCTCGACCAGCTCGGCAAAGCGCGGATGATCCATGCTCGACATCCAGCGCGGACGCGGAATATCGACATCGATCGCGTCAATGATGCGCCCCGGCTTGGCAGCGAAGACGAAGATGCGGTCGGCCATCAGCACCGCTTCTTCAATTGAATGGGTGACCATCAGCGCAGTGGTCTGTGTTTCGCCACGAATGCGCAGCAGCTCGAAGTTCATGCGGTAACGCATCACCTCGTCGAGCGCGCCGAAGGGCTCGTCGAGCAGCAGAATCTTCGGCGATGCGACGAGCGCGCGCGCAATCGCGCAGCGCTGCTGCATGCCGCCCGAGAGCTGCGCCGGCCGCGCATGCTCGAAGCCGCCGAGGCCAACCAGCTTGATCAGCTCGGCTGGCGAGCGCGGCGGCTTGAAGCCCGAGCCGCGCAGCATCTCCAGCGGCAGCTGCACGTTCTCCAGCACGCTGCGCCAGGGCAGCAAGGTGGCCTCCTGGAACACGAAACCGATCTGGTGTTCGCGGCGTGCCTGCTCGGGCGGCGCGCCATCGATGTGGATGCGTCCGCCGCTGGGCGGGAGGATGTCAGCCACCATGCGCAACAGGGTCGATTTGCCGCAGCCCGAAGGGCCGATCAGCGCACCGAACTGGCCCGGCTGCAGGGACAGGCTGACCTTGTCCAGCACCGGCACCTGCTGCCCGTTGATGGCGAAGGATTTGCACACCTGCTCTATCGACAAGCCCGTCATGATTCCACGATCGACATGCCTCGCACCGGCGGTGCGTCAGGCGTCCGATTTCATGATTCAAAGGCTACCGAACTTGGCCTGGCGCCGGGGTGCCGTTTGCGCGCAGGCAATGTGCCGGAATGTCTACGCGGCCGAATGAGCAGCGCGCACCACGCTCTGCGTAACGATGCGCGACACGTCGAAAGCCTGCTCGGCCGGGAAGTTGCCCGCTTCGCGCGACAGCTGGGCCGCCGTCTCGAACACGCCCGGCTCAATCCACAGCAGGCCCTTGCTGCGTGCGTCGTCGCGCCAGATGTAGGGCGTCATCATTTCGGCCTGGGCGATCTGCTCGGCCAAGTGGGTGCCCGGCGGTGCGTACTTGCGCACCACCAGCTCGGCGCATTCACGCGGGTGCTGGATCATCCACGCCCAGCCCTTGATCAGCGCACGCGTGTAGCGCACCAGCACTTCGTGATGATCGCGGACGGTGTCGTGATGCGCGATCAGCACCTGGCCGTAGCCGGGCGCGCCAATGTCGGCCATGTGCAAGAGATGCGGTTCAAACTGCGCGGCGCGCAAGGCCGGCACGGCGGTGGTGGACCAGTTGTAATACGCATCGACCTGACCCGAGGCGAGCAGGGAGGGATCGCTGCCCACCGGCACCAGGCGCACGGCTTCGGCGTCGATCTGCGCGCGCTTGAAGAGCGTCAGCAACTGCGAGCGGATGCTGCCGGGCACGCCGATGGTCTTGCCAATCATGTCGTGCAGGGAATTGATCGGCCGCGCTGCACTGCTGATGATGCAGCCCGGATCGCGCTGCATCACCGCGGCGAAGGCGACGATGGGCTGGCCGCGCAGATAGCCGTCAATCATGCCGGCCGTATTGCTCTCGCTGACCATGCTGCGGCCGCTGGAGACCAGGGTGCGGTAATCGGTGCCGGGCCCGCCGGCGGTGTAGTTGACGTCCAAGCCTTCCTGGGCAAAGAAGCCGCGCTCCAGAGCTACAAAGTCACCGCCGAACTGCACACCCTTGAGCCAGCCGAGCTGATGATCGACACGGATGCGCGCCGTGTCGTGGCGCTCGCCACCGCTGCGTGCCACCTCCACGCTGAGCGCGCCCAAGCCGAGCAGGGGCAGCGCACCGAGCACGCCGAGGGCAGCGCGACGACGCTTGTTGACGATATCGGCAGGAAGGGCTGAAGGCATGTTCATGGTCGGATCACGGAGAGTCGGTTGCACACAGCGCCCGGCGCCAAGCCTGCTCAGCACGGGCATGGTGCAGAGTGTGCGCCAAAGCCCGCGCCTGCGGCGGGGCGACTCGTAGCCGTTTTCGCAAACGCCCCACGCCGAAAAGGCACCCCTACTCGGCCGGCGCTCTGGTTAATCTGTATCACGCATGAAAGGAGCTTAACCATGAGTCGCAGTTCAGCTGGGGAAGAGGATCTGATCGTCGCCAAGACGGTCGACATTGCCGAGATTCCCATCATTGATTTCACCCCCTTCCGTGAAGGCGGTGCGCAAGGCAAACAGCAGGTGGCAATGGAAATTGCCGAAGCCTGCACACGCATCGGCTTCTTCTACCTCAAGGGTCACGGTGTACCGGAGGCCAAGCGCGAAGCGATCTTCACCGAGTCCGCCCGCTTCTTTCACCAGCCTGTTGCTGAACGCGAGAAAGCCAAGGCCACGGTGGAGTGGTATCGCGGCTGGATTCCGATGCCGCCCGAGTCCAGCCTGTCGCGTGACAGTCGTTTGTTTGAGCAATACCGCATCCAGGCCGAATTCGCCGATGCACCCGAAGTCGACAAGATCTTCTTCCGCCCCAATCGCTGGCCGGAAGGCATGCCGAGCTTCCGCGAAGCCTGCGTCGATTATTACGCCGCCATGCTCGATCTGTCGCGCGACATCCTGCGCGCTTTCGCCATCGGCCTGGGTCTGCCGGAAGACCGCTTCGACAGCTACTTCAACATGCCGATCTGTCAGCTGAGCCTGCTCTACTACATCCCGCTGCCGCCAAGCGCCAATCTCGAAGTCTCGAACACCGTCTCGCATACCGATGAAGGTCCGCTGACCATTCTCGCCCAGGACAATGTCGGTGGCCTTGAAGTCAAACGCCTCGACGGCACCTGGGTGGCTGCGCCGCCGGTGCCCGGCGCCTTCACCATCAATATCGGCGACATGATGATGTGGTGGTCCAACGGCCGCTTCATCTCCAACTACCACCGCGTGCGCAACCGCGCGGGCGTCGAACGCTTCTCGATTCCGTTCTTCCTCAACCCGGACCGCGACACCGTCATCGAGCCGGTGCCCGAGCTGGTGGCGCAGGATGGCGGCGAGCCTCGCTTCGCACCGGTGCACGTCGGCGATCACCTCAAGCGCTTCTACGCCAAGCTCGAAAAGTCGGGAGACTATCTGTGAGCAGCGCGGCACTGGCGCGCATTGGCGCCGACATCGGCGGTACCTTCACCGACGTGGTGCTGGAGACGGCTGCGCAGCGCTACTCGACCAAGGTGCTGACCACTTACGACGCGCCCGAACGGGCCCTGCTCGAAGGCGTGCAAATCCTCCTCGCCGAGGCCGGCTTGCAGCCGGCCGATGTGGGCCTCATCGTGCACGGCACGACGCTGGCGACCAATGCGCTGATCGAGCGGCGCGGCGTCAAGACCGCCATGCTGACCACCGACGGCTTTCGTGACGTGCTCGACATGGGCAGCGAAAGCCGCTTCGACCAGTATGACATCACAATGGAGAAGCCGCCGGTGCTGGTGCCGCGCAAGCTGCGCATCAGCGTGCCTGAACGCATCGCAGCCGACGGCGCCGAACTGCAGCCGCTCGATGAACAGGCGGTGCGCTCCGCCGCCGCGAGCTTTGCTGCGGAGGGCGTGGAGAGCATCGCCGTGGCCTTCCTGCACAGCTATGCCAACCCGGCGCACGAGCAGCGCGCCGCGCAGATTCTGCGCGAAGCCCTGCCTGAGGTGATGGTGTCGCTGTCCAGCGAAGTCTCGCCGGAAATGCGCGAATACGAGCGCTTCACCACCACCGCGGCGAATGCCTATGTGCAGCCCCTGGTGGCCAATTACCTGCGCCGGCTTGAGAACAAGATCACCGCCCTGGGTTTCAACTGCCCGCTGTTCCTGATGCTCTCCTCCGGCGGACTGACCACGGTGGACATCGCGGCGCGCTTTCCGGTGCGCCTGGTCGAATCCGGCCCCGCAGGGGGGGCGCTGTTCGCCGCCTCGATTGCCGCCGAGCGCAATATCCAGCACATGCTGGCGCTGGATGTCGGCGGCACCACGGCCAAGATCTGCTACATCGATGATGGCCGCCCGCAAAGCTCGCAGGTGTTCGAAGTGGCGCGCGTGCATCGCTTCCGCAAGGGCAGCGGCCTGCCGCTGCGCATCCCGGTGGTCGAGATGGTCGAGATCGGCGCCGGCGGCGGTTCGATTGCCAGCGTCGATGGCGCCGGGCGCTGGCAGGTCGGCCCGCACAGCGCAGGTTCCGAACCCGGCCCCGCCTGTTACGGTCGCGGCGGCACAAAGCCGACCGTCACCGATGCCGACCTGGCCTTGGGTCGCATCGACCCGGCCGCCTTCGCCGGCGGCAGCCTCGCGCTCGATCTGCAGGCCTGCGACAAGGCCTTGCTGTCCCTGCCCGGCATGAGCGGCGCCGACGCTCCGACGCGTGCGCTGGGCATCAGCGAGATCGTCGACGAAGCGATGACCAGCGCGGCACGCGTGCATGCCGTCGAACTCGGTCTGTCGCTCGAAGGGCGCACCCTGGTCGCCTTTGGTGGCTGCGCGCCGCTGCATGCCGCGCGCATTGCCGAGAAACTGGGCATCGATGAGGTGGTGATCCCGCGCAGCGCGGGCGTCGGTTCGGCCGTGGGCTTCCTGCGCGCGCCGATTGCTTACGAGATCGCGCGCAGCAAACATCAGCGCCTCGACCAGCTGGACCTCGCCGCCGTCAACGCCTTGCTGCAGAGCATGGCCGACGACGCCCGCCAGATCGTCGACGCCGGCGCCGCCGGGCAGCCGCGCCAGGAACGCCGCCTGGCCTTTGCACGCTACTGCGGCCAGGGTTATGAGCTGCCGATCGAACTGCCGACGCGTGATCTGCTGGCGGACGACGCAGGCTTGCTGATCGCCCGCTTCGAAGAAGCCTATCGCCAGCAGTACGGCGGTTTCCTCGTCAAGCTGCCGATCGAGATCCTCAGCTGGCGCGTCTCGGTGTCCACCGTGACGGCGGCCCCGCAAGCACTGGCCGAGCCGGCCACCCAGCGCCTCGCTACACCGGCCGGCTACCGCGCCGTGCGCGACCCAGCCAGCGGCAACATCCAGGATTTCGCCATCCACCACCGCGAGCGCCTGAGCCCCGGCGATCTGATCCAGGGCCCGGCCCTGGTCATCGAACGCGAGACCACCAGCGTCATCTCGCCAAGCTTCGATGCACGCATCGACCGCCATGGCTACATCGTGCTGCGCCGGCGTGGCACGGCCGCAGAACAAGGAGCACTTCATGAATGATGCCGTCAATGAACTGCGCATGCAGGTCATGTGGACCCGACTCATCTCGGTCGTCGAGGAGGCCGCCCAGGCGCTGATGCGCACTGCCTTCTCGACCACCGTGCGCGACGCCGGTGACCTCTCGGCAGCGGTGTTCGACACGCAAGGCCGACTCGTCGCCGAAGCGGTGACCGGTACGCCGGGCCACGTCAACTCGATGGCCGAAGGCGTGCGTCACTTCCTCGCGCGTTTTCCCATCGACAGCATGGCCAAGGGCGATCACTACATCACCAACGACCCCTGGCTCACCGCCGGGCATCTGCATGATGTGACCGTGGTCAGCCCGGTGGTGATGGATGGCCGCGTGGTCGGCCTGCTCGGCTGCTGCTGCCACCAGCTCGACATCGGTGGCCTCGGCCAGGGGCCGGACGGACGCTCGATCTTTGAAGAAGGCTTGCAGATTCCGCTGCTCAAGCTGGCCGCCAAGGGCCAGCTCAACGACGACCTGATGAGCATCATCAAGCAGAACGTGCGCACGCCGCTGCAGGTCGAAGGCGACATCCTCTCCTACATTGCCTGCAATGAAACCGGCGCCCGCCGTCTGGTGGCCATGCTGCGCGAATTCGCGCTGGCCGATCTCGACTCGCTCGGCGACTACATCCTGATGCAGTCGCTGCACGCCACGCGTGCGCGCATCGCGGCCTTGCCGAAAGGCAGCTGGCAGGGCGAGCTGGTCATCGACGGCTATGACAAACCGATCACCCTGCGCGCCACGCTGACAATTCGCGAAGAAGGCATCGAAGTCGATTACGCCGGCACCGACGCGGCGGTGTCGCAAGGCATCAACGTGGTTCTCAACTACTGCCGCGCCTACACGGTGTACGGCCTCAAATGCCTGATCGCCCCCGAGGTGCCGAACAACTACGGCGCCCTGCTGCCCTTCATCGTCAACGCGCCCGAGGGCAGCATCCTCAACGCACAGCGGCCCTCACCGGTTGCCGCACGCCACGTCATCGGCCAGATGCTGCCGGACCTGGTCTTCGCCTGTCTCGATCAGGCCCTGCCGGGCCGCGTGCCAGCCGAGGGCTCGTCCTGTCTGTGGAGTGTGCAGCTGCGTGGCAGCATGCAGGGACGTGGCTTTGATACGGTGTTCTTCAACAGCGGCGGCGCCGGCGCACGGATGAGCCAGGACGGCTTGTCGGCCACCGCCTTCCCCAGCGGCGTGCGCGCCATGCCGGTGGAAGTCAGCGAGCACGGCGCGCCCATCGTCATCTGGCGCAAGGAGTTGCTGCCCGACAGCGGCGGCGCCGGTCGCCAGCGCGGCGGGCTCGGTCAGATAGTTGAAGTCGGCACACGCGATGGCAGCGCTTTCGAAGTGCTGGCCATGTACGAGCGCGTCGCCAATCCGGCACGTGGCCGCTCCGGCGGACAGGATGGCGCAGCCGGCACGGTCGCCCTCGCCTCCGGCGCCAGCATGCGCGCCAAAGGCTTGCAGCAGATTCCCGCCGGTGATCGCCTGGTACTCAAGTTACCCGGCGGTGCGGGTCTCGGCCCCGCCGCAGAACGTGATCCCGCCGCCATCGCCTACGACATCGCCCAGGGCTTGATCAGCAGCGCCCAGGCGCAAGCCGATTACCCGCAACTGAACTGCCCGTAATCACGCATTTCCCGGAGAAAGTAAAAAGGCAGAGGCCCGCAGCGATGCGGGCCTTCTCGTTGGTGCGGCCTGACTTCAGGGCAAGCTCAGGCCTGCGCGCCGCAACAACCCTGGCTGGCGACATGCGCCCAGTGCGCGTCGTGCCACCAGTGCGGATCCGCAACCGCCAGCTGAGCCTGACCGAAATCGCTGGCATTGAGCTGCGCGGTGGGCTGGGTCGGCTGATCGAAGGGCGCCAGCAATTCATCGAAGCGATACACGCGGCCGCCGAGCATCACCGCCTGTACCTTGGCCGCGTCCTCGATGCGCATGAGCGGATCGCCCGCCACAAACACCAGATCGGCCAGGGCGCCCGCTTCAAGCACGCCAGTGCCTTGCGCCAGCACTTCGCCCGCCACGCTGGTCGCCGTGCGCAAGGCATCGACCGGACGCATGCCGAAGCGCACCATCGCACGCAGGTTCAGGTGCAAGCTGAGCCCCGGCATGACAATAGGGTAGTCGCTGCCGCAGATGATCTTCACCCCCTGCTTGTGCATGGCCAGCACGGCGTCCATCTGTCTGGCCGTCACGCGCAGCGGCTGCGCCTTGCCGGATTTGGCAATGCGCTCCAGCGCTGGCCGCTCCCAAGGCGGCAAGAGGCGCTGCACGCGTAGGTCCTTGAGCACATCGTCCGGCGTGTCGGCGAGCAGGGTCTCGATGCCGAACAAGGTCGGTGTGCGGAAGCAGCGCGCACCGGCGGCAATCGCCAGCACATCCTGATAGCCGACGCCCAGCTGACTGCCGACCCGCGAGTAGCCGAAGCGGTCGGTGCCGCCCATGTGTTCAAAGCCATCCGCGCCAAACACCACCGCCGGGAACAGGTAATGCGAGGTGATCGGCACGCCCATCGCGTGCGCCATCTCGGTCGCCTTCTGTTGCAGGTTCGGCGGCAGGCGCACATAGCACTTGATGAGGTCGTAATCGAGCGCCTTGGCACGCACGAATTCGCGCTTGAGCGCAGCTTCGTCGCGCACCGGCCGCATGCCATCCCAGAACACGCGGCTGCCTTCCAGCGCTTCGCCGGTTGCGAAATGGCGCGGGCCGATGCGCAGGCCGGCATCGACCGACTCCTTGTTCTCCAGCGTCAGATAGGCGTTCTCGCCCAAGCCCCGCGTCGTGGTGATGCCATAGGCAAGGAAGATGCGTGGTTCGCGGTCGCCGTTCTGGATGCCCATCTCGCGATGGGTGTGCATGTCATGCAAACCGGGTATCACGGTCTGCGTACTGGCATCGATCCAGCGCACGCCGCTGCGCGTCGAACGGTGTGGCTCGATGCCGACAATGCGCTGGCCGCGCACCAGGATGTCCACGTTCTCACGCGCCGTCTCGCTGCGCCCATCCCAGAAGCGGCCGGCGTGCACGACGGTCAGCCCCGGCGAGCTGGCCACCTGCCAGTGCAGGTCCAGCGGCACGGTCTCGACCTGGGTGATGCGCGTGCCATCCAGATGCGCCATGCGCAGCACGCCATGTGCGAGATAGAGCAGGCGACGGCCGTCAGCGCTGAGGCTCAGCGCATCCGCCGGCTCGTTCGACAGCGCGCGCGGCGCGCCCTCGACGCGGCCTTGCGCATCGAGCCTGGAGACATGCAGAACACCATTGAGGGTGTAAAAGAAGTGACGCCCGTCTGCCGACCACAGCGGCCCGTTCACATTGCGGATGTCGAGCGAGACGCCCGGCGCAGGTGTTTGATACAGCGTGCTGCCGTCCGCCAGCGTCACCGTCAGCAAGCAGCTGAGGCCTTCGCGATAGCGTGCCGAATACGGACGCACCGCCGCCAACGCGATCTGCTTGCCGTCCGGCGACCAATGCGGGCGCCCCGACCACACGGTCTGGCGCATCACGCGCTTGAATTCGCCCGTCGCCAGATCAATCGTCGACAGCCAGCCGTCGTGTGTATGACATGCGATCTGCTTGCCATCGGGCGACCAGCTGGCGTACTTGAGGCCCGCGAGTTCATGGGTCAGCACACGCGTCGCCTGCGTATTGAGATCGTGCAGCCAGAGCTGCATCAGGCCGCCGCGATCCGAGGCATAGACAAGCTGCTGCCCGTCTGGCGACCAGGCCGGCCCGAGCTTGGCGTAACTGTCGTGCGTCAGCTGGCGCGGCTTGGCCTGGCCGCGCTGCAGGATCCACAGCTGATTGAGCGCACCGAAGGCAATGCGCTCGCCATCGGGCGAAATCACCGGGAAGGAAATGCCGCGCACCACGCGCAGCTTGGCAGGATCGAGATCACGCACTTTGCGCACATAGTTGCGCTGCGCAGTGACATTGACCGTCGCTTCAAAGGCAATGGCCTGCGTGCGCGCATCGGCCAGTGTGCGCTGGAGGATCTTGCCATCTGCGGTGTACAGAAAGCGCTGCGCATCCAGCCAAACCACCGGCGCGGGAAAGACGTCCTGTTGCAGATCGGTGATCGCCTGGCCGGCGTGATACAGGCGGCTGCTGCGCATATCGCGCCCGCTGCCGTCGAGCACGCGCCAGGTCAGCGACTGCGCATCCGGCAACCAGGCCGGTGCGCTGGCGCCCGGACCCGCGTATTCCACCCGCAAGCTGGCCAGATCGCCACTGGCTGCAATCGAACGGATCGCACCGCCACTTGAGAAGGCGATGCGCTGCCCGTCCGGCGACCAGGCCGGTTCGCCATCCTCGTTGCCGGTCTCGACCACACGGCGCACCGCGCCGCTGGCCAGATCGATCACATAGATCGCGTAGTGGCCACTGCGATCGCTGGCGAAGGCAAGCTCGCGACCATCCGGCGAGAAGCTCGGCTCGCGGCAATCGAACTCGCCCGCCGTGAGCTGGCGCAGATCGCGGCCATCGGCATTGATCATCCACAACTGGAAGCCGCCATCGCGATAGGACTGGAAAACAATGCTGCGCCCATCCGGTGTCCATTGCGGGCGCGCGATGTCATGCAGATAGCCGCTGAGGCGCCGCGCCACACCGCCCTCGACCGGCAGGCTCCACAAGATGCCCTGCAAATCCATCGCCAGGGTTTTACGGTCGGGCGACAAGGCAATCGCCAGATTGGTCCCCTCGCGCAAGACCACTGGCGTGTCGCCCCAGGCCGGCTCGTCCGCCGGCGGTGCTTCGAGTGCCTGCACCAGGGGTGACCAGCCTTCGAGCAGCGCCGCACCCGCCAGCACGCCGAGCGAGAGGAATTGACGCCGGCTCAGCCCGGGCGGGCAATCGCAAGGGCCTTCAGGAACAGTGGACGACATGGGCGGGCCTGGAACGAAATGGCAAGTGCTGATCCTAAGCACTCCCCTGCCGCCCGGTGTCGCTATTTTGGCGCGCCCCAGCGACCCGAATGTCTACACCCGCTGGATGCAGATTTTCATGCACTGGCGCAGCGCACGGATTCCCCGAAGTGGGGCGAAAGCTATGACTAAAGTCGTAGTGCTCTGCTCAACTGTTCAGGTGTTCGAGCGCACTGGCTGGCAGCTGATCGTCCACCGTCGGCAGCACTCGCATGCTGTCCATCCGGCGCGCCAGCTGCTCCGAGAAACGCGCCACCGCCAGCGGCAGTGCGCGGCCCTTGAGCTGGCCCAGTACCAGCGGGCCGTGCGCCTGGTCGACCACATCAATGGGCCGCACGGCGAAGTCCGGATCATCGCGCCAGCGCAGGGCGCCGATGTCGACCTGGAAGCTGATCAACTCGCTGTCCTTGACCATACCGGCCAGCAATTCGAAGGAGTTCGATTCGATCACCGGATTAGGCCGTGTCGAGCCACGCGCGAGGACTTCGTCGATGATCTCGCGACCCGAGTAGCTGCGCTCGGGCAGCGCCAGGTCGTACATCAGGCAGTCACGCACGCGCACGGTCTCTTTCTTGGCCAGCGGATGGTCGTGCGCCATCACGGCGACAAGGTTCTGG
The DNA here is from genome assembly GCF_039631295.1 of Uliginosibacterium sediminicola. Classification (NCBI taxonomy): domain Bacteria; kingdom Pseudomonadati; phylum Pseudomonadota; class Betaproteobacteria; order Rhodocyclales; family Zoogloeaceae; genus Uliginosibacterium; species Uliginosibacterium sediminicola. Next base: position 43,338 of record NZ_JBDIVE010000010.1, on the reverse strand, counting down.
CCAATCGACATCACCGGTTGCAGCTCGGCCGCGTGTGGCGGGCGGAACACCAGGATGAGGTCGGTTTCATAGGCGATCAGCTGGCGGATCGCAGCGGTGTGATCACACACCGTGACGGTGAATTTGACCAGCGGATGCTTGCTGCGGAATTCGCGCAGCTCACGCTGCAGAAAGCCGCTGGCAGCGGCCTGGCTGACCGCGATGCGCACCTCGCCACGCCGCAGGCCGGAGAGCGCTTCGATGTGCGAATAGACGCGGCGCAGTTCGGATTGCTGGTTCTTGATCCAGCCGATGAACACCTCGCCCGCGGCGGTCAGATGCATGCCCGAGGACGTACGTTCGAACAAGGCCGCACCGAGATCGGATTCGACATCCTGAATCCTTCGCAACAATGCCGAAGGCGTAACGTGCAAACGTTCAGCTGCCTGCCTGACCGACCCAACCCGTGCGACCTCTTCGAGGTAACGCCATACCCGCATGTTCCGCAATGCCATGTTCTGCTCCAGCTGCAATAAAGGCAACACGCACCCGCCGAATTTGCACCCCTCAGCATCACGCGATCCATTAACTTGATCAACAGGACGGCTCTGGCATGCAAGTGGCTAAGTGCCAAAGTGCGTAGTGAAAACAAACCAACGCACATTGATCTAAAGCAACCGCAATGCCATGCACGCCCACCGATGATCAAACAAGACTCGCGCGGACAAAATCATGCAACTGGAACTCAGGGATAAGGTTGTCATCATCACAGGGCCAGAGTCGGGCCTGGGGCCGGCCATTGCGCTGGCCTTTGCACAAGAGAACTGCCGCCTGGTGCTCGCCTGCAACGATCTGGAGAGTATCGACGCGGTAGCCATGAAAACCCGCAGCCTCGGCGTGCAGGTGTTGCCGGTGCTCTGCGATGTCACGCGACCAGAAGACACCGACCGCATGGCCGAACTGGCGATCCAGCAATTCGGCCAGATCGATGTGCTGGTCAATGTCGCCGGCAGCATCGGCCCGATTGGCGACACCACCTGGAACACCTCGCCCGCCGAGTTCAATCGCACCCTGGAGCTCAATCTGTCCGGCTGCTTCAACACCATGCGCGCCGTACTGCCGCGCATGATCGCGCGGCGCTACGGCAAGGTCGTCAATGTTGGCGGCACCTTCGGCATGCGCGGTCGCGCCGGCCGCATGGCCTACTCGGCCTCCAAGTGGGGCCTGCGTGGTGTGACCAAGTCCGCCGCGCTGGAAGCCGGCCCCTACAACATCAATGTCAATCTCGTCGCGCCGGGCATGGTCGACGATGAGCAGTACCGCAACAAGTTCATCCCGGAGGCGATGCGCCGCTTCGGCCTCAACGCCGACGACGCGGCCCAGCGCCAAGCCGAGGAATACGCCCTGCGCCGCGTCAGCACCGATATCGATGTGGCCAATGCCTGCCTGTTCCTGGCCTCCGATATGTCGCGCCAGATCACCGGTATCGACCTGCCGGTCGACGGCGGCTGGGCGGCGCTCTGAACGATGGACCCACACCACACCGACCCGCTGTTCGCACGCGTCTATACGCAACCGGGCGAGCAGCCCGCACGGGGGCCCAGCAGCCTGCAGCTGGCCGCTGGCCGCATCGCGCAGATCAGCGCCCTGAGCGATCTGCCCGCCAGCGCACGCCATCACCTCGCCCTGCCCGCGCTGGCTAATGCACATGATCACGGTCGCGGCCTGCGCACGCTCGCCTTCGGCGCGCAAGACCAGGCGCTGGAAACCTGGCTGACCGAGCTAGCCTACGAGCCACGCGTCGACCCGTATCTGCGCGCCGTGGTGGCTTTTGCGCGCATGGTCGAGTCGGGCATCTGCGCCGCCAATCATTGCCATAACACGCAGGATGGTCGCCAGCTGCTTGCCGAAGCCGAAGCGGTGTCGCGCGCAGCGCGCGACGTCGGCATCCGCATCGCCTTCGCCGTGCCGTTTGCTGGACGTAATTCTGTGGTTTATGGCCCGCTGGAGCCGCTGCTCAAGCAGCTCCCCGCCACCGACCACGCACGCGTGCACGCCATGCGCCGCCCCTCGCGCAGCCTGCAGGAGAACATGCAGCTGGTCGAACAGATCGCCGCGCTGGAGCACGAATTCTTCAGCGTGCAGTACGGTCCGGTCGGCCCGCAATGGCTGGACGATGGCGCCCTGCTGGCCATCGCCCAAGCATCGGCTGCAGATGGCCGGCGCGTGCACATGCACCTGTTCGAAACACGCCCGCAGCGCGACTGGGCCGACGCCCACTACAAGCACGGCCTGATCCAGCACCTCGACAGCATCGGTCTGCTCTCGCCGCGCCTGACCATCGCGCACGCCGTCTGGCTCAGCCTGGATGAATGCCGCCTGCTGGCCGAGCGCGGGGTGACGGTATCAGCCAATCTGTCGTCGAACATGCGCCTGCGTTCCGGCGTGCCAGCCTGGCGCAACTACCTCGATGCCGGCCTCAAGTTCGGCATCGGCCTGGACGGCATGAGCTGCGATGATGACGAAGACATGCTGCGCGAACTGCGCCTGGCCTGGCGACACCTGGGCACACAATGCAGCGCCAATGAGTTCAGCCTCGCTGACTTGTTCGAAGCCGCCTGCGTGACCGGCCGTTACAGCATCACCGGTGCCGATGGCGGCGGGCGCATCGCGGCCGGCGCGCCGGCGGACTTCATCGTGCTCGACACACAGCGCCTCTACAGCGATGTGCTCGACCCGGCACGCAGCGATGAGCTGAACCTGATCCTCGCCCGCGCCAGCAAGCGCGACATTGCCCGCGTGGTGATTGCCGGGCGCACTGTAGCGCAAGACGGACGCTGCGTGACGGTCGATTTGCCGGCGCTCGAAGCGCGCCTGCTCGAAGATGCACGGCAAGCCATGCTCGCGGCGCCAGTCGATGCGGCGGCCGTGTCACGCCTGCGTGACGCGGTCGCGCATTACTACGCCCACGAAGCGCTGCACTGCGCCTGCGGTGACAGCACGGCCGACTGATTCAGACCAGCTGCTCGTACACCAGGGCAGCGAGGCGTTCGATGGCGGCATCGACCTCGGCCGTGAACTGGATGCCGCAATTGATGCGCAAGTAATTGTCATAGCGGCTGGAGTTGCTGAAGATCCAGCCCGGCGCAACGCGAATGCCTTCGCGCAGCGCTTGCTCGAACAGCGCATGCGGCGAGCGGATCGGCGGCAGCTGCACCCACAGCAGCATGCCGCCGCGTGGCATGCTCAGGCGGGTGCCGGCCGGAAAGTGCGCGGCAATCGATTCGGCCGTGCGCTCCCGCCGCTCGCGCAGCAGATTGCGCAGGCGCGTCATGTGGCGGTCGTAAGCGCTGCTGGCCATGAACTCGCCGACCGTCAGCTGCGACAGCGCATCATTCGGGCGGCTCTGCGCAAACTTCAGCATCTTGATCCGTGCATGCCAGCGCCCGCCCGTAATCCAGCCCAGACGCATGCCCGGTGCCAGGGTCTTGTGCAGCGAGGCGCAGTAGATGACGGTGCCATCGGTGTCCCAGGACTGCACGGCACGCAGCGACTGTTCGGCATCGCACAGCGCGCTGTAGCTGTCGTCTTCGATCAACGCCTTGCCATGCTCGGCGCACAGCGCGACGAGGCGCTCCTTATGCGCGTCGGGCATCACGCTGCCGAGCGGATTCTGGAAATTGGGCACCACCACCACGGCGCGGATCGAAGGCTGGGTCTGCAAGGCCAGCTCCAGCGCCTCGATCGACATGCCGGTGTGCGGGCTGGTCGGGATCTCGATGCTGCGCAAGCCCAGGCTTTGCACGATCTGCAGCAGGCCGAAATAGCACGGCGATTCGACCGCGACGGTATCGCCAGCTTGTGTCACCGCGCGCAACGCCAGATTCACCGCCTCGGTACAGCCGTGGGTAACGACGATGTCATCCGGCGTGAGGCGCATGCCGTGGTCCAGCGCACGCCGCGCCAGCACGGCGCGAAAACCGCTCTCGCCATGCCAGGGCGTGGGCTCGACGAGCACTTCGGGGTGGCTGCGCAGCGCACGCGTGGCGGCGTGCTTGAGGGCTTCGGTCGGGTAGGCATCGGGCGAGCCGAAGGCCTGGGCCAGATTGGTCTTGAGCGGGTAGAGCTCGCAACTGGCGATGAATTCCGACACCCGCTCATGAATGCCGAGGTACTGCGCGGCATCGAGCTGCAGCGGCTGTTCCGGTTCGCTGTTCGGTTGCAGGCTGACGCGGCGCGGGCGGCGCACGAAGTAACCGGAGCGCGGGCGCGCCTCCAGCCAGCCCTTGTCTTCCAGGTAGTGGCAGGCCTGCAGGGCGGTCGACAAGCTGACCTTGTGCAGGCGGGTGAGGCTGCGCACCGAGGGCATGCGATCCCCCGGCGTCAGCGATCCTGATTCGATGGCGCCCTGGTAATGCGAGGCAAGGCGCAGGTAAAGCAGCTGTGTATCGTCCGGCAAACTCATGGCTCATCATCACCTGTGGCGGCACAACAGAACAGATACAGAGGAGGCCGTATTTGACCATAACAGATGCTGACAAGTCGCCCTGATCTGGCAAACAAAGCCAATTGCTGTGTCTGTTTCGCTGCGATACCGAAGCCTATTCTGGGGCTCGATACATCCGTTGCGGAGCAGCAAATGAGCAGCATTTCGAAGGACCAGACTTCAGCACCTCAGCAGGGCGCATCGCGCGCCATCAGCATCCCGGCCGGCGCCATCGCCAGTCTTTATCTCGAAGCAGGCAGCCAGCTGATCTGCACCGAAGGCTATGTGCAGTTCGAGCTTCCGCCGCAGTGGCTGGGCGCCAGCATGCTGGCGCTCGTACGTGAGTTGGGCGCCGGCGACACGACAACGCTCGACAAGGGCGGCTGGTTGCGACTCCAGGCACGGCGCCAATGCGAGCTGATGGTCATTGAGCCAGCTCCACGCATCGCGTTCACGACACGTGTGCTGGCCTGGAGCAAGTCATGGGGATTACGCCAGGCGCAGGCGCACGGCATCAAGCCGGCGTAAGCAGAGGGCAGCCTATGCTACGGCGCCCGAAGAGGCCTGCGAGCGTCACGCCTCCGACGCCCTTTTCACGGTCGGCCTGATGACGGTCCTCCGCCAGCGCTCAGAGCTTGGAGGGGCGTTCGCTGCGCGGCGGCAGGAAGCGGCGGTCAAAGACTTCGGTGAGCGCCGGCGTGCGTGTGAGATTGCTGGTGCTGACAATCAGGTCGATATTGCGCTTGAGGCGTACATCATCCACGTCGCCCAACCCGATTCTGGCGATTTCCGGGCTGCTCATCTGCAGCTTGTACGTGGCGATCAGGCGCTCACGCTCGATGTTGCGATTGAGCAAGGGGTCACGCTTCATGACCAGGTCCAGGCCCGGCTCGGGATTGGCGATGACCTCCTTGATCGCGCGATTGACCGCACGCAGGAAGCCTTGCACGACTTCGGGATGGTTTTTGACGATCTGCTGCGAGAAGAACAGCGTATTGGAATACGAATCCACACCTGAATCAGCGTACTTGATGAAACGCAGCTCCTTGTCTGGATCGATACCAATGGCTTTGGCACTGAAAGCCACGGTCAGCATGAAGCCGAAGGCGCCATCGATCTGATCGCGCATCAGCATCTGTTCGCGCAGATTAGGCGCCATATTGGTGATATTCACTTTGCTGCTATCGACCCCAGCCGCTTTGGCCACCACCGGGAACAGCTTGAGCGCCGCATCGTTGCCCGGACCACCCAGGGTGTGTCCCTCAAAATCCTTCAGCGTCTTGTAGGGACTATTCGCTTTGACTGCGACGACGTAAGGGGTGACGTTGTACATCATGTACACAGCAACCGGCGCGCTCGCCGGAAACTTGGAGGCCATCTCGATAATCGCACCCAGGTCACCATAGCCAACGTCGTAGGCACCGCTGGCCACTTTGGGAATCGATGCCGCCGAGCCCTCACCCGAATCAATTTGCACATCCAGCCCTTCGGCCTTGAAGTAGCCCTTCTCCTGGGCCAGGAAGAACCAGGCTTGCGGCCCTTCGAACTTCCAGTTGAGGGTCATTTTCAGCTTGGTTTCAGCACTGGCACTCGTTGGCAACAAAGCCAGCGAAGCCGTCAGCGCAAAGACCAGCGCCGCACAGGAACGGGCAAATTTCATGGTGCTTCCTTTAGGGTTGAGCGTGAGAAGGTGAATCGGAGCGCGCAGACAAGGCCGCGTGAAGCGCGGCGCTGTCGGTGATGAAGCCATGCAACAGCCGGACAAGAAAATGAATGCTGTCGCTGACGTAGGGCGGTGAAGGCGTGTCGCAGGCATCACGCAGCAGCAGGCAGTCGTAGCCGAGAAAGCCGGCGTCCTGCAGCGTCGAGAACACACAACGGTCGGTGTTGATGCCGGCAAACAGCAAGCTGGTGATGCCTTGTGCGCGCAACACGCCATCGAGCTCACTGTCGTAAAAGCCGGACAGGCGATGCTTGTCGACGCAGATGTCCGCCTCGGCGGCAGTCAATTCGTCGATTCTGGCGGCACCCCAGCTGCCACGCACCAGCGCTGCGCCATGATCTTCCGGCGACACTTCGCCATAGCCCGTATTGCTCGCCTTGCCAGCCTTGCCTTTGTAGAGAACACCGGGTGGCAAGTTGGCGCGATCCGCGCGGATCCCCCAGTTGAGCCACAGCACACGCCCGCCCGCGGCACGCCAGGGCGGCAGCAGTGCGCTGAGGGTATTGATCGGTCGGCGGGCGGCGCTGATATCAAAGCCGCGTTGCGCGAACCAGCCCTGCGGATGGCAGAAATCGTTCTGCATATCAACGATCACCAGCGCACTGCGCGCCAGATCGATTTCCAGCGTCGCCGGTTCAGCCTGCAAGTGCAGTGGCTGCGCTACGGGGGTCTGGCGCAGCAGGCTGACATGCTGGCTGTTGCCGACCCACGCATTGTGTGTCGCGCCAAAACTTGCCAGGGGTTCGAAGGGTTCGCGCGTGCTCGACATGAGTGCAGCGTAGCTCGACCGGCTGCTGCGGTCTGCCGCTGCTTTTTCAATGCCGCGTTGCCCCCAGTGCAACGCTCAGCATCGCGCGCTTCAACTGATCTGCTGCGCCAGAGTTTGGCGCAAGACTTCCGCAAAGCGCAGTGCCGGCAGCGGCAGGTGGCGGCCCTTGAGCTGCGCCAGCAGCAGCGGACGTGAGCTCAGGCCGCGATCTTCAATGTCACGCGCCGTCACGCCATCTTGCGCGCGCGCCAAAGCGGTACCGACCTGGATCTGGAATGAGATGGCATCGTTGCCGCGCACAAAGTTGCGCAGCATTTCAAAAGAATTGGACTCAAGTACCACGTTCGGCATCAGCGAACTGCGCGCAAAGAAGCCGTCCAGCAAAATACGGCCGCCCAGGCTATTGTCGGGCAGCGCCAGCGGATAACTCAGGCAGTCGCGCATGCGCAGTGAGCTCAGCTGCGCCAGCGGATGATTGGCTGCCATGACGGCACACATGCGTTGCTCCAGCTCCTGCAGCGCCGTGATGTCGGCCGTCGGCTGTACGTTGTAGACCAGCGCCAGATCGGCTTCGAAATCCCGCAGCGCCTGTATGGCAAGATTGTGATCACAAATGCGGACAGTGAAATTGACGCCAGGATTATCGGCGCGAAAGCGCGTGATGATGTCCGGGAACAGTGAGAAGGCCAAGGCCTGGCTGGCCGCGATGCTGACCGTTCCACGGTGCATGCCTTTGAGCTGGGCGATCTCGCCATGCAGGCGCTCGAAGTCAGCGCGCTGGCTGCGCGCGTGCTGCAGGAACAGCTCCCCCGCCGCTGTCGGACGCATGCCGCGCGCATGACGCTCGAACAGTTCGGCGCCCAGATCTTCCTCCAGATCTTGCAAGCGCCGGTCCAGCGCGGATGGCGTGATGAACAGGCCTTCGGCCGCCTTGCGGATGGAGCCGCTGCGCGCAATGGCGTCGATGTAATTGAAGATGCGCAGGTAGTGCAAGGTCATGAGATTTTTACTGTTGCAGAAAATTCAACACGGCTTTACCAACATGGCACTGGAAGTGCTGCACCGAGCGCAGCAAGATCAATGCCCTGTAGATCCTGAATCGAACGCCAATCACGGTAATGACATGACTCAACATATCGATGTGTTCAAATTGCCGTGCAAGGGCCCGGCTGACCTGAGCGCGGCACAAGCGCTGCTTGACGCCGGCCTGTTACGCGCGCAGGACATTGTTGCTGTCCTCGGCAAAACCGAAGGCAATGGCTGCGTCAATGACTTCACCCGCGATTACGCCACGCGCGCCTGGTGCGATTTGCTGGCGCCACACCTGGGCATCTCCAGCACGGCCGTGCACGCGCGTGTCGCACTCGTCATGTCGGGCGGTACCGAGGGCGTACTGGCACCACATTTCACGGTGTTTGCACGGCGTCATGACGATGCCGCCGCGGGTGCGAACAAGCGCCTGGCAGTCGGCGTGGCATTCACCCGTGACTTTCTGCCCGAAGAGCTGGGCCGGCTGGCGCAAGTGCGCGCAACGCAGGACGCCGTGCGCAGCGCCATGGCCGATGCCGGCATCGAAGACGCGAGCGACGTACATTTCGTGCAGATCAAGTGCCCGCTGCTGACGGCCGAAAAAATCCGTGCGGCGCAAGAACGCGGCGTCGATACCGTCACGCACGACACCTACGAATCAATGGGCGCCTCACGTGCAGCCTCCGCCCTGGGCGTCGCCTGCGCACTCGGCGAAATTGACGCCAGCACGCTGCGCGATGAGCACATCCAGCGGGACTGGTCACTGTATTCCACCGTCGCATCCACCTCCTCAGGCATCGAACTCGATAACAATGTGCTGGTCGTGCTGGGCATGAGCCGACACGCCCGCAGCGACTACGTGATCGCCCACGGACAGATGCGTGACGCCATCGACGTGGCGGGCGTGCGCCACTGCTTGCGCGACAACTTCGGCATTGATCCGGATACGCAAGCGGCGTTGCTGCGCGAGCGCTTCGTCAATGTATTCGCCAAAGCAGAAGCCTCGCCAGATGGCCAGCTGCGCGGTGCGCGTCACACCATGCTCAACGACTCGGACATCAACGCCACGCGCCATGCGCGTGCGGCGGTTGGTGCGGCGCTGGCCTCGGTGCTGGGCGACACGGCACTCTACGTTTCCGGTGGTGCCGAGCATCAGGGCCCCGCAGGCGGCGGCCCCTTTGCACTGATCATGAAAGCGCAGGACTCAGACACAAGCAATTGAATCCGCTGCGCCGACGCAGACCGTCAAGCCAGCGTAAAACGAACCTCCTGCGCGCCCTCCCACAGGCACTTGAGGCCCAGGGCGCGCAGATTTTCCTTGCCTTCGACAATGGTCAGAAAATGATTGCCGGCCAATTGACCGAGCTTGCTGGAGAAGGAGCAGGCACCATAGGCGAGGATGATTTCGGTCTCGCTGTAGCCGCCCGGATAGAACAGCACATCGCCCACCGAGGGGTGGCTGGTGTGGTTCTCGAAATCGACACCCAGCTTGAAGTCGCCCATCGGAATCCAGCAGCCCTCGCCGCTCCAGCGCACGTGGATAAGCTCTTGCTCATAGGGCAGCAGCTTGACGAAAGCGGCCACGGTCTGCGGCGCCTCGTCGTGGGTTTCGGCGATGAACTCAAAACCACCGGCGGAAATTCGGATGCGTATCATGTCGGATCTCGTATTCAATTTGACTGGCCAGCAGGTGGTCGCGCTGCTGGCGTGTTGTGATTCGGCAAGCCCGGTTCAGCTTTTGACCGGGAACCACTTTTCGACCTTGGGCATCTCCCAGGTCTGCATGCGTTCGAGCAGCGACGACGGATCGGCATCGATCATCAGCATGTCGGCATGCTCCTGACGCATGAACTCTTCTTGCGCAGCGTGATTGAGCATAGCGCGCATCGGCTCGAAGAAGCCATTGATGTTGAGCGCACCACAGGCTTTGAGGTGATCGCCCAGCTGGGTCAGCGTCACCGCCTCGAACAATTCCTCATAGGTGCCCATGCCGCCGGGCAGGGCGATGAAGGCATCGGCCAGCTCCGCCATGCGCGCCTTGCGGCTCTTCATGTCGGCGGTGATTTCGTGGCGCGTCAGCCCTGTGTGCAGATGACCGCGCTCGTACAAGCGCTGGCTGATCACGCCATGCGCCGTACCGCCAGCGGCCAGTACCGCATCGGCCACCACACCCATCAAGCCCTTGTGGGTGCCGCCATAGACCAGGCTGATGCCTTGCTCGGCCAGCGTGCGACCCAGCGCACGCGCGCCTTCGGCATAGGCCTCCGAAATGCCGAAATTGGAGCCACAGAACACCGCAACGCTTTTGAATTTCATGGAATCCCCGCTAATGACTCAGTGTGCCGGCGTCACCGCATCGACCTGCGGCAACGCATTTTGCGGCGCATTGTCGGGCGCCTTGAGGATATTGCGCGTCGCCAGCTCAACATGCAAAGGCTTGGGCGTGGGCATCTTCTGGACGCCCTTGATCGACTTGCCCCAGCCGCGCGCAGCTTCGACCAGCGCGCCATCGCGCATGACGAAGCGGCCGCGCACCAGGGTGTGCAGCGGATAACCCATCACCGCACGACCGTTCCAGGGCGAAAGCTTGGCGATGGTCTGCAGCTTGCCATGCGAGAGGATGCCCCGGCGGTTCATGTCCACCATCACGATGTCGGCATGCGCGCCGGGAGCGATCACGCCCTTGGTGCCATACAGGCCCCAGGCCTTGGCCGGCGCCACCGAACTCCAGCGCACGTAGTCCATCAGGCTGGCGCGGCCCTTGTTCACTTCGCTGAGCATCAGGGCCATCTGCGTTTCCACGCCGGGGAAGCCACAGTCGCATTCCCAGATGTTCTCCTTGAGCTTCTCGTCAATGGCGTGCGGTGCGTGGTCGGTGGCGATCATGTCGACTGTGCCATCCATCAGCGCATCCCACAGCGGCTGATTGTGGCGCGCATCGCGGATCGGCGGGTTCAGGCGCAGCAGGCCACCGAGGCGCAGGACATCATCGGTGTTGAGCAGCAGGTATTGCGGGCAGGTCTCGACCGTAATGTCGACGCCCCGCGCCTTGGCCTCGCGCACCAGCCACAGCGCATCGGCCGAACTCTTGTGGGCGATGTGCACGCGCGCGCCGGTCCATTCCGAGAAGTGGATGATGCGGCTGACCGCTTCGATCTCGCACACTTCGGGACGCGCGGCCAGATGCGCCTGCGCGTCGATGCGCCCGGCTTCGATCATGCGCTGCTGGCGGCGCGCCATGATCGAGGAATTCTCGGCATGCACCACGGTGCGAATGCCCAGCGGCGCGAGGATCTCGAAAGCCTCCAGCAAGGCGCCATCGCTCGGCGCCGGCAGATTGCCGAAGGTGTTGCCGACAAAGGCCTTGAAACTGGTCGCGCCGTGTTCGAGCAGATCTTCCAGATGGCCAACGGTATCGTCACCGAGCAGCGCGTGGATGCCGAAGTCGACGTAGGAAGCTTCCGCCGCGCGCAGCTTCATCTGCAGGGCTTCCACCGTGCCGGTCGCCGGCTTGGTGTTGGGCATGTCGAAAACCGTGGTCACCCCGCCGCAGGCCGCCGCTGCCGAGCCGGTGGCCCAGGTTTCCTTGTGCGGATAGCCGGGATCGCGAAAGTGCACGTGGCTGTCGATGGCACCGGGCAGCAGATGCAGGCCATCGGCACGTACTTCTTCGCGCCCGCTGGGCATCAGGTCGTCGTGGCCGACGGCGACGATCTGACCTTCATGAATGGCCACCGAGGCGTCGATGATGGCGTCCGGCGATACGACCTTGCCGCCGCGAATGACGAGATCAACTATAGGCATGTTCTTCTCTGTGATGGAATCTGTGTTGTAAGTGCTGCAGGCTGTGCCAGAGGCGCCTCAAAGCATGGCCCAGCCGCCATCGACGGGCAGATCGACGCCCGTCACCTGGCGCGTCACCTCGCTGGCCAGCAGCAGGCAGGCATTGGCGACATCGGTATCGGTCGAGATGCGGCGCAGTGCGTAATCGGCGGCGTGGCGTTCAGCCGCCTCGTCCGGCGTGATGCCCAGCTTGCTGGCCATGTTGGCGCAGACCTTGTCGCGAAAACGCGGGCCATCGACCATGCCCGGCGCCACGCAATTGACGTTGATGCCGAAGGGGCCGGCTTCCAGCGCGAAGCTCTTGGTGATGCCGCGCAAACCCCATTTGCTGGCCGAGTAAGCCATGCGCCCGGCGCGGCCACGCATGCCGAAGGTGCCGCCGACATTGACCACCTTGCCGCTGCGCTGCGCGATCATGCCCGGCAGCACCGCCTGCATGGTGTTGAAGCAGCCGGTCATGTTCAGCTGCACGATCTGGTCGAACTCTTCCTGCGTCGTCTCCCAGCCGGTCTTGCCGATCGGGCCGGAACCGCCGGCCACATTCACCAGCACATCGATGCGGCCGAAGGCGGCCAGCACCGCGCTGACCACGGCCTGCACCTCGGCGCTGCGGGTGATGTCGCAGGCGAATACCCTGGCTTCGGTGCCAGCAGCATGCAGCTCGCCGGCCACCGCATCGATAGCCTGGGTGTCGCGCCCGATCAGCGCCAGCTTGGCGCCCTCGGCGGCAAACGCCAAGCTGATGGCGCGCCCCATGCCCTTGGCCGGGCCGGTAATGAGGACCACTTTGTCTTTCAGCCCGAGATCCATGATTCGCTTTCTGAAGGGTGCATGCACTTGTTAAACATGGCGCCAGCTTAGTGCCACCCGGCGCCGCGGTCTGCCGCTGCTTTTTCAGTGCTGCGCTTCGAAAAACGCAACACGCGCCGAAAACTTCCGCTTGACAGACACGCCGCAGCCCCAAGCTGGGCCTCGCCCACACACCTTGATAACGGTCACATACGGAGGATTTTCCTGCGCAGCGCCTCAAGGAAGCCGATCTGCATCCGTAAATCCAAAGGGCCAGGTAAATCGTTTTCCGGAGACATTGCAATGCAGCTATCCATTTCACAGCGCCTGCTTTTGATGACAGGCATTTCCGCAGTGGCGCTCCTGATCGTCGGACTGGTCGGGCTGTATTCGTCTTCGGGCCTCAGCAAAGCCTTGCGCGAAGCCAATGGCGACATGATTCCCAGCATCCAGAGCATCAGCAGCATGGAAATCAATGCGCTGAAGATCCGCACCGCCCTCATGCAGCACGTGCTGGCCGCCGAAGATCCCCTGGCGCGGCGCCGTGCGACGGTGGCGGTCGATCAGGGCAAGCAGGCCCTCGAAAAGGACTTCAAGCAATACGAAACCCTGATTTCGGACGACCACGACCGCGAAATGCTGGCGCGCGACCGCCAGGCGCTCAATGACTTCCTCACCGCCATGGCGCCGGTGATCGAGAAATCCACGCAGAACGACCCCGATGCTGTGCGCAGCCTCAACAGCCGCGCCCTGACCGGCCTCAGCGACAAGCTGCTCGAAACCCTGGAGGCGCACTCGGCCTACAACGCCCGCCTGGCTGCGGAGTCCGAACAAAGCGCGGCAACGCTGTCGCAGCGCGGCGCCATCGGTAGCGGGATCGCCATCGGCCTGGCGCTGCTGATCGTCGGCGGCCTGAGCCTGCTGATGGCACGCGGCATCAAGCGCGCCGTGGCCAGCACCAGCACCACCCTGCAACGCATCGAACGCGACAATGATTTCACCCTGCGTGCACCGGTGCATGCGCAAGACGAAATCGGCGTGATGGCGGTGGCGCTCAATCGCCTGCTCGACAAGCTGCAGGCCAGCCTCAAGTCGATCTCGCAGGGCACACACCAACTGGCCTCGGCGTCCAGCGCCCTGGCAGCCAGTTCTGATCAGGTTGCCCATGCTTCGGAACAGCAAAGCCAGTCGGCGTCCAATATGGCCGCCTCGATCCAGGAACTGACGGTCAGCATCACCCACGTCGGCGAACGCGCCGGCGAAGCCAATACGCAATCGACCCAGTCGGGCGCGCTGGCCGAGCAAGGCGCGCAGGTGATCAGCCAGACCGTACACGACATCAATGACATCGCCGACACCGTGAATACTGCCGCAACGCGCATCCGCGAGCTGGAGACGCAGAGCGACCGCATCTCCTCGGTGGTGGCGGTGATTCGCGAAGTGGCCGACCAGACCAATCTGCTGGCGCTCAATGCGGCCATTGAAGCCGCACGTGCCGGCGAACAGGGGCGTGGCTTTGCGGTGGTGGCCGACGAAGTGCGCAAGCTCGCCGAGCGCACGGCCAGCTCCACCCACGAGATCTCGTCGATGGTCGAGACCGTGCGCAACAGCGCACGCACGGCGGTGGAGAGCATGGAACAATCGGTGCAGAGTGTCAGCGCCGGTGTGACGCGCGCCTCCGAAGCCGATGCGGCGATCCGCCAGATCGGCCACAGCAGCGAGCAGGCGGTGGGCATGGTGAGCGAAATCACCCACGCCATCCGCGAGCAAAGCGCGGCCAGCACCAGCATCGCCCAGCAGGTCGAACGCATTGCACGCATGGCCGAAGAGAGCAACTCGGCCGCCAGCGACAGCGCCCGTTCGGCCCGCGAGCTGGACGCGCTCGCCAGCAGCATGCAGCGCGTGGTCACCAGCTACCGTCTCTGAGCGGCACACCGGCGTGCGCAGGGCCGCCACGGCCTACTCGCACGCCGCCGGGCTCCAGCTATAATCCTGCGGACTCGCAGCATTCCCCCTGCTGCGTGAATGGCGCGCCCACAGCGCCACACACATAACGTCTGCAGAGGTCATGTCATGCTGCTGAGCTTCGTCATCATCTACTGGCTGATTTCCATCGCCATCGGTCTTTACGCCGCGTTGCGCGTCAAGAACACGACGGACTACGCGGTGGCCAGCCGCGCCCTGCCCTTCCATGTCGTGACCGCCACGGTGTTTGCCACCTGGTTCGGCTCGGAGACCGTGCTGGGCATTCCCGCCACCTTCCTGCAAGACGGTCTCGGCGGCGTGGTGGCCGATCCCTTCGGCTCCTCGCTGTGTCTGATCCTGGTCGGCCTGTTCTTCGCCAAGCCGCTCTACCGCCTGCGCCTGATGACCATCGGCGATTACTACCGCCTGCGCTACGGGCGCACCGTCGAGCTGATCACCACGCTTGCCATCGTCATTTCCTACCTGGGTTGGGTGGCGGCACAGATCAAGGCACTCGGTCTGGTCTTCTTCGTCCTCTCCAACGGCGCGGTGTCGCAGGAGCTGGGCATGGTCCTGGGTTCCGCCTCGGTGCTGGTCTACACCTTGTTCGGCGGCATGTGGTCGGTGGCGATCACCGACTTCATCCAGATGATCGTCATCGTCATCGGCCTGCTCTACATCGGCTGGGATGTCGGCGGCAGCGCCGGCGGTGTCGGCACGGTGATCGCGCATGCGCAGGCCGCCGGCAAGTTCCAGTTCTGGCCGGAGTTCAAGCTTGACGCCATCGTGCTGTTCATCGGCACCTGGATCACCATGATGCTCGGCTCGATCCCGCAGCAGGACGTGTTCCAGCGCGTGCAGTCGTCGAAGACCGAGAACATCGCGATGTGGGCCTCGGTGCTCGGTGGCTCGCTGTACTTCGTGTTCGCCTTCATCCCGATGTTCCTCGCCTACAGCGCAACGATGATCGCGCCGGATCTGGTCGCCAAATACATCGACACCGACCCGCAGCTGATCCTGCCCCAGCTGGTGCTGGAAAAAGTGCCGCTGATTGCGCAGATCATGTTCTTCGGCGCCCTGCTCTCGGCGGTCAAAAGCTGTGCTTCGGCGACCTTGCTGGCGCCCTCGGTGACCTTCTCCGAAAACCTGCTGCGCCCCATCCTCAAGGCCTGGAAACCGGAGCTGACCGACAAGCAGTTCCTGCGCTGGATGCAGGGCGTGGTGCTGGTGTTCACCTGCGTCGTGACCTGGATCGCGATGAACTCCAAGCTGTCGATCTACGGCCTGGTCGAGAATGCCTACAAGGTGACCCTGGTCGCCGCCTTCGTGCCGCTGGCGCTGGGGGTGTACTGGAAGCGGGCCACGACTCAGGGTGCCGTGGTGTCGATGCTGCTGGGCCTGATCACTTGGATCAGCCTCGAAGTGCTCGCTGCGGGCGATGCGCCGCCGGCCTGGACCGAAGTCTGGCTGCCGCATCTGGTCGGCTTCCTGGTCTCGCTGGGCAGCTTCATCCTGTTCTCGCTGCTGCCGCAGTTTGTGCGCACGCCGCCGATTCCGCAGGCGCCCGGCGCGCCGCACACGGCACATGCGGGTGAGCATCCGCTGGGCCACGTCAGCCCGGCGGGCTCGCCCGGCCATGGCGGCGTCTGAGATGCGCCCGCAACGCGGCTGGTGCAGCAAAGCCCTGGATGCGTGATCAGCGCCTGCCGCGTTACCTGGCTTTCTCGTATGCCGTCCTGACGGCCTATGCCTGCCTGTATCCGCTGAGCGGCTGGCGCGATCCCGGCGGCAGCCCACTGGCCTTTCTGGTCGCGCCCTGGCCGCGCTACAGCACCTTGGCCGACATCTGGCTCAATGTGCTGGGCTACATGCCGCTGGGTTTCAGCGTGCTGGCCTCGATGCGCTACCGGCGTTCTCCGCTGCTGGCGGTACTGCTCAGCTGGCTGTTGTGCACGCTGTTCAGCGGTGGCATGGAATACGCGCAGAACTACCTGCCCACGCGCGTCGCCTCGAACATCGACCTGGCCACCAATTCACTCGGCGGCCTGCTCGGCGCGCTGGCCGGCCTGCGCTGGGGCAGGATGTTCGATCACGATGGCGCGCTGATCCGCTGGCGGCAGCGGCGCATCCTGCCCGGCCATATCGGTGAAGCCGGCATGATCCTCGTCGGTCTGTGGTGGCTGACCCAGCTGGAACCGACCAGCACCTTGTTCGGTACCGGCGACATGCGGCCGCTGTTCGAGCTGCCCGCCGCCATCGCCTTTTCGACGCGCCGCTTCGTGCTGATCGAAACCCTCATCGTCAGCATGAATCTGCTCGCCCTGGGCATGTTGCTGCAACGCTGCATGCGCGAGCGCAGCATCCTGCTGGTGCTGATCGTCCTGCTGGTAGGACTGGGTTTGCGCTCGCTGGCGGACTACGTCTTCGTCGTCCCGCCGCAGCCCTGGCAATGGGCCACGCCCGGCGCCGTGCGCGGCATCGCGCTGGGCCTGCTGGCGCTGCTGCTGACCTGGCGCCTGCCCGGCTGGTTGCAGCACAGCACCGCCTGCGTGGCCCTGCTGTGCTCGACCGTACTGGTGAACATTGCGCCGGAGAACCCCTTCGAGCTCGCCTCGATGCGCCTGATCCACGAGGGCCACTTCCTCAACTTCCACGGCCTGACGCGCCTGTCCGACTTCCTCTGGCCCTTCCTCGCGCTGATCTACCTCAGCGCCAATGCCAGCCTGGTCGCCCGGCGCTAAACGCTTCAGCCCGCCGTGCGCAGCGCGGCATAGGAATTCCCGGCCTGCGAGGCCGCCAGCTCGTGCAGCAGCTCGACTGTCTCGTAGAGCGGCAACCCCATGATGCCCGAGTAGGAACCCTTGATCTCGGCGATGAAGGCCGCCGCGCGCCCCTGAATGCCGTAGGCGCCCGCTTTGCCGAAGGGCTCACCACTGTCGACGTAGTGGGCAATCTCGTCCTCGCGGATCTCGCGCATGCGCACCGTGCTGATCGACAGGCGCTGCAGGAACAGCTTGTCATCGGCCAGCACGACAGCTGTAAGCACGCGGTGTTCACGGCCTGAGAGGCGGCGCAGGATACGCGCGGCGTCCTCAGCATCTTCCGGCTTGCCGATGATCTCGCCATCCAGATCCAGCGTGGTATCGGCGGCCAGCACCGCCTGGCGGCGCAGCTTGCGCCAGACGATGCGGCGCTGTGCGCCCTCGGCCTTGGCGATGGCGACACGCATCACGTAGTCCTCGGGGGGCTCGTTCGGATGCGCGTCTTCCGCAACATCTTCATCGTCGCGCGGTGGCGAGCGGAAGAACAGGGTGTCGAATTCGATACCGATCTGGTGCAGCAAATCGCGCCGACGCGGGCTGGTCGAAGCCAGATAGATACGCGGAAGACTGGGCAATGAGCTCATCTGCGGAAAGCCTTTGCTGCGAAGACATGAGACCGGCAGCAAGAGTGCCGCCGGCGCACCGCATCATTCACGGTGATATGGGTGGTTTTGCAGCAAGCTCCATGCCCGATAGAGCGCCTCGGCGAGCATCACCCGCACCATGGCGTGCGGCAGGGTCAAGCTGGAGAGGCGGATGCGCGCATGGGCAGCGTCCTTGAAAGCCGGCGCCAGACCATCCGGTCCGCCGATGACGAAGGCGACATCATCGCCCTCGGCCTGCCATTTCTTGAGATGCTCGGCCAGACGCTTGCTGCTCAGGTCTTCACCACGCTCATCGAGGACGACGATCCGCGCGCGGGCGGGAATCGCCTGGCGCAGGCGCGCCGCTTCCA
Organism: Uliginosibacterium sediminicola; assembly: GCF_039631295.1. Taxonomy (NCBI): domain Bacteria; kingdom Pseudomonadati; phylum Pseudomonadota; class Betaproteobacteria; order Rhodocyclales; family Zoogloeaceae; genus Uliginosibacterium; species Uliginosibacterium sediminicola. Next base: position 24,978 of record NZ_JBDIVE010000010.1, on the reverse strand, counting down.
GCTCCATCATCTGCGCCGGCAGCTTGCCGGTGGTGCGCGGTTCGGCACGCACTTCGACAAGCTCCAGCGGACAGTCACGTGGAAATCGCTTGGCGTATTCGGCAAAGCCCGCCTCGACCCAGGCCGGCATGCGCGTGCCGACGGCGGTAATCAGCAGCTTCATGCCGACAGCTGTGCTGCAATCACTCCGCAGCCTGGCTCATGCTGGCAGCGACCATCTTGCGGCGGGCGGCCGGCGTGGTCTGCCAGAGTTCTTCAAGGTTGTAATAACTGCGCACAGCCGGCTGCATGAGGTGCACGACGATATCGCCCAGATCGACCAGCACCCATTCGCCGCCCTGCTCGCCTTCGACCGAGATGACTTCGCCGCCGGCCTCTTTGACCTTTTCCTGAACGTGGTTGGCGAGCGCACGCGTCTGGCGATTGGAATTGCCGCTGGCAATGACGACGCGATCAAACAGGGAGGTGAGCTTGGTGACGTTGATGACTTCGATGTCGACAGCTTTGATGTCTTCGAGTGCGGAAACAACGATTTTTTGCAGCTTGCGAATATCCATGCGGTGGGGGTGTTGGCTATCGGTAGAGGGAATGGGCTTCAATATAGTCGAGAACCGGCTCGGGTACCAAGAAACGCGGACTGCGTGCCGTGCGAATCTGCTCACGCACCGCCGTGGCCGAAATATCCAGCGCCGTCATCTCGAAGCGGGCAATGCCGCCGGCGGCTTGCTGAGCCAGTGCTGCCGGCAAACATTGCCGTTGCGCCAGCTCGGCGGCAAGCTCGGCCGGCAGGGCCTGTTCAGCGAGGACGTAGCCGGGCCGCGTGGCCAGCGCGATGTGCGCCAGCGCGAACAGCTCGCGCCAGCGATGCCAGCTGGCCAGACCGAGGAAGGCATCCGCGCCCATGATCAGCACCAGCGGGCGGTCCGCGCCGAGCTCGCCACGCAGGCGTTCGAGGGTCGGCACGGTATAGCTGGGTGCCGTGCTGCTGACTTCGGCAGCATCGCATTCAAACTGCGGCAGCCCGGCCAGCGCCGCCTGCACCATGGCCAGACGATGGGCGCCGCTCGCTTGCGGCGCGGCGCGATGCGCGGGCTGGCCAGCAGGAATGAAGCGCACGCGGGGCAAACTCAGCGCGTCGGCCGCTTCCTGCGCCAGACGCAGATGGGCGTAATGGATCGGGTCGAATGTCCCGCCCAGAATGCCCAGCGGCGCCTGCTCAGTCGGCATCGACCAGGCCCGGCAGCGCGCCGAAGATATCGCTGACGCTCAGATAATTACTGGCCGCGCAGACCGGCATCAGCAGACCGAAAACCAGGGCGCTGGCGAGGATCTGACCACCCGGCCCGGCCAGCAGGACCAGGCTCAGCGGAATCGACAAGGACACCAACACCAGACCAAAGACCAGGAAAGCGCCCTTGTTGCGCCAGCAGGCAATGATGCTGAAGACCAGGGATTTGAACGGCGGTACGTCGGCATAGGCGCTGAGCATCGGCGCGATCCACATGATCACGCTCAGCACCGAAGCGCACAGCACGTAGATCAGCGCCGCCCACAGCACATTGGCCGGCATCGGCGCGCTGGCATTGGCAGCATCGCTGAGCGTGCGCTCGACATCGTCACCGGCGACCCAGCCGGACAAAGCCTGACTGAGCGAGAGCATCACGAACATCACCAGGCCGAGTATCAGCAGGCTGCGCGCATTGCGCTCCAGCGCTGCCCGCCAAGTGCGCGGATCGGGGCGTCCGCCCTGAGTCAGGGCATGACAGACACGCAGCAGGATGGCATCGACGAAGGGCACCAGCAGGCAGATGATCAGGGAGCCCAGCCAGGGAATGCTGCCGATCAGCAAGGACAGGGACAGACCGAACAAGGTCGTCATCGACAGCGCCAGCGGATTGCTGCGCCACAGACGGAAACCGCCGCTGAGCCAATAGAAGCCGCGTGCGGCGGGTAATTTCCGGGCTTGCAAACTCATGCGGGCTCCGTCGCTTCGGCAAACAGATCGTGGTGGGCCTGGCGCAGCGCACCGACGCTGACCGGGATGAAAATCAGCACGCCCAGACCCAGCGGCGCCATGGCCAGCACAAACAGTGCATAGATGCACAGACCGAACAGCAGGATGGGGCCAAAGTTGCGCGCACTGGCATGCAGCGAGACACCCATGGCGTCCAGCGGTGACAGCCCGCGATACATGATCAGCGCGGGCGAAAAGATCAGGGTGAGGATCAGCAGCAGCCACAGCACCAGGACGATGGCGCCGCCGGCCAGAATGGTCGATAGCAAGGTCGCCAGCCAGCTGAGCACGCCACTGAGCGCGCTGCCCAGGGCGACGCCCAGCACACCAACCAGCAGGCCGCCACCCATCGCCAGCATGATAGTCAGGTGCAGCAGCACCAGCGGAATACTGAACAGCACGCCGACCAGGGCCAGATTGGCGGTGTGGCGCGACATGCCTTCGAGCAGATGGCGGAACTGCAGGGTTTCGCCCGCCGCCTGCCGCTCGGCCACGCGCAGCATGCCGCCGGTGAGCAGCACGAACATCACCGGCGCGGCCATCGGCCCGAGAATCGGCAGGAAGGGCACGATGAACATCGAGATGATGGCCATCACCACGAATGCCGTCAGCGACATCAGGAGCCACTGCACGGGCTGGGCGACGAACATGCGCCAGCCGCAGGCCAGCCACTGCAGGGCATGAGCTGCCGACACACGCACCGGCACGGGCCGGTGGAGTCGGGAATGGTGAGCTGCGGTGCTGGGCATGGAAGAGGGAGAAGCTTGAGAGCGGGTCGACATGCTAACGAATGCGGGGCCTGAGTTCAAACCGGCGGCGGCATGACATCGCGCTCGATGCGGGCCGGCACCTGATCATCGATCCAGGCGTGGATCAGGGTATAGCTGAGCGCCAGGATCACCGGACCGAGGAACAGGCCGACCAGGCCGAAGCCGATCAAGCCGCCGATCACGCCGATCAGGATCAGCACCAGGGGCAGATGTGCACCGCGCTGGATGAGGATAGGCCGCAGCACGCCGTCCAGCGTCACCGCCAGCACCGCCACCACGGCCAGCACCACGCCCTGCCAGGTATCGCCTTGCCAGAACAGCCAGATCACCGCCGGCAGCAGCACTGGCATCGGGCCGATCTGCGCCACGCACAACATCAGCATCAGCGAAGTGAGCACGCTGACAAAGGGCACCCCGGTCAGCAACAGGCCCAACCCACCGAGCAGGGACTGGAACAGCGCAGTCACCACGATGCCCAGCGCCACCGCACGGATCGCCTGCCCTGCCAGCTCGACCAGGGCATGCGCGCGCTCGCCGGCCAGACGCAAGGCAAAGCGGCGGATGAACAATGCAGCGAGTTCGCCCCGCAGGTAGAGCAGCACCGTGGTGGCCATGGTGATGGCGAAATGCAGCAGCACCGCCCCCACGCTGCCCGCCTGGGCAAACATCCAGGCGGTGATTTCACGGCCATGCTCCGACAAGCGCGCGCCCAATCCGCCGGCGCCAAGCAGGCGCTGCCATTCGAGGGCAATGCGTTCGCCCACATAGGGCAGCTCGCGCAGCCACTGCGGCGGCTGCGCCTGGGCGCCCTGCTGCAGGCTGCTGACCCAGTCGATCAGCTCGCCGCCATTGTCGATCAGGGTGAAGATCGCCAGCAGCAAGGGCACCACGATCACCACCACCAGGCCAACCGTCATCAGCACGGTGGCCGCAATCCGCCGCCCGCCCAGCGCTGCCTGCAGGCGCAGCATCAGCGGCCAGCTCGACACGACGATCATCACGCCCCACAGCACACCGGGCAGGAACGGTCGCAACACCCAGAAGCAGCTGATCAACAGCAGCGATACCAGAACCACGGTGACCAGAATGCGCAGCGGGTCGGCAATGCGCGGTGCCTCATGCATGTCCAGCTCTCCTGTGAATGAAGTCGTGCGACAGCATCATGATGCCAGTTTCGCGTGACGCTTCAGGAACTCATTGAGCGCGCGTGCCGTATGCGTGTCGCGCTGGCGCAGCTGCGACACCGGGCCTTCGAACACCACCTGACCGCCGCCATCGCCGCCTTCCGGCCCCATGTCGATGATCCAGTCCGCCTCGGCCATGACGTCCAGATCATGCTCGATGACCAGGGCCGTATTGCCCGCCTCGACCAGACGATGCAGCACGTGAATAAGCTTTGTGACGTCGGCCATGTGCAGGCCCACGGTCGGTTCGTCGAGCACGTAGAGCGTGTGCGGGCTCTTGTATTTCGAGGCGCGCGCAGCCGGATCGGTCTTCACTTTGGCCAGCTCGGTGACCAGCTTGATGCGCTGCGACTCGCCGCCCGACAGCGTCGGTGAGGGCTGGCCCAGAGTGAGATAGCCGAGACCAACGTCCTGCAGCAGCTTGAGCGGATGCGCCACCACCGTGTGCGACGCGAAGAACTCGACGGCTTCGTCGACCTCCATCGCCAGCACATCGGCAATCGACTTGCCGCGCCACAGCGCGCTCAGCGTGTCGGCATTGAAGCGCTTGCCGTCGCAGACATCGCAGCGCACCTTCACATCGGGCAGGAAGTTCATCGCCACGGTCTGCTGGCCTGCACCTTCGCAGGCCGGGCAGCGGCCATCGCCGGTATTGAAGGAGAAGCGTGCGGCGGTCCAGCCACGCAGCTTGGCGACCTCGGTCTCGGCGTAGAGCTTGCGGATGTTGTCCCAGAAGCCGACATAGGTTGCGGGGCAGGAGCGCGGCGTCTTGCCAATCGGCGTCTGGTCGACTTCGAGTACGCGACCAACCGTCTGCCAACCTGTAATCGAGCTGTACGCGCCTGCGCTGGCGGCACGCGCCGGCATCACCGCCTTGGCTTTGCGCCCCGCCGCTTTCGCCGCCTGCGCATCTTCGCCGATGAGTTTCTTCAGCGCGCCATGCAAAACATCGCGCGCCAGCGTGGACTTGCCGGAACCGGACACGCCGGTCACCACGCTGAGGCGCCCCAGCGGCACATGCACACTCGCCGAGCGCAGGTTGTGCAGGCTGGCGCCTTGCAGCGCAATCGCCGGATCAGCTTGGGTGACGTCCTTGCGCGTGTGCAGCGGATGCTGCATCGGCTCGCGCAGGCATTGGCCGGTGACCGAATCCGCGGAGGCGATCAGCTCCTGCGCCGTGCCCTGGGCGATCAGGCGACCGCCGCGCGTCCCCGCGCCCGGCCCCAAATCCAGCACTTCGTCGGCACGCAGGATGGTGTCTTCGTCATGCTCGACGACCACCACCGTATTGCCCTTGTCGCGCAAGGCGGTGAGCATGTCGAGCAGCACGCCGTTGTCGCGCGGGTGCAAGCCAATCGAGGGCTCATCGAGCACGTAACAGACACCGCGCAGATTGCTACCCAACTGAGATGCCAGGCGGATACGCTGCGCTTCGCCGCCCGACAACGTCGGCGCGGCGCGATCCAGCGCGAGATAACCGAGACCCACATCACGCAGGAAAGCGAGGCGGTGCGTCAGCTCGCTGACGATGTCGCGGCCGATCTCGGCCTCGCGTCCCGCCAGCTTGAGGCTGGCGATCCACTGTGCCAGATCGGCCACCGAGCGCTTGCTGTAGTCGGCAATCGACGCCTCGCGATAACGCACCGCCAGCGCCACCGGATTGAGGCGCAAGCCATCGCAGGCGCGGCAGGCGACTTCCTCGCCGTCTTCTTCGATGCCGGCAAACTCCATCTCGGCGACATCGACTTCCGGCTCCTTCATCCATTTCGGAATCTCGACGCCGGTGCCGCAGCAGCTCTCGCACCAGCCGTGCTTGGAGTTGTAGGAGAACAGGCGCGGGTCGAGCTCGGGGAAGCTGGTGCCGCAGCTCGGGCAGGCGCGCAGAATGGAGAACACGACGTCTTTTCCATCCGGCGTGATCAGCCGCACCACGCCCTTGCCGAGCGCCAGCACATCCGCCAGCTTGTCACGCAGCTCGGCCTCATTGTCGGCACGCACATCCACATCGCATACCGGCAGCTCGATATTGTGCTCCTTGAAGCGATCCAGGCGCGGCCAGGGTGCGACCGGCAGGAATTCGCCATCGACGCGCAGATGCGTGTAACCCTTGTTCTTCGCCCACTTGGCCAGATCGGTGTAGAGGCCCTTGCGATTGACCACCAGCGGCGCCAGCAGGCCGATGCGCTGGCCACGGTAGTCGCGCAGAATGCGCGCGGCAATGGCGTCCTGCGTCTGCGGCTCGATGGCGCAGTTGCAGTCCGGGCAGTATTGCGTGCCGAGCTTCACGAACATCAGGCGCAGGAAGTGATGGACCTCGGTGAGCGTGCCCACCGTGCTCTTGCGCCCACCGCGACTGGTGCGCTGCTCGATGGCAACGGTCGGCGGAATGCCGTGGATCGCGTCGACATCCGGCTTGCTCGCCGGCTGCACGAACTGGCGCGCGTAGGCATTGAGCGATTCGAGATAACGGCGCTGGCCTTCGGCGAACAAGATGTCGAAAGCCAGCGTCGACTTGCCTGAGCCGGACACGCCGGTCACCACGGTGAACTTGTTGTGCTGAATCGCCAGCGAGACGTTCTTGAGATTGTGCTCGCGAGCGTGGGTGATGGTGATGGTGTTTTTTTGCGGGAGTGGGGAGTGGGAAGTCGGGAATCGGTAAATCGCTGCGGGCTCGGCGGCGCGCAGCGCCTCGACTCCCGAGTCCCGACTCCCGACGCCCAAGTGATATTCCGCCAGCGCGCGCCCGGTATGCGAACGCGCACAGGCGATCACATCTTCAACCGCGCCTTCAACGAGAATCTCGCCGCCGCCGTCGCCGCCTTCGGGGCCGAGGTCGATCAGCCAGTCTGCTGCGCGCATGACATCGAGATTGTGTTCAACAACCAGCACGGTATTGCCGGCATCAACCAGAGCACGCAGCGCACGCAAGAGCTTTTCGATATCGCCGAAATGCAGGCCGGTCGTCGGTTCATCGAACAGGAACAGCGATCCCTTCGTTGCTGCCTTCTTTTTCGCTGCGGACTTGGCGGCGTACTCGGCGAGGTGGCCGGCCAGCTTCAAGCGCTGCGCTTCGCCGCCCGAGAGCGTCGGCACCGGCTGGCCCAGGGTCAGGTAATCGAGACCGACGTCGACCAGCGGCTGGATCGCACGCGTCAGCTCCTTGTCCCCGGCAAAGAAGTTGAGCGCATCAGCGCAGGTCAGTTCCAGCACTTCGGCGATGCTCTTGCCCTGCAGCTTGAGTTCCAGCACCTCGGGGCGATAGCGCGTGCCGTCGCAATCCGGGCAGCGCAAATAGACGTCGGAGAGGAACTGCATCTCGACATGCTCGAAACCATTGCCGCCGCAGGTCGGGCAGCGCCCGTCGCCGGAATTGAACGAGAAGGTGCCGGCGGTGTAGCCACGTTGCTCGGCTTCCGGCAGCGCCGCGTAGCGCTTGCGGATCACGTCGAAAGCGCCGACATAGCTGGCCGGATTCGAGCGCGTGGTCTTGCCGATGGCGCTCTGATCGACCATCACCACGGCATCGATGAGATCCTCGCCCATCAGCTTGGCGAAAGCGCCCGGCGCCTCGGTAGATTCGCCCTTGGCTTTTTTGAGCGCCGGCCACAGCACGTCCTGAATCAGCGTCGACTTGCCCGAGCCCGACACGCCGGTGACGCAGACGAGGCGGCCCAGCGGCACGGCCAGATCGACATTCTTGAGGTTGTTGGCGGTCGCGCCGAGCAGCTTGAGACGCGGCGTTTTCGCCTCGACGCGCTGGCGGACGAGGCCGGCATCGACCTGACGATGGCCGCCCAGATACTGCGCTGTGAGCGTGTCGGTGCGCGCACGCAATTCATCCGGCGTGCCGTTGAACACCACATTGCCGCCCGCCGCGCCCGGACCGGGGCCGATGTCGATGATGCGATCGGCATTAAGCATCACGGCCGGATCATGCTCGACGACGATCAGCGAATTGCCGGCGTCGCGCAGATTGCGCATCACGCCGTTGATGCGCTCGATGTCACGCGGGTGCAGGCCAATCGAGGGCTCATCGAGCACGAACAAGGTGTTGACCAGCGAAGTGCCCAGCGCCGTCGTCAGATTGATGCGCTGCACTTCGCCACCCGAGAGCGTGCGGCTCTGACGGTCCAATGTGAGGTAGCCGAGGCCGACTTCGCATAGGTAATTCATGCGGCTGCGGATCTCGCCCATCACCAGGTCAGCCGCATCACCCGCGCTGCCGGGGATATCCAGTTGGCTCAGGAAATCGCGCGCGCGATCAATCGGCAAGCGCATCAGATCGTGAATCGACAAGCCCGGCAGGGATTGCAGCGTGGCTTCGGGCAGGGTGACGCCGTGGGGGCGGAAGCGCTGGCGAGTCACCGACAAACCATTGCCGTTCCCTCCCCCTCGGGGGAGGGTGGCGCTGTGCGCCGGGAGAGGGGAAAAAGCCAGCGCCGCATCTGCCGCCTCCTTCGTCCCCACGCGCCACAGCAGCGAATCGGTCTTCAGTCGAGCGCCGTCACACGCGGGGCAATCCGTGTAGGCGCGATAGCGACTGAGCAAGACGCGAATGTGCATCTTGTAGGCCTTGGTTTCCAGCCAGTCGAAGAAGCGCCGCACACCGTACCAGTACTTCGGCCAGGAGCGCTGCCAGCTCTTGAACTCCGGCTCGCCCTCCATCACCCAATGGCGGTGCTCGGCGGGCAGATCGCGCCACGCAATATCGGTCGCGACGCCGCGCAGACGCGCCATCTTCATCAAATCATCCTGACATTCCTTGTAGCTCTCGCTCTGCCAGGGTTTGACGGCGCCCGCGGCGAGCGATTTTGATTCGTCCGGCACGATCAGGCCCGGATCGATGCCGATCACGCGGCCGAAGCCCTTGCAGGTCTCGCAGGCGCCGACGGCGGAATTGAAGGAGAAATGCGCCGAGGTCGGCTCGACGTAGTGGATGTCGCACTCGGCGCAGTGCAGGTCGGCGGAGAACTTCCAGATCTGGGGAGTCGGGAGTCGGGAGTCGGGAGTTGAAACGCTTGGTTGAGTAACGCCCGACTCGCCACTCCCCACTCCCGCCGCAATAAGCTCACCACCAAGATGCACTTCCATCCTGCCGTTGCCCAGCCGCAGGGCCGATTCCAGCGCTTCGGCGACGCGGGCGGTCTCGGCATTGCCGAAGCGGAAACGGTCCACGGTCACCAACAAGCGCTTGCCCGATTCGGCCACACGCGTGAAACCCTGGCGCTCCAGATGGCCGCGCATTTCCTCGGCCGTGAAATTCTCTGGGATCGCCAGCGGCGCGACGATGGCCAGGCGCGGGTCCTCATGTTGCGGACAGCGCTCGGCAAGGCTCGCCAGAATCGTCTCCGGCGTCTCGCGCACGACCTCGGCGCCGCAGCCCTTGCAGTACAGCGTGCTGGCACGTGCGAAGAGCAGCTTGAGGTAGTCCGCCAGCTCGGTCATGGTGCCGACGGTGGAGCGCGAGGTGCGCACCTGGTTGCTCTGGTCGATGGCAATCGCCGGCGGCACGCCTTCGATGCGATCGACCTGCGGCTTGTCCATGCGGTCGAGGAATTGCCGCGCGTAGGGCGAGAAGGTCTCGACGTAGCGCCGCTGCCCCTCGGCGTAAAGCGTGTCAAAAACCAGCGAGGATTTGCCCGAACCCGAGGGCCCGGTCACCACGACCAGCTCACCGGTCGGGATGTCGAGGTCGATGTTCTTGAGGTTGTTCTGGCGGGCGCCGCGAATGCGGATATACGGATGATTCATAAGGGCAAAATCGGAGAAGACAGCGACACCCCGAACGACGGCGGGGCGAGAGCTGCATAGAGTAACCGATTGCCCGGAAAATTCCGGTGCGCTGGCGCGCGTTTGCCGCCGACATGAAAAAGGGGCCAAACGGCCCCTTGCGGATCAGCGAAAGTCGCTGCGCTTACTTGGCCGGTGCGCTGGCTGCATCGGCTGCAGCGGGGCTGGCCGCATCAGCAGCAGATTGCGCTTCGGCGGCAGCCGGGCTGGCAGCCTCGACGACCGGGGCGCTGGCCGCTTCGGCAGCAGGCGCTGCTTCTTCAGCCTTCTTGCATGCACCCAGGCTCAGCGCCAGCAGTACGGACAAAGCAATCACTCGCATCGACATTTCTATTCTCCTATTGAATTGGTAAGCATCAGCAACCACACATCATGCACACAAGGGCTGCGCCTGACATGCTAAGCCCGCATGGATGACAGAAATCGTTGCAGGCGTGGAAGCGGCGTAAATTTACGTGAAGCGATGGGGATAACGCGCGAACAGGGCCTGTTGTTGACACGGAATGCAATAAAAAAAGGCCCTTGCGGGCCTTTTCTGAGCGAAGCGCGTGCGGACAGCTTACTTGACGCGGTTCTTGTATTCGTCGGTACGCGTATCGATTTCGATCTTGTCGCCGATTTCAACGAAAGCCGGCACCGGCAGTTCGAAACCGGTGGCCAGACGTGCAGGCTTCATCACCTTGCCCGAGGTATCGCCCTTGACGGCCGGCTCGGTGTATTCGACCACGCGCACGACCGAGGTCGGCAGTTCGACCGAGATGGCCTTGTCGTTGTAGAACACGACTTCGCACTGCAGGCCGTCTTCGAGGTACTTGAGCGCGTCGGTCATGTTGTCCGGCTCGATCTCGTACTGGTTGTATTCAGCATCCATGAACACGTACATCGGATCAGCGAAGTAGGAGTAGGTCACTTCCTTGCGATCGAGCTGCACGACTTCAAACTTGTCGTCGGCCTTGTAGACCGATTCCGAACCCGCTTCGGTGAGCAGGTTCTTGAATTTCATCTTCACGACGGCGGCGTTGCGGCCACCCTTGCTGTATTCGGCACGTTGCACGACCAGTGCGTCTGCACCGACCATCACGACATTACCAACGCGGAGTTCTTGAGCGGTTTTCATAGGGGCACCCTGATGGCGCCATGGCGCCGGAGATTACAAAGCCGGCTATTCTAGCAAATGCCTGCAAAAAATCAGCAACTTGGAAGCCAAATCGCCTTGATCGGCGACACATTCGGCCCATTTTGCAGCGTGTTGCCCCAGTTCCGGCAAGGCGGCACGCAGGGCTGGCCAGTGTTCGGCGGCACCGGCCTGATCGTCCCAGGCCCGCCAGAAGTCGCGCCGCGCCTGGGCCGCCGCCGCGGGCAAACCGCCCTCCGAGCGCTGCAGAAAGGCCTCCAGCTTGGGCCGATGCGCCGCCTCTTGCTGCTGGTAGATGTGCCAGACGAAGGGGCGCTGCGCCCACTGCGCGCGAACGAAGGAGTCCTCGCCGCGCACGAAATTCAGATCGCAGGCCCACAGCAGACGGTCGTAATCGCTTTGTGCGAGGAAGGGCAGCACGGCGATGCTCAGCGCGCCATGCTGCAACACATCACCGGCGTGCAGACTGGACAGGCCAACCCACTGCGCCACGGCCGGCAATGAGCGGCCCAGGGGCACGGCGCAAAATACCGGCTGATCACCATTGGCCCAGGCCGCCAACAGGCTCGGCAAGGCAGCGTTCTCGTAGGCAAACAGCGAAACCTTGAGCGCAGCAGCCGAGGGATTCAGCCGCAGGCTGCGCCAGAACGCCGCCTGCGCCAGTGCATCAGCCTGAAACGCGCGGCGCTCGGCATCGAGCGCCTGCTCACGCAGCAAACCGCCGGTCTGCGGCGTGAAGCCTGGGAAGAAGAAGTACTTGCGCAAGCCGCCCGGCTGCGGCGAGGGCAGGCCATGGCAGCCTTCCACCCAGTCTTCCGCGCTGAGGTATTCGAGATTGATCCACTGCGGCGGCGGATTGCACGCCTGCATGGCCTGCACGTAGCTGGCGGGCGGATTGCAGGCGAAGGCTTCGATGACCAGCTGCGCCGGCACGGCTGCGGCCGCCTCCTGCCAGTCGCCGAGCGCAACGCCCTGCCATTCGCGGCGCCCGCGCAGCTCCGGCACCAGGGCGTGCAGCACCACGGGCTGGTCGATCCACAGCCGCACGCGGCAGCCGTGTTCGAGCGCCAGCTGACGCGCCAGACGCCAGCACACGCCCGCGTCGCCGAAGTTGTCGATGACGGTACAGAAGATATCGACATGCAGCGCGGACTTCGTCATCAGGGGCATTCTCTTCAGGCAGTCATAGCAGGCGGCAGGCTGGTCGGATGACTTTGGCAATCGGCCGCCCGACGCCTAAGATGCTGCCATGTTCACGGCCCAACTGTCGCGTTTTTTCGCCAAAGCGCCTACTCAAGTGCTTTCCCTGATCGCCGTGTCGGTGCTGGCCCACGTCACCATGTCGGGCGGGCGTGTCGCGGCATCGCTGTTTGCCCTGCGTCACGGCGGCTCGGAGGCCATGGCCGGCATCGCCTACAGCCTCTACGGTCTACTGCCGGCACTGCTGTCGCTGCACATGGGACGCTGGATCGACCGCGTCGGGCCGCGCCTGGTGATGCGCCTGAGCCTGATCGCCATGATCTGCGGGCTGGCGCTGCCGGTGCTGTGGCTCAATCTGCCGGTGATCCTGCTGACCGCGACCCTCGGCGGCTTCGGTTTTGGCAGCTACATGCTGGCGGCCAATGTCTGCGTGTCCTACATGGACTTCGAGCAGGAGAGCGAGCGCGTCGGCATGATCGGCTGGCTGCAGCTGGGGAACTCGGTGTCCTCGGTCGTCGGCCCCTCGCTGGTCGGCCTGCTGATCGACTTCAGCGGCTTTCGTGCGGCCTTTGGCGGACTGGCGCTGATCGTGCTGGGCAGCTTCCTCACCTCGTACCGCGTGCATCTGCCCGATGGCAAGCGCGAGCGGGCACGCGCGCCGCGCGGCGATGCCAGCGTGGTGCGGATGGTCTTCAGCAGCCCGCAGCTGCTGCGCATCTATATTCTGGCGATGACCGTGTCGATGGCCTGGGATGGCTTCAACTTCATGGTGCCGGTGCTCGGCCAGGCGCGCGGCTACTCGGCCACGGTGATCGGCATGGTGCTGTCGGCCTTCGCGATCGGCACCTTCGCCATTCGCGCAGCCCTGCCCTGGCTCTCGCGCCGCATGCCGGAGTGGCGCCAGCTGAGTCTTGCCTTTGCGCTCACTGCCAGTGTCTTCTTCCTGCTGCCGCTGGCCCGCAGCAGCGTGCTGCTGGCCACGCTGGGCTTCATCTTCGGCCTTGCCGCCGGTGCCGGCCAGCCGAACATCCTCAGCCTGATCTACCGCGCCATGCCCGACGGCAAGGCCGGCGAAGGCGCCGGTCTGCGTTCGATGATGGGTAATCTGATGGGCCTCACCGGCCCCTCGGTCTACGGCGCAGTGAGCACCCTGTTCGGCGCCGTGCCGGTGTTCCTGATCATCGCCTGCGTGATGAGCGTATCGAGCTGGCAAGCCCAGCGTGGTGCACACCACAGCTTGCAAGCAGGCTAGGCGCCAGGCAAGCGCTCGTCATCAAGCTGTCACCTTGAAGCTTTAGCGTCGCCCCCTTTGCCGCCACAAGGGATTTGACGCTTATGCAACGCACGCCACACGCCACCGCCTGGATGGCGATTCTGTGCCTGAGTCTGGGTCTGCTGACCGCCTGCGGTGGGCAGGACGACGCAGTCACCAGCTCCGCATCCTCCTCGGCGTCCTCGGTGGCGCCGGGCCCCTGGAGCACGGCCAGCATCGGCAGCGTCATTTTGGTCAAGCTCTCCGATCTCAAGCCCACCCAAGGCGGTTTGGGCTATGACCAGATCTATTACAAGCTCGGCCGCTACGAGCTGGTGCCGAGCAAGAAGTTCGACGACTTCTGCGCCGACACCGGCATGACGGGCGTCGCCACTTCGACCACCAGCTCCAGCTTGAGCGATGCCAGCAGCTTCAGCTGCACGCTGACCGACACCAGCAAGCGCGATACCACGGTGCTGCCCACCGTTGTCGTCGGCCCCAACGGCAGCAGCCTATACCTGACCGATGGTCACCACGGCATGTCGACCTATTACGAAGTCGCCGACGGCGGGCCCAACCTGGTCGTTCCGGTACTCGTCAAAAACAATTTCTCGGCCTATTCCGGCAGCGCGTTCTGGACCCAGATGAGCAGCAACAACTATCTGTGGCTCAAGGACGGCAATGACAACACCATCACGCCCGACAAACTGCCCAGCGGACTGGGGCTCAAGAACGGCTTGCAGAATGATGTCTATCGCTCGCTGGTCTATTTCACCCGCGACGTCGGCTACAGCAAGCCGAGCATCAGCACCGACTTCCTGGAGTTCTACTGGGCCGAGTGGCTACGCGCCAACAGCAGCTTCAAGCTGGCCAGCTTCGATCTGAGCAAGCTCAACAGCAGCCTCACCGATCCGGTCGCCGACACCGGTTATCTCGGCGCCGTATGGAACGCGTCCTTGCTGATGGTCGCGGCGAGCGACCCGATCATTGCCGGCAAAACCGGCGCTGATCTGGGCAAGCTCGCCAGCATCAATGCCGGCAGCGCCTACAACAAGGGCACTTTTGGCGACCTGAGCAAGGCCATCAGCAACAGCAAGCCCGGCAAGATCGCCTACACCCTCAACTACAAGACCGCGCACGGACTTTAGGCTGACAGAAAAGCCTCAGCGGCGCGACAGCAGCAGCCCGCACTCAAGGTGGTGGGTGTAGGGGAACTGGTCGAATACCGCTGAGGCGCGGATCTCGTGCGTCGCCTGCAGGGCGCGCGCATTGTCGAGCAAGGTGTGCGGGTTGCAGGAGATGTAGAGGATGTTGCGGAAGCCGGCAGCCAGCGCCAGGGTCGGCGCATCCAGGCCGCTGCGCGGCGGATCGACGAACAGGGTCGAGAAGGCGTAGCTGTCGAGATCGATGTCCTTCATGCGCCGATAGGCACGCGTGCGTGCCAGCGCATCGCTGATCTCGTCGCTGGACATGCGCACCATCGCCACATTGTCGACGCCATTCGCCTCCAGGTTGTAATGCGCGGCATTGACCGAGGATTTGCTCACCTCGGTGGCCAGCACGCGGCCGAACTGCGGCGCCAGCGCGACGGTGAAATTGCCATTGCCGCAGTACAGCTCCAGCAGATCGCCGCCCAGCTCGCCAGCCTGCGCGCAGGCCCAGGCCAGCATCTGGCGATTGACGCCGCCATTGGGCTGGGTGAAAGCGCCTTCGATGTGTTTGTAGCGCAGCGTGCGGCCATTCATCTCGAAGGATTCGAGTAGCCAGTCGCGTTCGAGCACGATCTTCTGCTTCAGGCTGCGGCCGACGATCTGCGCCTGCATCTGCACCGCCAGCTCCCGCGCAGCCTGCTCCCAGGCGGCATCGAGCTTGCGGTGATAGATCAGGGTGATCATCAGCTCGCCGCTCAGGGTGGCGAGGAAATTCACCTGGAACAGCCGCGTCTTCAGCGCCGCATTGTCCTGCAGCACGGCGCGCAAGCGCGGCATGGCCGCACAGATGGCCTCGCAGGCGACCGGGAAATACTCGATCAGCACCGCCCGCTTGGGCTCCTCGGGGTCGAACATCGCGTAATCGATCTGCTCGCCGGCGTGCCAGATGCGGAATTCGGCGCGCATGCGGTAATGCTGCGCCGCCGAGGCGTGCACGGCCGGCTCGGGCAAGCCCAGCGGCGCAAAGTCGTGCTTGAACTGCGCCAGCTTGGCCGCCAGTTGTGCGGCGTAATCAGCAGGGTCTATCGTGGGCAGGGCCATGGTGTAAGTGCGCGTGCAAAGTAAGGGCCGCAAAAGCAAAAAGCCCAGTCTGTAGACTAGGGCGTGTTTACATTCACCCGGCGGATTGCGTTGAAGTGCAGGGCTTGCCACGTGCTTGCCAAAAGCGGGCGCGCGACACAGTGCAGGGTCTCGGTTGGCAAAATCGCCCTGTACAAGGAGCGCAACGCAGGATGGCGAGCCCTGCACTTCAACCCTAAGGGCGGGTACTGAATTGACCGCAGCACAGCGTTGCAGCTCCTCCTCAGGGGGCCACCCTGACAGCGTCGCTGCGCCTTGTTCTGCGCCCAATTCAGCACCCGCGCAACCGCCGCGTGAATGTAAGCACGCCCTAAGCTGTTCGGGAATTTGGTGGGGGCAGTAGGATTCGAACCTACGACCTACTGATTAAGAGTCAGCTGCTCTACCAACTGAGCTATACCCCCGGATTCTGCAGCGCTTGCGGCACTGTGGCTGCCTGCAGGGCAGCAGCCAGGGAATCAAATAGCCAGCATTTTTTGATCGTTCGCAGATCTTGCCGTCTGTTGAAAGAGCTTACGCAAGATCGACACAGCTGTCAAAAGCGCGGCCCCAGGCCGCGCTCAGAAACCGGACTCGCGCCAGAGGACGGCGACAAACTGGCGCAGATAACGCAGGCCCGGCGCTTCCCAATCTGCGGCAATGGCGACCTGACCACGCCAGCGGTGCTGCTGCTGCGGGTATTCGATTTCGCTTTGCAATTGCACGCGATAAATCGCCCGCTCGGGGTAGAGCGCGCCATGTTTTTCGCGCACGCTGATTGAGCCGCCGAACATGCTGGCCAGCTCGCCTTCGGCCAGCGTGCGGGTGGCATCGGAATCGATGGCGAGGACGCGCAGGCGAATATTCGGCCCGCTGCCGCCATCGGCCGTGAACACCGCACGATCACCGGCGGCAATGCGCGCCAGGTCTTCATCATCGACATACACCGTGGCGCGCAGAAAGCCCGGGCCGCTGATCCGCCCCAGCACTTCACGCGGGCTGAGCCAGTCGCCCACCCGCAGGTCTGGATCGCGATCGCGCAGCACGCCCGGCAAGTTGCTGCTCAGGTGGTATTGCCCGGAATCGGCGTCGACCGACTTCTGCTCGGCCTGCGAGGTGCCCAGCTGTTCCTTGAGCACCTGCCAATCCTTGCGCCGCTCCGCATCAAACGCCGAGGCGCCGGACAGCCAGTCCAGCTGCTCGCTGCGCGCACGCGCCTGGCGGGCACGCAGTTCCAGCTCGGGCGAGCGCAGATCAAACAGGCGCACGCCGGCGGCTTCGGCTGCGCCAGCCTCGGCGTGCATGGCGCTGAGCTGGGCATTGCGCGGCGCGTAAAAAACCTGCTCGACGGCCGGATAGAGCACGCCACTCTGCACCACGCGGGTCGGCCAGGGCACGGCGAACAAGAGCAGCAAGATCGTCGCCAGCAGCAGGCTGCGCCGCGTTGCCGGGCGTGATCGCACCTGTGGCCAGATCTCGCGCCAGACGCGGAACTCGGTCCAAAAGGGCTTGGCCACGAACCAGATCATCTCGACCAGGAAGAGCAGGATGCCGACCGCTTTGATGAAGAAGTGATAGACCAGGAAGGCGATGCCGAGAAATAGCGTCAGCCGATAGATCCAGGTGGCCCAGGCAAACAGGATCAGTCCGCCATGGCGCAGCCGTGGAAACAGCTCCGGCAGCGGCGCACCGAGCCCGAACAAGCGCTCGCGCAAATCCCAGCGCGCCAGCGCAAACGCACGCTGGTGCAAATTGGGAATCTGCAGGGCGTCGGCGAGCAGAAAGTAGCCATCGAAACGCATGAAGGGGCTGGCGTTGATCAGCAGGGTCGAGATCCAGGTCGTTGAGGAGAGGAGGAAAGCGGCCGTGCGAAGCGCACCATCGGGCAGCAGGCACCACAAGAGGCTTGCCCAGACGGCCACCGTCAGCTCGGTGAGGATGCCTGCCGCCGCCACCCCCACACGCTGGCGGCGTGAAGTCAGGCGCCACACCTCGTTGGTATCGGTATAGGCCACGGGCCACAAGACGAGGAAGGCAACCCCCATGCTAGGTACCCGACAGCCATAGCGCTTGGCCGTGAAACCGTGGCCCAGCTCATGCAGCACTTTGACGCCGGCCAGGGTCGCGCCATAGGCGATCGCCCCGCTCAAGGAAAGCATCTCGACCAGGGTCGCGCTATAGCTTTGCCAGGCACGCAGCACGCCGAACAAGCCCAGCACGCCGGCCAGCAGGCTCAGATAGGCGAACTGGCGCGAGAAGAAGAAATCCACCCGCGGCAGCATGCGCGTCAGCCAGGCATCGGGGCGCAGTAGCGGGATCCGGAAGAACAGGTAGTTGTGCAGCAGCCATTGCCAGAACGTTCCCTGGCGCTGGCGCCAGCGTTCGGCCAACGCGGGCGCCGCACCAGGCGCAATCATCAGCAACTGGTTCTGCTGCAGGAACTGTAGCAGCGCCTCCAGCTGCGCCGCATCAAGCTGCAAGCTGGTCTCGCGGCGGATATCCTCGAGCAGCGCAGCGGGCGCCATGTCCCAGCGCTTGAGCATCTCGACCGAGGACCAGTCGAGCTGGAAGAACAGATTGCGCAGCGGATCGTGCAGGGTCCAGCTCGGCTGACCATCAGGCAGAACGGGACCGGGCAACAGCGAGAGCTCTTGCCGCAGGGCGGGCAGGCGTTCGTTCATCACAGCACGAGGAATTGGCGGATGCTGGCCAGCGGCCGACGCATGATCCAGTAGATGGCCGGCACCCAGCCGCCCTGGACTTTCACCGTGCCCTTCATGCCAATGCGCTGATCACTGCCGCCCGGCAAGCTGGCGCGCAGGCGATAGGCGTAGCTGCCATCCGGCCGGGGCAAGGCATCGTGGGCCAGATAGCGCAGCTGCCCGCGTTCGGAAGACAGCGGCGCAGCGCTCAGGAAGAGCTGCACATCAGCATGCTCCGGCAAGGGAATGGCGTCGCCAATCGGAATCCAGGCCTCGATCTCTTTGGCCGCCGGATTGGCAATCCGCATGATGCGCTCGCCGGTTTGTACCGGCTTGCCGATCAGCTCCGTCGGATCGTCAAGCAAGGCCACACCGTCCTGCGGTGCCAGCACTTTGGCGCGCGCGAACTGCCCGCTGAGGAAATCCACCTCGGCCTGCTTTTCGGCCATCTTGCCCAGCACGCCGGACAACTGCGCCTTGGAGCGGACATCGGAGACGGCCATTTGCGCCATCTGCCGGTACTCAGCTTCGGCGGTCGCGAGGGCTTGCCGGGCCACTTCGAGACGGGCGGCAATCGAGGCCTCGTCAAAACTGAACAGCGGGTCGCCCGCTTTGACCGCCTGATTGGTACGTACATGCACCTGGGCCAGCACACCATCGAGCGGGGCGCGGATCACGGCCGGATCGAGCGGCACCAATTCCCCCGGCGCCAGCACGCTCAGCCGCACCGGGCACAGCATCAGGGCCAGCACCAACAGCGCCAACTGCAGCCGGGGGCGGCGCCACCAGGCGAGGTCCTGACCTTGCGCGAACCAGGCGCGCAGACGCTTGAGCAATGCGGTGGGCGAATACGGCACAGGGCGCAGCAAGCCGTTCCAGGCATGCAGCCAGACCGCGATCCACTCGGCCAGCAGGGGATGCGCCGCCTCGTCCCAGGGCTCATCACAGACGAAGAGCACGCCACCCGCGCGCGATTCGAAACGCTGCGTATTGGCGGCCAGGGGCGCCCAATAGACATGCTCCGCAAGCCATTCGCCCCATTCGGCAGCCAGCTCGGCAGGCAGCGCCTCGGGATGGATGCGCTGCAGCGGTGCGCTGGACGCAGCGCCCGCGTTCAGATGCTTCATCAGCCGGTTCAGCCACAGGCTGAACGGCGTGTTGGCCTCCGCAGCCAGCAAGCCCGAGACGGTATGCAGCCCCTGCCCCTCAAACCACAGCAGCGCCTGACGATACGGCAGCAAACGCCGCGTATCGTTGACCAGCAGAAAGCCCAGCTCCGGCAGCGTGCTCGCGCGGCGCGCCGCCTGTCCCAGCTCAACCAGTAGCAATAGCGGATGTGTCGTCGGTCTCGCCTCGGTCATACCCGACTACTCGCCACCAACGCTGCTTTGGCCACTGCGCGCAAATGCGGCGACAAGCCACGCGGCTGCCCGGCTGACTTCAGCTGCTCGGACAGGCCGGCACGGATGGGTAACGGCGCGCGCTCGGCCTGCGGCAATGTCAGGGACAAGACATCAGCATCGGCCGGCAAAAAGTCACCCATGATCTGGCTGGTGTTGCGACCGATGCGGATCTTGATCATCGTCTCGGCCGTACGACCGTTCTGATCGCGAGCGATTACCCTCACCACGATCTCACCTTGCGCACTGGCTGGCGGCGTGCCTTCCAGGGTGCCGGTGCTCGGGTTGAAGCTCAACCAGCTCGGCAGGGCCTGACCATCTTGCTGGATCGCCGTAACGCTGACTTGCGCCGTCGCACTGCTGTGCACGAAGGTGCCTTGTGGCACGGTGACACTGACCCGGCTGCCAAGGTCGAAATTGAATTGGCCCTGATCCGGGCGGGTCACCTCCAGCACCGCGGCACGATTGCCCGCATCCAGCCCGCTGCCCGCCGCGAAAGTCACCAAACCCGAGCTAGCGGCTGACTGCACAGGCGGCACCGTCTGCCCCTGTGACGACGTGCTTGAGGTTTCACTCTGCACCGGCGCAACAACGGGCACAAGCTGCGGCGGCGTGATGGTGCCGCTGGAAACCGGCGACAGGAAGGTGATCTCGGCTGTCGGCGTCACGGGGGTACTCGGCTCGACCACAGTCACCGGTACCGTCTCCACAGGTGCCGACGGCGCGGCAGGCTCAACGACCACCGGCGGCGGCGCCACGGTATCCAGCGTGAAGCCGGTCGTGACCGTAGCGCCGTGGCCGTCATCAGCAGACACGACGATATTCAACGCAGTCGAACCCGAGGGCGGCTGGCCGGAGAAGCTACGGCTGACCGGATCGAAACTCAGCCAGCTCGGCAAGGCGCTACCGTCCGCCAGACGTGCCGAGAGCGTCAAGGTATCGCCATCGACGTCGCTGAAGGTATTGGCCGGCACACTGAAGCTGATCGTGCCCGAGCCGTTGAAGCTCTGGTTGGCAATCGCGTTGGCCACGCTGGGCGCATCATTCACATTGCTCAAGCTGAGGCTGAAGTTCTGCGTCACGCTGCCGCCCTGCGCATCACTGACCGTGAGCTTGACGGCAAGCGCCGACAGATCATTCGGCGGGTTGCCCTGGAAGCTGCGCGTCGCCGGGTCGAAACTCAGCCAGGCAGGCAGCGCGCCGCCATCTGCCAGCGTGGCGCTGAAGCTCAAGCTGTCGCCCTCGGCATCGCTGAAAGCACCGCTCGGTATGACAAAGCTCCAGCTGCCCGAACCGCTGAAACTTTGCGGCTGCACGCCAAGGCTGACGATCGGTGCGTCATTGCTCGCAGCAAGACTGACCGTGTAATTCGTCGTCGTGCTGCTGCCGTTACCATCGCTCAGTGTCAGCGTGAAACTTTCCGTCGTGTTGGATTTCAGCGCGTTGATGGCATTTGCATTCGGCGTGAAGACGTAAGCACCGGTCGTGGTATTCACGCTCAAGGAACCATAGCTGCCCACCAGCGTGCTACTACCCGCGGATACCACACCGCCCTGAATACCGTACACCAAAGTCTGACCGGCATCGCGCTCGCTACCGCCCAAGCTGCCACTGGCCGCACTGAAACTGTCGGCAGCGCTGGTATCGGTGAAGCTGGCCGCCGTCGGCGTGGCAAGCGTCGGTGTGTCGTTGGCCCCCGTCAGGTTGACCGTGTAGCTCGTTGTCGTCGTACCGCCATTGCCATCACTGACCGTCAGCGTGAAGCTCTCGCTGGTATTCGCGGTGAGGGCGTTGATGGCTGTCGCATTGGGCGTATAGACGTAAGCGCCGGTCGAGGTGTTCACGCTCAGGCTACCGTAGGTGCCCACGACCGTGCTCAGACCTCCCGCAACACTGCCGCCCTGGACGCCGTAGACCAGGCTTTGGCCACTGTCGCGATCCGTGCCGCCCAGACTGCCGGACACATCGCTGAAGCTGTCGTTGGCACTGGTATCCGTGAAGCTCGCGGCACTCGGCACGATCAGTGTTGGCGCGTCGTTGGCACCCGTCAGGTTGACCGTGTAGCTCGTCGTCGTACCGCCATTGCCATCACTGACCGTCAGCGTGAAGCTCTCGCTGGCATTCGCGGTGAGGGCGTTGATGGCTGTGGCGTTCGGCGTATAGACGTAAGCACCAGTCGAGGTATTCACGCTCAGGCTACCGTAGGTGCCCACGACCGTGCTCAGGCCTCCCGCAACACTGCCGCCCTGGACGCCGTAGACCAGGCTTTGGCCACTGTCGCGATCCGTGCCGCCCAGACTGCCGGACACATCGCTGAAGCTGTCGTTGGCACTGGTATCCGTGAAGCTCGCGGCACTCGGCACGATCAGTGTTGGCGCGTCGTTGGCACCCGTCAGGTTGACCGTGTAGCTCGTCGTCGTCGTCCCGCCATTGCCATCACTGACCGTCAGCGTGAAGCTCTCGCTGGTATTCGCGGTGAGGGCGTTGATGGCTGTCGCATTGGGCGTATAGATGTAAGCCCCGGTCGAGGTGTTCACGCTCAGGCTGCCGTAGGTACCCACGACCGTGCTCACCCCTCCCGCAACACTGCCGCCCTGGACGCCGTAGACCAGACTTTGGCCACTGTCGCGATCCGTGCCGCCCAGACTGCCTGTATCGTTGCTGAAGCTGTCATTGGCGCTGGTATCCGTGAAGCTCGCTGCACTCGGCACGATCAGCGTCGGCGTATCGTTGGCCCCCGTCAGGTTGACCGTGTAGCTCGTCGTCGTCGTACCGCCATTGCCATCACTGACCGTCAGCGTGAAGCTCTCGCTGGCATTCGCGGTGAGGGCGTTGATGGCTGTCGCATTGGGCGTATAGATGTAAGCCCCGGTCGAGGTGTTCACGCTCAGGCTACCGTAGGTGCCCACGACCGTGCTCAGGCCTCCCGCAACACTGCCGCCCTGGACGCCATAGACCAGGCTTTGGCCACTGTCGCGATCCGTGCCGCCCAGACTGCCGGTGTCGTTGCTGAAGCTGTCATTGGCACTGGTATCCGTGAAGCTCGCGGCACTCGGCACGATCAGTGTCGGCGCGTCGTTGGCACCCGTCAGGTTGACCGTGTAGCTCGTCGTCGTCGTCCCGCCATTGCCATCACTGACCGTCAGCGTGAAGCTCTCGCTGGTATTCGCGGTGAGGGCGTTGATGGCTGTGGCGTTCGGCGTGTAGGTGTAGGCGCCCGTACTTGTGTTGACGCTCAGGCTACCGTAGGTGCCCACGAGCGTGCTCAGACCTCCCGCAACACTGCCGCCTTGGACGCCGTAGACCAGACTTTGACCACTGTCGCGATCCGTGCCGCCCAGACTGCCGGTGTCGTTGCTGAAGCTGTCATTGGCGCTGGTATCCGTGAAGCTCGCTGCACTCGGCACGATCAGCGTCGGCGTATCGTTGGCCCCCGTCAGGTTGACCGTGTAGCTCGTTGTCGTCGTCCCGCCATTGCCATCACTGACCGTCAGCGTGAAGCTCTCGCTGGTATTCGCGGTGAGGGCGTTGATGGCTGTGGCGTTCGGCGTGTAGGTGTAGGCGCCCGTACTCGTGTTGACGCTCAGGCTGCCATAGGTCCCCGCCAGCGTGCTCAGACCTCCCGCAACACTGCCGCCCTGGACGCCATAGACCAGGCTTTGGCCACTGTCGCGATCCGTGCCGCCCAGACTGCCGGTGTCGTTGCTGAAGCTGTCATTGGCACTGGTATCCGTGAAGCTCGCGGCACTCGGCACGATCAGTGTCGGCGTATCGTTAGCGGCGGTCAGATTCACCGTGTAGGTCGCGGTGTTGCTGCCACCATTACCGTCACTGACCGTGACCGTGAAGGTATCGGTGGTGTTCGCCGTCAGCGCATTGATCGCTGTGGCATTCGGCGTGTAGGTGTAGGCGCCCGTACTCGTGTTGACGCTCAGGCTGCCATAGGTCCCCGCCAGCGTGCTCACGCCGGCACTGACTGTGCCGCCCTGGATGCCGTAGCTCAGCGTCTGACCTGAATCGCGATCCGTAGCGGCCAGCGTACCCGTGTCATTGCTGAACGTGTCATTGGCCGAGGTGTCGGTGTAGCTCGCCGCCGTCGGCGTAGCGAGCGTGGGCGTGTCGTTCGCGGCAGTCAGATTCACCGTGTAGGTCGCGGTGTTCGTGCCACCATTTCCATCGCTCACCGTGACCGTGAAGGAATCGGTCGTGCTGGCCGTCAGCGCATTGATCGCCGTGGCGTTCGGCGTGTAGGTGTAGGCACCGGTCGTCGTGTTGACCGAGAGACTGCCATAGGTCCCCGCCAGCGTGCTCACGCCGCTGGCCGCTGTGCCACCCGTGATGCCATACGTCAGCGTCTGACCTGAATCGCGATCCGTAGCGGCCAGCGTACCCGTGTCATTGCTGAAGCTGTCGTTGGCCGAGGTGTCGGTGTAGCTCGCCGCCGTCGGCGTAGCGAGCGTGGGCGTGTCGTTCGCGGCGGTCAGGTTCACCGTGTAGGTCGCGGTATTGCTGCCACCGTTGCCATCGCTCACGCTGACCGTGAAGGTATCGGTGGTGTTCGCCGTCAGCGCATTGATCGCTGTGGCATTCGGCGTGTAGGTGTAGGCGCCCGTACTCGTGTTGACGCTCAGGCTGCCATAGGTCCCCGCCAGCGTGCTCACGCCGCTGGCAACACTGCCACCCGTGATGCCATACGTCAGGGTCTGGCCCGAATCACGGTCCGTAGCGGCCAGCGTGCCGGTGTCATTGCTGAACGTGTCATTGGCCGAGGTGTCGGTGTAGCTTGCTGCAGTCGGCGTCGCTAGGGTCGGCGTGTCGTTAGCGGCGGTCAGATTCACCGTGTAGGTCGCGGTATTGCTACCACCGTTGCCGTCACTGACCGTGACCGTGAAGGTATCGGTCGTGTTCGCCGTCAGCGCGTTAATTGCCGTGGCGTTCGGCGTGTAGGTGTAGGCGCCCGTACTCGTGTTGACGCTCAGGCTGCCATAGGTCCCCGCCAGCGTGCTCACGCCGGCACTGACTGTGCCGCCCTGGATGCCGTAGCTCAGCGTCTGACCCGAATCGCGATCCGTAGCGGTCAGCGTGCCCGTGTCATTGCTGAAGCTGTCGTTGGCCGAGGTGTCGGTGTAGCTGGCGGCTGTCGGCGTCGCTAGGGTCGGCGTGTCGTTGGCCGCCGTCAGGTTTACCGTGTAGGTCGCGGTGTTCGTGCCACCATTTCCATCGCTCACCGTGACCGTGAAGGAATCGGTCGTGTTCGCCGT